>QEVD01000281.1 GCA_003576975.1 Candidatus Zhuqueibacterota bacterium
GCATACATGCCTGATCCCCGTCTCGAAAAACTCGCCGATTTACTCGTTCATTACTCCGTCAAAGTCCGTCCGCGTGACAAAGTCGTGATTCAAGGTGAAACGATCGCCGCGCCGCTTTTGTCCGCCGTCTATGCCAGGGTTTTGCAAGCCGGCGGCTATCCCATTGTGCTGCCGGAGCTGCCGGAGATCGATGAATTGTTTTATTGTCACGCCTCCGGTGAACAATTGCAGTATGTTTCTGAAATCGATCGTTTGGTACGCGAGCGTCACGATGTTCTCATTCAAATCGACGGCGCCAGCAACACCAAGGCGCTGAGTAATGTCGATCCGAAAAAAATTTCCCTGCGGGCGCAAGCGCGCGCGGTGTTGAGCACAATTTTGATGCAACGCACGGCAGCCGGAGAATTGCGCTGGGTCTACACCATTTTCCCGACGCATGCCTATGCGCAAGACGCCGAGATGAGCTCGCGCGAATTTGAAGATTTCTTTTATCAAGCCTGCATGCCGGATTTGCACGACCCGGTTGGGTATTGGCAACGCGTTGCCGCACAGCAAGATCGTATCGTCAAATGGCTGAGTGGCAAGCAGCGCGTGCACGTGAAAGCGCCGGGCACGGATTTGCGTTTGAGCATTGCCGGGCGGCCGTTCATCAATTGCGCGGGAAATTTTAACCTGCCGGACGGCGAGGTTTTCACCGCGCCGGTGGAAGACAGCGTCGAAGGCCAGGTGTATTTCTCCTATCCCGCGATTTATGGCGGCAAAGAGGTGGCAGGCGTGCGCCTGTGGTTCGAACAGGGCAAAGTCGTGCGCGCCAGCGCTGAAAAAAATGAAGAATTCTTGCTGGCCACGCTGGACACCGACGAGGGCGCGCGCCGCGCCGGCGAGTTTGCCATTGCCACCAATGAGGGCATTACGCGCTTCACGCGCCAAATTTTGTTCGATGAAAAAATCGGCGGCAGCTTTCACCTGGCGTTGGGCGCGAGCTATCCGGAATCCGGCGGCCATTGGGACATGATTTGCGATTTACGCGCCGGCGGGGAAATTTGGGTGGATGAGCAGTTGTTGTATAAAGAGGGGAAATTTGTTATGATGTTTTAATTGATTCCGACGGTTTAGAGATAATATTGTTTGGGATTTTCATATGTTCTCGCTTCTCATTTCTAACTGGAGATATTCATGATACAACAAACCACATTCCGTGCCGTGCATTTGTTTTTTTCTCTCTGCATCTTGTTCGGTTTTACGAACCACCTGACTGCGGCACAACCTCAACCTGCTTCGACTTCCTCGGCTGCCATCAAACGGCCGCTCACGCACGTGCAGCATCTTTCCGAAGCCGAACGAATGTCCTCGCAGGCTTTTTTTGAAAACTATCGTCACCTCTTGAATTTGTCTTCGGAAGACGAATTCAGGCAGAAGGCGATTGCAACTGATCAACTTGGCCAGAGACATTATCGCCTGCAACAGTATTACAAGGGACTGGAGATCGCGGATCGTCATTTTTTGGTGCATGAAAAGAACGGCAACGTGTTTCTCACCCACGGTGATCTCGTTGCCGGTCTGAATATCGAAACCAGGCTGGCGCTGTCCGAAGCGCGGGCATTGGATTTTGCGCTGGCGCACGTTGGCGCGGAAGCATACATGTGGGAAAATCCTGACAACGAGGCGTTTTTGCGGCGCGAACAAGATGATCCTCATGCGACCTTCGCGCCCAAGGGCGAACTAAAAATAAGCGCCGGCCATAACGCGCAAAGTGTAGATGATTTTCGGCTGGTCTATCGCTTCGATATTTATGCCGAAAGGCCGCTGGGCCGTTATGCCGTTGACGTGGAAGCGAACACCGGCGCTATTGTGAAAGTCTCTTCACTTTTACACGACGTGGACGTTCCCGGCACTGGCGTGAGCGTTTATAACGGCGCCGTGGCTATTACGGTGGATCAAGTCACGGCGCTTAGCTATCGCCTGCGCGAAGCGGGACGAGGGCGGGGCATTCAAACGTTTGACATGCAGCGCACCGACAATTTCAGCAACGCGCGAGATTTCACCGACACGGATAGTGAATTTGATACCGGCTATCAAGCAGCGGGCGTGAGCGTACATTGGGCGGCGGAAGCCACGTATGACTATTTTCTCAATCGCCACGGCCGGCGAAGTTATGACAATAACGATGCCGTCATTCGCTCGTATGCGCATTTTGACAACGGCTGGTTCAACGCGCAGTGGGACGGCAGCCGCATGCGGTTTGGCGACGGCACGAATAACGCCACCCCGCTGGTTTCCATCGACATCGTTTCGCACGAATTTACCCACGGCGTAACGCAATTCTCCGCGGGCCTGATTTATGCCAACGAGCCGGGCGCCTTGAATGAATCATTTAGCGATATTTTTGGAAATGCCGTAGAATTTTTCATGCTGGGCGCTGGGGGAAGTTGGGAGGTGGGAGAGGATGAAGTCCTTATTCGATCAATGTCGAATCCGCGTGCGCTTGGTGATCCCGATACCTATCAGGGTCTCGGTTGGGTTCCAACCACGAGCACACCCAACAACAACAACGACTACGGCGGCGTTCACACGAACAGCGGCGTGCAAAATTACTGGTTCTATCTGCTCAGCGACGGCGGCAGCGGGGTGAACGACAAGAATGAAGCCTATGCCATTAACGGCCTTGGCCTTGAGAAAGCTGAAAGCATTGCCTATCGCAACTTGACGACCTACTTGACGCCGAACTCAGGTTATTTTGACGCACGCTTGGGCACGATCTATTCCGCCATGGATTTGTATGGCAATACCTCGGAGGAATATCAAACCGCACTGGCGGCGTGGTCTGCGGTTGGCGTCAAATATCCAAATCTTGACGCGACGTTGGTTGCCGATACGGATACGGTGAGGTTCTTGGCAGAATCTTCGGTTAGCACCGACACAACGGTGTTCACGATTACCAACTTTGGCCTTGCGAACTTGGTGATTTCCGCGCTTCAAATTTCCGGTTCAGCGTTCCGTTTTCTCTCGACGCCCAATTTGCCCGTGTCCTTGGATTACGGCAATCGTGTAAACGTGCCGATTGTCTTCCGTCCCACAACGCCGAGCGTCGATTTTGGCGCTGTGCAAATAACGAGTAACGATCCCGCGAATGCCACAACCACGGTAAGCTTGCGCGGCAAGGGGTTCGCAATTCGACCCGCGGCAGCAGGCTCAATTTATGCGAATGCCGGCCGCTCCTCCGCTGGTGTTTTATTCACCATCAATTCCAATGACGGCGCCGGCGTTGCCATCGGCGCCACGAATTTTGATGAGTTAACCGGCATGAGTCTGCGGCCTTCGGATAATGTGATTTATGGAACCGTTGCTAACAGCGTTGCCACAGTAATCGTGCGCGTCGATGCTCAAACCGGCGAAGCTTATCCCAGTGTGACAATCCCCGTGCCCAACCTGCGTGCAATTGCATTCGATGTGAATGATGATCTTTACGGCGCGGAATTCACGAAAGGCAAATTGTATCGCATTAACCTCGCGAATGGCGACACGACGCTGGTGGGCGATACGAATCTCACACTGCTTTCCGGCCTGGCGTTCAATCCCGTTGATGGATCGCTGTGGGCGGCGCGGGTTGGGCCAAACGTTTATCAAATCGACAAAACCACCGGCGCAGCGACCTTGATTGGAAACAGCGGTTTTGCCCGCATGCCTGAACTCGAATTCGACGCCGCCGGCAATCTCTTCGGGCTTTCTGGTTTTGCGCTGAACACCGTGAGCGATTTCCTGCAAATCAATCCCACCACCGGCAAAGGCACGAAGATCGGCAGCACCGGCTACAATTCGGTTTATAGCCTGGTCATCCGAGGATCCATTACCACAAGCGTAGCCGCGCCGGCCAGCGTTCCTGTGCCGAAAATTTTCGCGCTCGCGCAAAATCATCCTAATCCCTTCAACCCGTCCACGCAAATTACATTTTCGCTTCCGGCTACGGTCGTCATGACACTGAAAATTTTCGATCTTGCCGGGCGTGAGGTTGCTACGCTGGTCAACGGCAAACTGCCGGCGGGTGAACATCATGTGCATTTTGATGCGAGCGGCCTCGCTGCCGGAGTTTATTTGTACCGCTTGCAGGCAGGCGAACAGGTCGCAACCCGCAAGCTTTTGCTGGTAAAATAAGCATACTGGCCTTCCAGAGCTTCAAAATCTCACAAAATTTCTGCAGAATTCTTGCGAGAGCGAGGCACGCTAAGACATGCTTCGCTCTTTTTTTTCGGAGGGAGGTGTACGGTATAGATTGCATTTGCCGGCACCAAGGGCTTGCAATTCTTTAAAATTTTCCCAATTATGGCATGCCGGTTTCTAAAATATACCATAATGAAAAGGAGTATGTCTGTGAGTCGAGCCGCCAGGACTGTCTTTGTCTGGGGAATTTATCTGCTCATTTTGGGAGGCGCCTTTGTCGTAAGCCCCAATGTTGTGCTGGTTACGTTTGGCTTTGCCGCCACACAAGAAGTTTGGATTCGTGTTGTTGGCATGCTTGTGCTTCTGCTCTCATACTATTATTTGCAAGCGGCGCGCAGCGAAAACACCGGCTTTTTCCACTGGTCAGTCAATGCCCGCGCCGCGGTGATTGTCTTTTTCGTCGCCTTCGTTGCACTCGGCTTTGCCCAGCCCATGCTCATTCTGTTTGGCGTCGTGGATGTGCTGGGCGCGGCTTGGACCCGCCTGGCACTGCGCTCTTCATAACGCGAGTTGCCCAGCACATCACTCCAATATGGCTGCATATCCACAAATCCTGGCTACAAAAATCATGGCCCATGAGTAAGGAGGAGAATCGTTATGCGTATCCCCATTTCACAACAGGCAATAAAAGACACTGACAAGTCGAAAAGTAGGATCTGCCGGTCACGATCCCTCGCGGCGATGTTTTGCGGACTCTTGTTCGCTATGCCTGTGCTAGCGCAGATTCCGGCTCCGCAAGGAACTTATCCGGCGCTGCCGAGCGAAACGCCGGCGCAGTTTGAGGTAAAGACGGAAGCGTTCAACTATGCCAGGCGCGAAGTAAAGATTCCCATGCGCGACGGCGTCAAGCTGCACACGGTTGTCATTGTGCCCAAAGGCGCTCAACGCGCGCCAATCCTTTTAACCCGCACACCGTACAATGCCTCGGCGCTCACCAGCCACAACACCAGTGCGCATCTCGATCCCATCCTGCAGGGGTATGATAACGCCACCGACGTGATCGTTGCCGATGGTTATATTCGCGTGGTGCAAGATGTCCGCGGCAAACACGGCTCCGAGGGAGATTACCTCATGAATCGCCCGCTGCGCGGGCCGCAGAATCCTACGCCGGTTGATCATGCCACGGATACCTACGACACCATCGACTGGCTGGTGAAAAATATTCCGGAGAGCAACGGCAAGGTGGGCATGCTCGGCATTTCTTATAACGGCTTCCTGACCTTGATGGCGCTGGTTGATCCGCATCCGGCGCTTAAAGTCGCCGTGCCCATGAATCCCATGGTTGACGGCTGGGTTGGCGATGATTGGTTTCACAATGGCGCATTTCGCCAGCAGATGATGCCGTTTATCTACCGGCAGCAGGCGAAGCGCGGCTCGGAAGCCAATTGGTGGGCCAGCCACTTCGACGATTATGAGACCTACATGTCCGCAGGCTCGGCTGGCGAGTTGGGACGGCGCCGCGGATTGGAGCAGCTCGGCTTTTGGCGGAAAATTCTCGCGCATCCGAGTTATGATACCTTTTGGCAAGATCAAGCCGTGGACAAATTGCTCGCGGCGCGGCCGCTGCACGTGCCGGTGATGATCGTGCACAGCTTCTGGGATCAAGAGGACATTTACGGCGCTATTGCCGTTTATCAGGCCATGGAGTCGAAGGATACGAATAACGATAAGGTATTTCTCGTGATGGGGCCTTGGTATCACGGCCAGTCGATTGAGGACGGCAGCGCCCTGGGCGCGCTCAAATTCAACAGCAATACCGCGCTCTATTTCCGCCAGAAAATTTTGCGGCCGTTTCTGGCGCAATATCTCAAAGAGGGCGCGCCGCGGGCCGAGATCGCGCCGGTGTCGGCTTATGAAACTGGAACGGATACCTGGCGTCATCTGCCTGCGTGGCCGGCCGGTTGCGCGAGCGGCTGCACCGTACAGCCAACGCCGCTGTATCTTGCTGCCGGTTTGAAGCTGCGTTTCGATCCGCCCAAAGCCAACGATGCGACTTTCGAAGAATATGTTTCTGATCCGGCCAAACCTGTGCCTTTTCGCGCACGTCCCATTCAACCTGTCGGTTATTATGATGCCGGACTGACCTGGCCGCAGTGGCTGGTGGACGATCAGCGCGAAGCTTCCGGCCGTCCCGACGTGGTCGTGTTTGTCTCGGAAGTGTTGACCGCGCCGGTTAAGATCAGCGGCCAGCCCATTGTGAATTTGATCGCTTCCACCAGCGGCACGGATGCCGACTGGGTAGTCAAGCTGATCGACGTATATCCCGATGAAGTGGCAGGGCAGCCGGAAATGGGCGGGTATCAATTGATGGTCTCAGCCGATATTTTTCGCGGCCGCTATCGCGAAAGCCTGGAGACGGCCAAGGCGATTGCGCCCAATAAACCGTTGCCGTATCGTTTCGCATTGCCCACCGCGAACCATGTCTTTCTGCCCGGCCATCGCCTGATGGTGCAAGTGCAATCGAGCTGGTTTCCGCTTTACGACCGCAATTAATTCGGCGAGCTTTATTGAGCTGCCGCTGGTCACGACGCCTTGAGCAGTGTGGCGTCATCGATTGGATCGTCAAGGCTGTTTCAACTTGGCGAGTTGGCTGCAAATCTGCTTTGAATCTAAAAATGCCAAACGCGCGGCGAGTCCTTGCCGCGCGTTCGGCGTTTATAAGGACTCCGGTTTTCAGCAGCAGTTCAGGGCCACGAAAAACGTGCTAACTCAAAACCGGAAGTGGGGCGTGGGGATACAGAATTGCTTCTTCCTCAGCATTGCAGGGACGCAACTTTGATCCCAATCCTACTAGATATTTTTTCTCCCGCCACAAAATTGTTCGGCTTACAAATGGCGCAAACCAGATGGCCGCGATCAGCAAATCTTTCAACGGCGTCAAGAGAAAGTGACGCAACGAAACCTCGCGCGAAACGCGCCGCGCCAGCAGCCAATCGGCCAGGATCTTGCTGAAACAAAATAGAACGAAGGCGATTGACGCAGGCAGGCTTGGTTGCAAGATCAATCCCGCCAACGCGAGCGGCAGCGGATTGCCGAGCCATTCGCAGGCGTAACGATAGGTGCCGATCCAAAATCGCATTTTTGCCCAGCGCACATGGCGCTTGCAAAAACTGCGCACCGACCAATTGATATTGATGTTTTTCACCGCGCTGGCGCACAGCGCCACGCGATAGCCCCGGCTTTGATAATAGCGGCCGAGCAGGTAATCTTCCGCCAACACATCGCGGATTTCTTGCAGGCCGCCGATTTCTTGCAGCGTCGAGCGGCGGAACAGCATGGATTTTCCGATGACACAAGCGTGCCGCAAGAGGGTGTGCAGAAAGCAGACGCTGCCGGCAATGAACGAGTTGAGATGCAGATTTTCCAGAATCGCGCCCAGCCGCTTACCGCCGGCGCCGTGAATCAAGTTATAAACCAACCCGGTTTCTGCCGTCATTTCGGCGACAGTGTTGCTGAGATAATCCGGCGCGACGCGTACGTTATCATCGCTGATCAGCACGAGATCGTGCGCGGCGTGCAGCATCATCGGCACCAGATTGTTGACCTTGGGATTATGGCCGTACCGCCGCGCGTCGATTACGATTTTAACCGGCAAGTCCGGATGCCGCGCCTTGAAGGCTTGGGCAACCGGCAAGGCGGAATCGCCTGCCGATTTCAAACCCAGTATGATTTCATAGTTCGGGTACTGCAGCCTCGCAAAGCTTTCTAAATTTTCCTCCAAGCCGTCAATTTTACCGCACAGCGGTTTGAGTATCGAAACCGGCTCCCGGTTTGAATTCGCCGATTTTTTTCGCCGCGTCTGATAAATCAAACTTGCGCCTTGCAGAACATAAACCAGCAAACTCAAACTCAGGAGTGCTAAAATCGCGTCGCTCAGAATATTCATTGACATGCTCCTTACTTGAATAAGCATGCGCAAATATATTCTTGCCAGATTAAGCGATTATTAGCCTGGAATTAACTTTAGGAGGGGAGCGCGGTGTGAACCGAAGGCGACTATTGGCGCATCCCGGTTAGGAAATAATTGAATAAGCCGGGCAAGTTTTGAAGTGAAGTCCGGAGTAAGCGGATGAACAAAAGTTTATACAAAAAAAGTCATATTACCCTGTTAAAGTTGTCAAGCGCCGGGCTGATTGAAAAGCAATAAATCATTCGCGTGCTGTAGCCGGCTGCAAAAGCATGGCGTTTTTGCTTGTTTGAGCCAGCCTCTCGCGGTTCATCAACACGCGCTTGTATTGTCCCTTCTGCCATAGCTGGATTTGATCTTTATAATGCTCGCTAAACGGCTGGCCGGATTGCCCGCCCGGCAACACCTGCAAGCGTGTATCCGGCTCGGCCAGATCGACGATCATTCGTACCGAGGGCCCGACCTTGGAGTGGTAGGGTTTAAAAAAACTATATTCTGCTTTGTTGACGGTGTTCGGCGAGCCGCCCAACGGAAACGGGCCGGCATTAAAAACATACTGCAGCGGCTCACGCTCGCCGAACACATGCCCCAGGGTGAGTTGATGCAATCGGCCCCATTGCCAATCTCCAATCAAATCGCCGAACCGTTCTTGCAAAAAGGCCACGGCTTGTTGCAAGGAACGCCGCGCAATGTCGCGCGCATTTTCACGCGCTTCCGTCCGGCGATCATCGAACCACGCTGAGGCGGGATTGGCGGCGAAATATTCGAGGCTGCGCACGGCCAGCGTCGGCCATTGTGTATAGCTTTGCAACAACGAATCACCGAGTTCATCCTTAATCGTTGCCTGCAAAAATTCCCAGGCCCAGACATTGAAAATGGCGGCAGGCACACTTTCCGCGCTTTCGACATAATCCCAATCTCCGAGCAGGAGCAGCGCCTGCTGTTCCGTTTCACTCAAAACCGTGTCGCTAACCGCCCCTGCCGTTGTGTCGCTCAACAATCCCTTCAGGCGGGGCAACACATATTGCGCGTGTTTAGAGAGCACATCGTTTTGCATTGCGGCAAAAAAGTCCACATCGGCTTTGGCGTTGCCCGCCAATAATTCCGTGATGCGCTCGATGCGGCTCGTCGGCTCCCAGCCCACGGCAAGATAGTAGGGAAATTGTTGCGCAACCATTTTATTATTGGCCGTCGCAATGAAATTTTGCGGCGGGTTGAAGGCATGCGGCATCTGGTCAAACGGAATCGCGCCGATCCAGTCGCCGGCGTTCTCCCAGCCGCGATAAGGCAAATAGCCTTTGCCGTCGCGGCGAATTGGCACGACGCCGCAGGCATAGTAGCCAATGTTGCCGGCGGTATCAGCATAAACCACGTTCTGGCAAGGCGCGGTAAAATGCCGCATCGCGGCCTGGAATTCACCCCACGAGCGGGCGCGATTGAGCGCGAGAATGGCGCGCTGTTCATCGGAATTTTCAAAGCCCGTCCATCGGAATGAAATCGCAAACGAATCCGGGCAGGCGCCGGCGAGAATATCATCAACCAGCGGCCCGCGCGGGGTTTGCCGAATGACAAACTGCACGGAGTCGGCGTCTTTCATCGGAATCCGCTCGTGGATCACAGTGAGCTTTTCCCAGGCGCTGCCGTTCCAGAACTCCGTCGCTTCCGGCGCATTGATTTTTTCAAGATAGAAATCGAGATCGTCAACCATGCCGTTGGTAAAGCCCCAGGCAATCGCGCGATTGTTGCCCAACACGATGCCGGGCGCGCCGGGAAAGGAAACGCCGGCAACTTCGAAATCACCGGCAGACAAATGCATTTCATACCACACGGAAGGCAGCGTCAGGCCGAGATGTGGATCATTTGCCAAAATCGGCTTGCCGCTGCGGCTGCGGCTGCCGCTCACCACCCAACTGTTGCTGCCCAAGGCCGCCGCAGGCATGCCCAAACTCGTGCGCGTGCTCTGCGCCAGCTTGATATAGCGTTCGAGACCGGGTGCCATCTGCAGCGTCCATTGCTGCGAGACGATGGCCGGCGTGTTGGCGCGCACTGCCGGCAAAAGCTCGAGCGCGAGCGTATCGCCGTATTGCGCGGCGATCTTGCCCAGCGCCGCTTCAAAAAACCAGGCGTAGCTCAATTGAAACGCCATCAACCGGCTCAAGCCAATGCTGTCTTCAATCTCCCAGGGCTGCGGTTTATAGCCCAGCATGCTGAACTCGACGGGCAGGCGATCGTGATGGGAATTGATAAAATCATTGACGCCGGCAGCGTAGGCCTCCAATGCCTCGCGTGAGGATTGTGACAAATGTCTTGCCAGACGCCGTGCGAGACGGTGAAATCCCCACGTGCGCAGAAACTTATCCTGCGGCAACGCTTCCGGCCCGAAAATTTCGGCCAGCGTGCCGCGCACGATGCGGCGCGAAAAATCCATCTGCCATAAACGATCTTGCGCCGCGACATAGCCGGCGGCGCGCCAGAGATCTGCCTCATTTTGAGCGAAAATATGCGGCACGCTGTACGAATCACGAAACACTGTGACGCTATGCTGCAAACTCGCCACAGTTTGCCGTCCCTCGAGATCGGGTAGAGATTTTTTGATTAACCGGCTGCCCAAAAAAGCGAGCACGAGAACCAATGCCAACAAAAATACCGCGGCACCCAGGACCATCTTGAGAGCCTTGGGCATGCTGCACTCCTTCTGGAAATTTGCAAAAAAAGAGCAGGCCAAAATTACATTTGCCTGCTCGGAGTCACAAAAAAACTGCAGAGCGATTGTACACGCAACCTCAATTTCGCTTATGCTGCTTAGGAACGCCATTTAAATAACTTACTCATTTGGGAAACCGCCAATAAACGCGAATATCCGCTAATTTTAAAATTCGCGTTTATTGGCGTGCATTCGCGGTTTGAGATTTGGGCAAGTTATTTAATCGACAATCCTGTTATTCGGTTTGGCGCTGCCTCGCTTTGCGCGGCGCTTGCCGCTGTCCTCTTTTTGAGCGGGTTCAGCCGTGCCAGAATCATCATTGGCATTTGGTCGCGAGATGGCGCCGGTTGCGGGCAACGCGGGGGGCTGCTCAGAGGGCGTCAAGGCGGGCGGGGTTGACTCCTCCGGTTGCGCCGTGCGGCGGCGATCGAACGCGCGTTTTTGCGTTTCGCTTTCAGAGGCTTGCCCGCCGCCGGCTGCCGGGGCGTAATACGAAGCCCACCACGGCGTGTCGTAATAATATTCCCAACGCCAGGAGGGCGCGGGCCGCGGCGGCGGCACGGCGATACTGTGAAATGCGTTCACGCCGGCATTGTGGCAGGATTGGCAGTCATCGCCGAACGCGACTTTAGACGCAAAATCATCGCTCTCCGCTCCGCGTTCCGCATGCACACGCGGATGTTTGATCACCGTGTAACATCCGAGGCTGGTCAACAGCAACAAACATAAAAGCGGCAGCGCATTCCGGCGTGAAACGTTTTGCATGATTCACCTTTACAGAATAAATTGAAAATATGTGATCTTGAACTCACGCACGTAATCCTTGGTTTGCGTTTGATTTTTGAAGATATCCTTCAAAAACAGTTCCAGATAAATGACTTTTTTGATGTTCAAGCGGATGCCGGTGTTCAAAATGCCTTCGCCATCGTGAACGTCCCGGCGCGGCTCTGATGGCGTCGTATTGAAAGCCACGTCGTATTCACCGATGATTTCTATATGAGGATTGATCGCCAGCGTCGCGCCCATGAACAAATTGGGGTCGCGATCTTTGTCCTGGTTTTCCAATGACAAGTTGACGCCGCCGTGAAAATCGAGGCGCTCGAGAAAATCATAGCTTTTGCTGGCCACAACATAAAACCCCGGTGATTTGTTGAGGTAGCGTTGCAACGAATCCGCTTTGAAATAGGGGCCGTAGCCCTGACTCTCAAAGCCGACGCTAATGCCCGGCATTCCGATGCTTTCTGAGAATATTTGATACTTGACAAGCACGCCAGGTGCGGGATTCCAATCCGGTTCTTCCTGGCCGAGCGCATCATTGCCGCCGAACGAAGCGCCGAACATGAAACGATCGGAAATGCCGACATTCAACGATAAGAGTGCGCCGCTCTGGCCGTAAAAACGCAAGCCGAGATCAAAGCCGCCCCGGCGCATCACGCCGGCCGTGGGTTTGTCAATAGTATAGCGCGGCTGCACATCAACGCCTTGTGCGTACACAAGCACCGGTAGAAGCATAACCAAAACAGCGACGAGATTCTTCTTCATGGCTGATTCTCGCAATTGAGTTAAAGTTAAGGTGAACCGGATTCCCACTAGAAAAAATCACAGCCTTCCGTTGCAAATCCGGTTGCGCCCGATCAAATTCTACCACAGCAGACGCAACAGCGCGGCGCCGCCGGCAGTCGCGGCCCACGCCATACGCCACGGTTCACGATCCGTCGTCCATTCCGGAATGTCGCCCGAACTATGATAGTAGCGCGAGTAGTCGATTTCGAGCGGCGTGTTGTCGGGCCAACAGGCGGAGGACCATCCTGGGGTTTGCGTCAGGATGGAAGGCCTGTCCCACGCGGCCGTGTAAATCGTCGTAGCCGGAATGCGATGCGGCGATTGCAACACGCCCAGAAAAGCCGGCGGTAAGAAAGCGTAAGCGTCCGTGCCGCCCTGCGAGGGATTGGTAGTATAAGCGCGCCACATTCCCGCCTCGCCGCAATATGCCGCGCCAATCGCATCAAGTGTGCGCAGCAGTGTTTCATTCCAGGGGACTTCGTTGCTTTCGAAATAAATTGCTTGATGCTTTGTGCCGGCGCCGGCCTGGTCAAAATTGATTACGCCGGATATCCTTTCCAAATGTTCGGCGTGACGCGCAATGTACGCGTTGGTTGAGAAATATTCACTTCCCCATACGATGAATTCAATCGTATGTTTGGGCGCCGGCAGTTTGTTCTCAGTTATCAACGCTTGCAACACGCGCGCGGTTTCCAAAACCACGGCCACACCGGAAGCGTTATCATCGGCCCCGGGGCCGCCGGAATCGGAATCGCCGTGCGCGCAGTAAATGAACCGTTTGTCGCCGCTGCGGCCGGAGATTTTGGCAATGACGGTTTGCGGACGGCTCTTATAAATTTCGCTCGCCAGCTCGAATGCGATGCGCGGCGTTATGCCTTTGCTCATGAAAGCGCGCAGCCTGTTGCCGTCATTCCGGCTGATGGCAAACACCGGAATCGGATTGAACAGGCGGCTGGGCAGTTCGCTGATCATTGCCCACTCGGTGAAGTCGCCGTCGCGGCCCGGACCGTCAGATAGAATCGCTACCGCCCCGGCGCTTGCCCATTCGTCATACTGCTGTGAACGAACAATGGCTTCGGTCAAGAGTGCTTTGCCTTTAACATTCTTTGTTGATGCGGCGGAGACGACTTCGGCTTGCTGCCCGGCCGTTGACGGCGAAAAGCCATAAGGCCAGGGCCGGGAAAAATCATATTTTTCGGGAATGATGACTTGCAGACGCCAAGCGCGTTCTTCATGTACCAGCTTTTCAGGATCGTCCACGATCGTGCTGGGCAATGACCATGATTGAAATTTTTGGTGCACGTAAAGCGCTGCGCGCCGGTTGGAATCCGTGCCGCCCATACGCGGACCGAACGCCGCCAACTCGCGCACGTACCGCTTGGCGCTGTCGGCGGAAACGCGTTGGACGAATTCGCGCTCGGCGTTCCGGTCGGGAGGCGCTTGCGCGGAAACCATCCCCACGAAAATCAACAATGCGCAAACAATATATCTTGCGAAAGCTCTCACCGGCGCCAATGAATAATGTTTCACAGGAACAAGCGCGTTACTTTTTATCGATTTCCTCCGCGGTCACGATCACCGTCTCATAAAAAAATATCCCCATGCCCACGAGAAAAGCGATCCAAAAGGTGTACAATAAAAGCGTCAGAATTTGAAACGCAACCGGCACATCAACCGTGCTGTCTTCGTCGTTGTTGTTGGTCGCTTGCTTTTCGGTTGCGCTATCTGCGGGTTTCGTGGTCGCCTTTGTTGCTTCTTTGGATTTCAGATAGTCGTCGACTTCGGATTGCGGCAGTGTGACAAATTTATAGTTATCTTTGATAGCACTGAAGAGCAGCATTGGGACGCGCATACCCAGCACACTGATGATCGTAATGGTAAACGTACACAGGATGATGCGCCCCATTTTCTCCCGGCCCCCGGCGAAATAGCCAATGATGAATAATAGCACGCCCACCGTCACGGCAATCCACATGATGGTGGTGTTCATGTTATAAACTAATGGTAGGAGATCTTTATCGAACATTTTTGCTCCATTGCGGTCGCGCCGGGCATTAACTTAACAAATAAATTGTGTAAAGTCAATCTACAAAACCTCTTGCAGCGCTTCGGCCAGTTTGTCATTCTCGGCGGGAGTACCGATGCTGATGCGTAGGCACTTTTCCAACATGGGATGAGCACTAACGTTGCGCACTAAAATGCCGCGGCTGAGCAGATGCGCAAAAACCTCCTGAACGGGTTCTTGAAATTCAGTAAGAAAAAAATTGGCCTGGGTGGGATAAATACGCAACCTCGTCATTTGCTCCAAAAGCGCAAGCAAACGATCACGCTCGCGGATCACCTCCTGCACGCGTTGCAGCAATTCCCCGCGGTGCGCCAGCGCCACCAACGCCGCGGCTTCGGCGAAGACATTGATGTTGTAAGGCAGTGCCGCTTTGCGAATTTCGCGCACGAGATCCGGATGCGCCATGAGATAGCCCACGCGGCAGCCCGCCATGGCCAGAGCCTTTGAAAACGTGCGCAGCAGAATGAGATTTTCATACGTGCGCAGCAGCGGGCGAAAATCCTGCTGCGCAAATTCAGCGTACGCTTCATCAATCACGACAAGCCCGGGGAATTCCGCAAAAATTTCTTCAATTTGCTTTTGGGAATATGCCGCGCCGGTTGGATTATTGGGCGAACACAGAACAATCATTTTGGCGCGCAGGCGATTGGCTTCTTCGAGCACGCGCTCAATCGGCAAGGAAAAGTCTTGGCGATTCAGTTTAACCTCAATAGGCAGGCCGGAAAGAATCTGCACCGAGAGTTTGTAAAGAGAAAACGTGGGTTGCGGGATGACGACGCCGGCGCCGCGGCTGATCGTCACCATCAGCAATGCCTGAATGAGGGAATTCGAGCCGTTGCCGACTAAAATCTGCTCCGGCGGCATGTTGTTGAGCTTCGCCAGCGCTTGCGTCAATTCTTCGTGATGAAAATCCGGATAGCGCGCCCAATCGCGCGACTTGACGCGCTGCCAAAATTCTTCCTGCAGCGCCGCGGGAAAACCGAAGGGGTTTTCGTTCTGATCAAGCTTGATAGCTGCCGATCGTTTTTGCAGCGTGTAAGCCTCCGCGGATTGGACTTCGGGTTTGATGAAATAATTCAGATCAGGAGTCATTGCGCTAGTTTGGTAAATGAGGGGAGAGACGCTGCGGCAATGCGGTGGCAGGCAAAACGCCGCATCGATGGCATGTTGAAGACAAGTGTGCCGAACGAAGAGTCACGCATTCCAGGGTCATCACGTTCAAGCGAGGGCTTGTGTTTTTGAACTTACCTTGACTGCCTCATCTTCAAAAAACAATCGCAGAGCGCAACGCAAAAATCGTTTGAATTTTCGCGCGCTCTGCGAGGCAGCGGTGAATCCGACAAAATCGAGCTACAACACTCGCAACTCGGATAAAGCGCAACTCAAAGGAAACCGCCAACGGATAGAATCAACCCAGCAGAGGAAAAAGCTCATTATCAGTTGGGTTGTTTCCATCCGCTGGATTTTTGTTTTTAAGGCAACGATTTAAAGGAACTAAATTCCCCCCGGAAATCTGTGCGGCGCAGAAATTCCGTAACGGCTTATGCGCCCTTCGCTTCTTTAATCGCCTTCGTGAGTTCTGGCACGATTTCGAACAGATCACCGACGATGCCATAATCGGCAATATCGAAAATCGGAGCGCGCTCGTCTTTGTTGATGGCCACGATCGTGCGCGCGCCTTTCATGCCCACGAGATGCTGAATCGCGCCCGAGATGCCGACGGCAAGATAGAGTTTGGGCGCAACGGTTTGCCCGGAAGAGCCGATCTGGCGATCCAGCGGCAGCCAACCGTCATCGCATACCGGACGCGACGCTGCAAGCTCGCCGCCCAGCGCGCCGGCCAGTTCTTCGATCAGCGGAATATTGGCTTTCTCCTTGATGCCGCGGCCAACGGAAACAATGACGTCGGCTTTGGTCAAATCAACTTTGCCTTTCACGCCTTCGAAAATTTCCAAAACAGTTGTGCGAATGCTGACGCCGGAAAGATCGAGGCCGGCCTCGTTGACTGTTGCATTACCGCCCTTTTTTAAATGATCACTGCTCACCGCGCCGGACTGCATGCTGGCGAAGTAAGGCGGCTCGCCGGCAAACAAGAAATCCGCATTGATCTTGCCTTGAAACGCCTGGCGCGCGAACGTCAGGTTTCCATTTTCGATGCGATAGCCCACGCTGTCGGCAATCAACCCGCGGCCACAGCTCGCGGCCAGTTTGGGAAAATAATCACGCGCTTGATACGAATGTCCCGCCAGCACATATTGTGGCTTCGTTTTTTCGATCATTTGTTTGGCCGCAGCGCTGAAACCGTCCGGGGTATAATGCGACAATTCGGCGTTTTCCGCAAACCAAATTTGTTTGAGTGCGGCAGCGGCCGCCTCTTTGGCGGCAGCGCCCGCACCTTTGCCCAAAACCAACGCGTTCACCTCGTGCCCAAGCCCCGCGCCGATTTCCTGCGCCGCGGCTAGCGCTTCCCAGCCGATGCGGGTGATTTTGCCGTCGTTTTGTTCGACAATGACCAAAATTTCAGACGCCATTTTATTCTCCGACGCTATTCATTCAAACCCAAAAAGATTCCCGTTGTTCTTCACCGGCTCCCCGAGTACCTTTGCAAAAAAGGTCGCATCATATAAGTCAAACGAGTTGGAACCAAAGAAGATCAAGGAACAGCAAAGATGTCACAATTAATTCTTCAATCAAACCGTGCAATGCCTCTCAGGCCGCTGGTTGAGGCTGCGTTACAAAATGAGTTGCGATTGCTGCAAGCCGGCCTGAAGCGTACACAACAGAGATTGCTGGAATTCGAAACTCGTTACGGCATGCCGACGCATGAATTTCTGCGCCGTTACGAAAACAATCTGCTTGAAGAAAACCTCGAACTTGCGGAGTGGATTGGCGAGCACCGCCTATTCGAGCGCCTCGCCGAAAAAGTCGCAACCCTACAAGAGGTGAAGCTTGCGGATTGAAGCTTATTTTCAGCAATTGCAGAAAACTATCGAAGCTTGTACCGCGGTGCAATCGTTCAAACTCACATATGATAAACGCAGCACCCACACCGGATTTCAACGCCGTTTTACAAGAAATCGAAGCGTTGTTGAACTTGCCATAACAATCCGTTCAAATCACCTTCGCTTCATTCTTCAATTTTTCGGCCAGCTCTTTTGCCACGGCCTTCGCGTCGCCGGTGAGCATTTGCGTTTTCTTCGTTTTCACCGGTACGTAGAGTTTTTGAAAATTGATTTGACCCTGCGCAAGATCAACGCCCAGGCTGGCGGCACTCACGTCTTGTTGCGGCTTTTTCTTCGCCGCCATGATGCCTTTGATGGTGGCATAGCGAATCGCCGCCAGGCCGGATTGATTGATTTTCAGTTTGCCGTCCTGCACTTGAATTTCCATCACCAGTGTCGCGTGCGGCAAGCCCAGCAGTTCCGCCAGCACCACGCCGGTTTGGCCAAAGCCGGTGTCATCCGATTGCAAACCGGTGAGAATCAAATCCGGATTCTCCGGTTTGATCGCGGCGGCCAGCAGCTTCGCCGCGATAAACGGATCCATAATCGGCTTCTCATGCGTCACGTGAATGGCGCGATCCGCGCCTTTGGCGAGAGCCTGCTGAATCGCCTGTTTCGCGCGGGCCGGGCCGATGCTGACGACGATGACTTCCCCGCCGTGCGCCTCTTTCAAGCGTAAAGCTGCTTCCAGGCCGTAGTGATCGCTTTCATTGATTTCAAAATTAAGATTGGACTCCTCCACCCAAAGCTGGTCGTCCGCGATTTTGAGTTGCGCATCTTTGAGCGGCACTTGTTTCATGCACAAAATGATTTTCACGATATTCTCCGTCAGGTGATTCTTGAAATTGGGCTTACACCTTAAACTCAACACGTTGTCGAAAATGTAATCATAAAAACCAGATCTTAATTTTTTGTAGTCCCACTCCCTTGTGGGGTGCTGCTGCAGCCAATAAATTCGCGGGTTGGGACAATGCCCCACAAGGGG
>QEVD01000282.1 GCA_003576975.1 Candidatus Zhuqueibacterota bacterium
GATGAAGCGCGGCGAAGCATACCAGAAACATCAGTTTGTGTGTTTTCAGCATGGGGTTTCATCAAATCGGTTTATGAGCAGACGGTTCATTTGGCGCGGGTTCGATTGTTTTGAGTGGGATATGGTATTAAAAAATTTCATCATTTCCATCGGCGTTATTGCAAAAATTTTAAGCGAATACGCCCGAAAAAAACATTGACTCCACCTTTGCTGATTTGTATATTGCCCCGCTAAAATTCAAAGACCGGAGGGTTTTAGCAGACGCCTGGAACATTACAGCAGGCACATTTTGCCCAGAGAGTGTTTCGGAGGGCTAGACCTAATTGGTAAGGCGGCGGTCTTGAAAACCGCTGGGCTTATAACCCTTGGGAGTTCGAGTCTCCCGCCCTCCGCCAATTGTTAATTAATAATTATCAATTGACAATTATTAATTTGAGATTCAAAATTTCGGAGAGGTGCCTGAGTGGCCGAAAGGAGCCGCCTGCTAAGCGGTTGTAGTGCCAAAAGCGCTACCCAGGGTTCGAATCCCTGCCTCTCCGCTTGTGACGAAAACTGATCCAGGAACGAAAATGGTAGTTGTGCGCTTTGCCCCGAGTCCGACGGGTTTCTTGCACATTGGCGGCGCACGCACGGCGATTTTCAACTGGTTATTCGCCCGTAAACACGGCGGCAAGTTCTTTCTCAGAATCGAAGACACGGATCAGCAGCGCTCTGGCGAGGAGATGACGCGAGCAATCATCGATAGTTTGCAATGGCTCGGCCTTGATTGGGATGAGGAGCCAATCAAACAATCCGACCGCCTTTCTGTCTATCGCGAGGTCGCGCATCGCCTGGTGGCGGAGGGCAAAGCCTACCGCAGTTTCGCTACCGCGGAGGAGCTCGACGCGGCGCGGCAACGCGCTTCCGCCGAGAAAAGGGAATTTCGCTATCGCGAGGAATTTCCGCGAGTCTCGGCAGGCGACGAAGAAAATCTGCTCTCGGAAAACAAGCCCTTCGCCGTTCGCGTGCCGGTTCCGCCGGGCGTAACGGCTTTCGAGGATCAGGTTCACGGCCAGGTTAGCTTCGATAACGCGCTGATCGACGATTTCGTGATCTTGCGTTCCGACGGGCAGCCGACCTATCATCTCGCCGTGGTGGTGGATGATCATGACATGGGCATCACCCACATTCTGCGCGGGGATGATCACATTTCCAATACGCCCAAGCAAATCTTGCTGTACAATGCTTTAGGCTGGAACATGCCGAGCTTTGCGCATGTGCCTTTGATTCTTGGGCCGGACAAAACCCGCTTGAGCAAACGCCACGGCGCAACTGCGGTCGGAGAGTACGAAAAGAAAGGTTATCTGCCTGAGGCGCTGTTTAATTTCCTGGCGCTGCTGGGCTGGTCGCCGGGCGATGATCGCGAAATTCTTTCGCGCGAGGAATTGATTCAGCTCTTTGATATTCACGGCATTTCGAAAAGCAACGCGGTTTTTGACGAGAAAAAATTCGAATGGATGAACGGCGAGTACTTGAGCAAAGTCGAAGTCTCGCGGCTTGAGCAGCTCGTCATTGCAGCGTTTCGTAACACCGCGGGCGTTTTCGAACAGAATTTGCTCGATGATCACGCTTATGTACGCCAGGTCATCGCGTTGCTCAAACCGAAAGTCAAAACCATTCCAGACTTTGTCAAATTCGGCGCATATTTTTTTGCCAAGCCGGCAGAGTTTGAAGAAAGCGCAAAGGCCAAACACTGGCAAGACCCTGCGACTGCCGGGCGCTTGCGCGAGCTGGCAAATGAACTCGAACAACTCCCGGAGTTTACTGCCGCGGCGACGGAAAACTGCCTGCGCGCCCTCGCCGAGAAAATCGGCATCAAAGCCGGCAACTTGATTCATCCCGCGCGGCTGGCCCTCACGGGATTTGGCGTAAGCCCCAGTTTCTTTGACGTCATTACCGTGTTGGGCAAGCAAAAAGCCGTGCAGCGCCTGCGCAAAGCTGCGGAACAATTAGCCCAATAGTATTCTGGGGAGTCGTCCAACGGCAAGACATGTGGCTCTGGACCACAGAATCGGGGTTCGAATCCCTGCTCCCCAGCACAGTAAAGAAGTGAAGTCGGGCTTTCGCAAACATTTTTTTTACCGGAAACAAGTGAGTGAGCGAAAGCCCGACTTCGCTCAGCATTTAAAGGCGCATTCGTCTAGCGGCCTAGGACACCGGCCTCTCACGTCGGGAACACGGGTTCGATTCCCGTATGCGCCACCAAGTTGTAAAATTAAAAATTGACTTTTGCCGAAATTCTGGTATATTTCGGCTCCATGTGCCCGTAGCTCAACTGGATAGAGCGCTTGGCTACGGACCAAGAGGCTGAGGGTTCAAGTCCTTCCGGGCATACAAACTCAATTCAAAAAGAAGACAAGAGAGCCATCTTGTCTTCTTTTTTGATGTCACGTCGTCTCCGTTGATGCAAGCGAGGATATGCGGCCTTGACACATGACCATTGGATGCAGTTCGCGATCAAAGAGGCGGAGAAAGCCCTGGAGAAGGGCGAAGTGCCAATCGGCGCGGTTATTGTTTTTGAAGATAAGATCATTGGGCGCGGGCACAACCTAACGGAGACGCTGCAAGATGCCACGGCGCACGCAGAAATGATCGCGATTACAGCAGGCGCGGCCAGCCAGGCAAGCTGGCGGCTCGATGGCGCGACCGTGTACGCCACGGTCGAACCGTGTCCCATGTGTTGTGGCGCCATTCTGCTCTCGCGCATCGTGAAGGTCGTGTATGGCACGGAAGATCCGCGCTTCGGCGGCTGCGGCTCGGTGCCCAAAGTCAATGTGATGTCCACCAATCCGTTTGGTCCGCCAGTGCAAGTGATTTCAGGCATTAAACAAGCCGAGTGTCAGAGTTTATTGAAAGCGTTTTTTCAGAAATTGCGTGAAAACGCCGCACCGGAAGAGTTTTGAAAATTTTGTTCATTCAGTATTTGAAGCAGCGTTTTTAGCACGCTGAATTCCTGGGGCAGTAGCTCAACTGGGAGAGCGCCACGTTCGCAACGTGGAGGTCGGCGGTTCGATCCCGCTCTGCTCCACCATCAAGGGTGTTTGAGAAGTATTCTGTTTTTGCCATTGCGACTCTTACCGGATTTCATAGTGATGGCTCAGTAGAGCATTGCTTTTGCGTCTTGATTTGAACAGGATTTGCTCGGAATAAATCAGCGGGAAAGCAGTCGCGCGCACGCAACCCCAATTGACTTCTCGACAAACTCTCGTCAACCACGGAGAGGTGGCTGAGTGGTTGAAGGCGGCGGTCTCGAAAACCGTTATCGGCCCTAAAGGTCGATCGGGGGTTCGAATCCCCCCCTCTCCGCTTTTCAAATTGCAAGGGGCAAAATGCAAAGAGCATCCTAAAAAAGCGCTACCGTGGGTTCGAATCCCACTCTCTCCGCAAGGTTGTATTTCATCGCTTCCCAAAATTCCCTTGCCTTTCTAAGACTCAATGGTTATTTTGCGCCGTTCGTTAAAACGATTATTTTGCAAACATTGAGTCGGTTTGGTGAGGCTTCGACATCCTTCCAACGACAATTATCACCAAGCATAAAATGGCCAAGGCCCGCGCAATCGGCGCGTGCCGAACCCCGCCAGGGCCGGAAGGCAGCAACGGTAAGCAATGCAAAGATGTGCCGCGGGGCACCTTGGCCTTTTAATTCGCGCCGCAACGTTCACCAACCCGTTTGCTCTTCGACAGCAGCGTGACCCGGATCTCTCATGTCATACCTCGTGCTCGCGCGCAAATGGCGGCCCAAGCAGTTCACGAGTGTCGTCGCGCAGGAACATGTCACCCGCACACTTGAAAACGCGATCACCCAGAATCGTGTTGCCTCCGCCTATTTATTCACCGGTCCGCGCGGCGTCGGCAAAACCACCATGGCGCGGCTGCTTGCCAAAGCGGTAAATTGCGAACAAGGTCCCACCACCACGCCCTGCGATCAGTGCTCGAATTGCCAGGAAATCACCGCGGGACGCAGCATCGACGTGATCGAAATCGACGGCGCCTCCAATCGCGGTATCGATGAAGTGCGTAATATTCGCGACAATGCCCGCTTCGCTCCGGCCGCCAGCCCCAAGAAAATTTATATCATCGACGAAGTGCATATGCTCACGGAGCCGGCGTTCAACGCGTTGCTCAAAATTCTCGAAGAGCCGCCGGCGCATGTGTTGTTCATCTTTGCCACCACCGAGATTCACAAAGTTCCGGCCACCATTCTCTCGCGCTGCCAGCGCTTCGATTTTCGCCGGGTGCCGATCGGCGAGATCGTCGGCCAGCTCAAAATGATCTGCCAAAACGAAGGCGTGCAGGCCGAAGAAGCCGCGCTTTATCTCATTGCCAAACGTGCCGAAGGCAGCATGCGCGACAGCCAAAGCTTGCTCGATCAAGTCATTTCCTACTGCGGCGAGCGCGTCACGAAAGAAGAGGTTTCCAAGCTGCTCGGCTTGATCGAGCAGGATTTGTTTTTCGAGTGCACCGATGCCGCAAGCGATCGCGATGCGGCAAAGGCGATTGCGCTCTGCGAAAAAATTCACAGCTCCGGCATTCATCTCGGCGAATTCTTTGAACGCCTGGCCGAACATCTCAGCTACATTTTGACAACGCGCGTAACCCAAAACACCGCGCATTTGGTGGGATTGGAAAATTACGCCGAACGCTTCAGCGCCGCCGCTCACGCCATGAATGAACTCGAGTTGATGCGCTGCATTCAAATCGTTACCGAGGCGCAAGCGCGGCTGGCGCGCGCTTCGAATCCGCGCATCTTGCTCGAAATGGCCCTGTTGAAGATGGTGCACGCGGAAACGAACGAAAGCCCGCACAGCGGCTCCGGAATGAGAAGCGGCGGTGCGCCTGCGGCAAACCTCACCAAACCGGCTTCGGCGGCCAGCAGCGTCACCCCCTCGACCAGCGCTGCTGAAGTGACGATTGTAGAGTCGGTTGCCGCGCCCCGGCACGAAGGCGTTTCCGTGATTCCGCAAGTCAATCCCAAGCTCGCGCCGGCAACGCCAAGCGTGGCCGCGACCGGAGGCTTGTTCAATTCCAATTTGCTCACACGCGTGCAAGGCGTGCCGGTGGTGAAGGCCAGAGAAGCCGCCTTGCCGCTCGCCGGCCAAATTGCGGATGAAGAAGCCGCATTCAAAACAATTCAACAAACCTGGTTGAAAATTGTCGACCACGTAAAGGCCGAAAAAATTTCCCTGGGCGCATTTTTGGAGATGGGCGCGCCCACAGCCCTGAAAGAGGGCGTGTTGGAATTGAGCTTCGGTAGCAATTGCAGCGGCTTTCATCTCAATTCAGTGAACAATCAAAAAACGATCATTCAAAAAATCGTACAAACCGACACCGGCTATTCCGTGCGCATCATCTGCCGGAAAGATGAGAACGGGGTGGTACATGCGCCGCCGGCGCCTTCTACTGAAGCCGAGGCGCCCACAGTGGCCGCTGCAAAGCCGGTCGCTGCGCCGCTCAGCAACGGCATCGCTAAAGTTGCGATGAGCGGCGACAACGCGCAGAATCTGCAAGCGCTGTTCGAGCACTATCCTGTGGCGAAAAAGCTGGTGGAGGCGTTGGATGGGGAGTTGATCCGGTGCCAGGCAAAACTGCCGTAGGCTTAACGGTGCAGACTGTAATGCCCATTTCCAGAAAGTTGTGTGGAAATAGGAATTGAAAAACATTAAATTTCAGGAGATAAACGCATGAGCCGTCCCAGCATGGGCGATTTGCTGAAGCAAGCGCAAAAATTGCAGGAAAAACTTAGTGAAACGCAGGAAAGCCTTGCCAGCCTGCGTGTCGAAGGCACGGCCGGCGGCGGCATGGTCACGGTGGTGATGAACGGCCGCCAGGAAGTGCTGCACGTCAAACTGGAAAAGGAAGTCGTCAATCCCGACGATATCGAGTTGCTTGAGGATCTGATTGTGGCGGCCGTGAACCAAGCGCTCACCAACGCGCAGGAGCTTGCCAGCGCGGAGATGAACAAAGCAACCGGCGGCATGCTGGGTAATATTGCCGGCGGTATAAAACTGCCCGGCATGTGAGGTTTATGTGATCATCTCCCTGGCGGACGGCATCCGAGCAAAATTGCATGCAATATCTCTCTCGTAGCGTTGAAACCGCGGTGATCGAGTTGTCGAAGCTGCCCGGCATCGGCCGCAAAACCGCACAACGCTTGGTTTTCTACCTGCTCAAAACCCAGCGGCCGGAAGTCGAAATGCTGGCGCAAGCATTGCTTGCCTTGAAAGACAATGTGCAGCATTGTTCGCAATGTTTCAACTTGACGGAATCCGATCCCTGCGCGCTGTGCGCCAATCCCAAGCGTGAGCACGGGCTGATTTGCGTAGTCGAAGAAGCCAATGACGTGTTGGCGCTGGAAAACACCAGCGAATATCGCGGTTTGTATCACGTGCTGGGCGGCGCGCTCTCGCCGCTCGACGGCATCGGCCCGGACGATCTGCGCATTCGCGAGTTGTTGCAACGCCTTCAAAACACCAGCGCCGGCATATCGGAAGTGATCCTCGCGACCAATCCCAATACCGAAGGCGAGGCCACGGCAATTTATCTCTTGAATTTGATCAAACCGCTTGGTATAAAGATAAGCCGCCTGGCGCGCGGCCTGCCGGTGGGCGGCGATTTGGAATTCACCGACGAGGTTACACTCTCCCGCGCGTTGACAGGCCGTGTGGCGTGGTAACCGCGCATCACTTCAGTGCGGGGTGAAACCGTGACTTGTCTTCGAATCAACTGTTGAGGCCAACCATGACCCTCTCCAACGTCCTCACAATCTCGCGCATGGTGCTCGCACCGGTAGTTGTTGCGCTGCTCTTCCCGGCGGGATTGGCGTATCGTTTTGCCTCGCTCGGCGTTTTTTTTATTGCCGTCATGACAGATTGGTACGACGGTTATCTCGCGCGCAAGTCCGGAAAAATCTCGGCGTGGGGCGCGTTTTGGGATCCGCTCGCAGACAAGATTCTCACGCTTTCGACTTTCTTTGCGTTCGCGCTGTACGAATACGTCGCGATGTGGATGGTGATCGCGATTGCGGCGCGCGATGTTTTGATCACGCTGCTGCGCACGTATGCGCAATATAAAAACAAGCCCGTCGTCACCAGCGTCTCAGCGAAATGGAAAACCGCCAGCCAGATGGCCGCGATTTATCTCATCATGCTCTATCTCATCGCGCAATCCTATTTCCTCGACGCCGCGATGCCGCAATGGCTGCACTGGATCGATGAATTTCGCCTCATCCCGGTCATGATGCATCTCGTGACGTTGATCACGATTGCCACCGGCGTGCAATACCTTTACGAAAACCGCGGCCACCTGCGCAGCCTGGGCCAGTTTTTTTTTCGTATCTTCGCTGCCCGCAACCTGGCGAAGTGAGGTGCTCGCCTTCTCCCAAACCCTCGCGCGAGTGATCGCAACCGTGGGCGGGCTGGGTTATGCGCCGGTCGCGCCCGGCACGTTCGGCAGCCTTGCCGCCGTCCTTGCATTTCTCTGCTTTCCGCCTTATCTTCCCCCGTTTTGGTTCACCGCCGCCTTGCTCGCGCTGGCCCTCATCGCGGTGTGGGCCGCGCAACGCCTCGCAACCGCCGGCAACAATTCCGATCCCTCCGAAGTCATCATCGATGAAGTGATTGGAATGGCGGTCACGCTGGCCTTTCTGCCGCTGAACGCCGTCACCATTTGGGCGGGATTTGCGTTGTTTCGGCTGTTCGACATTGTTAAGCCGTATCCAGTGCGGCAGGTCGAGAAACTTCATGGCGGCTGGGGCATCGTGTTGGACGATGCGCTGGCGGGAGTTTATGCGAATTTAGTCCTGCGTGTGGGAATTTACTTTTGGGCAGGCGCGTGATTCAGGATCCTCCGATCACCGCTCAGATTCGCGCAGCTCTGCAGAAGGAACATCTGCACTGCTGCGGTTCTAGTCATAAGTACAAATTTTCCGCAAGACCATGCTGTACGCTGTAGATGATGCAACAGCGTTTTTCTTGCTCTTAAGGACCCCAAATGATCGCCGAAGTCATCGCGATCGGCGATGAATTACTCATCGGCCAGATTGTCAATACCAACGCCGCATGGCTGGGCGAGCAACTCAGTATGCTCGGCATTCCCATACGCTACGCGACAACCGTGGGTGATCGGCACGACGACATTACGCGCTGCTTGCAACTTGCCTGGTCGCGTGCGGATATCATCCTGCTCACCGGCGGGCTTGGCCCAACGCACGACGATATCACCAAAAAAGTGGTGGCGGATTTTTTTGGCGCCGCGGAGATGGCGACGGACGAAAAGGTTTTGCAACACGTCAAGGACTTGTTTGCGAAGCGCGGTATGGTGATGTCGCCGATCAATCTCGCGCAAGCACAAGTGCCGGCGGGCGCGAAGGTGTTGTGGAATGAATTCGGCACGGCGCCAGGATTGCTCTTTGAAAAGGATCATAAATTCTGCATCGTCCTGCCCGGCGTGCCGACGGAGATGAAGGGCATTTTCACCGGCCCGTTGCTGCCGCTTTTGCGCGCATGCGCCGCCGGTGATATTATTCGTCATCGCACGATTCGAACTTTTGGCATTGCGGAATCCGCGCTTGCCGAAATTTTAACGCCGGTATCTGAATTGGAACGATTCGGAAAAATCGCCTTTCTGCCCAATTACACCGGCGTAAACGTGCGCATCTCGGTGACGAGCCGCGCAGACGTAGAAGCAGCAGACGCCATCCGGCAAGCCGAAACCCTCATCAAAGCAAAAGCCGGAAAATATATTTATGGCTACGACAACGAAACGCTGGAAGAAGTGATTGGCGCAAAACTGCGCGCGAAACAAGCGACGCTCGCGGTCGCGGAATCTTGCACCGGCGGCCTGATTGCCAATCGCCTCACCAATATCTCCGGCAGCTCGGAATATTTCGAGCGCGGATTCGTCACGTACAGCAACGCGGCGAAAATCGCGCTGTTGCGCGTGCCCGAACAAGTGATTGCCGAACACGGCGCCGTGAGTGAAGCGTGCGCACGCGCCATGGCCTCGGGTGTGCGAGAGGTCAGCGGAGCGACTTACGGGCTTGCCACCACCGGCATTGCCGGCCCCACCGGCGGAACGGCTGAAAAACCGGTCGGCCTGGTTTGGGCTGCGGTTGCCTCGCCGCAAAGAGTTGGCGCGAAGAGCATTGTTTTTTCAACCGATCGCCTGATCAACAAAGAACGCTTCAGCTCGTTTGCGCTAAGCTTGCTCTATCGCGCGTTGCAGCAGGAAAACACATGAGTCCATCGCTACGGCTCTTCGTTGCCCTGGAGTTGCCGCACACGATCAAAAACGCGCTGGCCGGCTATGTTGCGCCGCTGCAGCAGCTCAGTCGCGGTGTGCGCTGGGTGAAACCTGAAAACGTTCATCTCACGCTCAAATTTTTGGGCGATACGCCGAACGCAAAGCTTGCAGCGATGCAAGAATTGCTGGCAACCGTTTGCCGCGATTTTACTCCGCTGATCATAGAAGTTGCCGGTGCCGGCGTGTTTCCGAATGCGCGCCGCCCGCAGGTTTTGTGGGTTGGATTAAATGAAGCCTCGGGCCAGCTCGGCAAACTTGCACAAGAAATCGATGCACGCCTGCATCTGCTTGGATTTCCGCGGGAGACGCGACCCTTTTCGCCGCATGTCACCATCGGTCGCGTGCGCGATACCCGCGTTGACGCTGTAACGAAAGCAATGCTGGAACATCCTTTTCCACAGCATAAAATGATTTGCCCAGAATGCACGTTGATGCAAAGCGAATTGCAGCGGGATGGATCGATTTATTCACCGGTGCTGAAATTTGGTTTTGGGAATGACAAGCTTAAAGACGGTTAATTTTAAGCAAAAGAGGAAGTCTACTATGAACACGGCCAAAATGGAAGTCGAACAATTGCTCAAGAAATTGCCGGATAATTGTTCCATCGAAGATATTCAATATCATCTTTATGTTTTGGAAAAGATCCGCAAAGGCCTGGCATCGGCCGACACGGAAAAAAATTTTTCTCAAGAAGAAGCTGAGAAACAATTGGGCAAATGGTTTATCAAGTAAAATGGTCTCGCGAGGCGCTCTCTGACGTTGAAGAAATTGCTCAATTTATTGCTCGCGATTCTTCACGCTACGCGGGAATCGTCGTTGAACAAATTCTCGAGGCAACAGGCAACGCGGCAACTGGAACAGTTTCCACGCGTCGGACGGAAGGTGCCGGAACTAAATGAAGAAGCCATTCGTGAGCTTTTTGTTTATAGTTATCGCATCATCTATCGTATCCAAAACGAAATTGTGACAATTATAGCAGTCATTCACGGCAAACGCCTGCTCGATAACTTAATGACTGGCATAATCAACGAATAACTCAACACCTCAACTTCGCTGGAGGGAGGACTCGTGGACAAAAATGAAAAGTTAAAGGCGCTGGACAACGCCAGATCGACCGGCAATTCGGCAAAGGCTCGGTGATGAAGCTGGGTGACGAGCGCGCAAAAGTTCAGATAGATATAATTCCCACCGGCTCGATTTCGCTCGATGCCGCGCTGGGCATCGGCGGCGTGCCGCGCGGCCGCATCGTCGAAATTTTCGGGCCGGAGTCAAGCGGCAAAACCACGCTGGCGTTGCATATTATCGCCGAAGCGCAAAAACTCGGCGGCGTGGCCGCTTTCATCGACGCGGAACATGCGCTTGATGCTTCTTATGCGAAGAAACTCGGCGTTGATGTCGACAACTTAATCGTTTCACAGCCAGATACCGGCGAGCAAGCGCTCGAGATCACTGAGACTCTCGTGCGCAGCGGCGCGCTGGACGTCGTCGTGATCGACTCGGTTGCCGCCCTCGTTCCCAAAGCCGAAATCGAAGGCGAGATGGGCGACGCGCAAATGGGTTTGCAGGCGCGCCTCATGAGCCAGGCCATGCGCAAGCTCGCGGGCGCCATCAGCCGCACCAATGTTTGCGTCGTCTTCATCAATCAAATTCGCGAAAAAATCGGCGTACTCTTCGGCAGCCCGGAGACCACCACCGGCGGACGCGCGCTCAAATTCTACTCCTCCGTGAGATTGGATGTACGCCGTATCGCCTCGATTAAAGATGGCGACAGCGTCACCGGCAACCGCACCAAAGTCAAAGTCGTGAAGAACAAAGTCGCGCCGCCGTTCAAAGAAGCAGAATTCGATTTGATGTACGGCACCGGCATTTCCTCCGAAGGCGATCTCGCAGATTTGGCGATCAACCTGAAATTGATTGAAAAAAGCGGCACGTGGTTTACTGTCGGCGAAGAACGCATGCAAGGCCGCGAAAATCTCAAGAAGTATTTGGTTGAAAATCCGGAGGTGATGAAGAATCTTGAGATAAAAGTGCGCAAGGCGGTGGGATTGGTGAAGGATGAGACGCCCGCTGCGGCAAACGATGCGGCTAAATCCTCAAAGCCAGCAGCGGCAACACCAGCGCCTGCAACGGCCAAGAAATAACTTTGTTCTGCGACGGCTTGGCCGTCGCTTAATTTTGGCTTTTGAAAGTGTGAGAGCAGCGGCTTGGCCGCTGCCGAAGACGCCTTAAAAACTCAAGAATCAGCGATGGATTCTGCTGGAGCCGGTCAGGCCGAATTGTTTGAATCCGGTAATCAAACCGATCGGGATTACAAGTCGGCTTTGACCAAAGCCTATCGGTTGCTGTCTTATCGCAGCCGCAGCGAAAAAGAATTGCACGATGCGCTGCAAAAATCCGGCTTTGAAGAAGAAACCGTGGCCGCCGTGCTGGCGGAATGCAAACGGCAACGTTACCTCGATGACGCCAGCTTTGCACGGGCGTTTATTCAAAGTCGCATACGTAACCGCCCGATGGGACGCGAGCGCCTCGCGCTGGAATTGAAACAAAAGGGCATCGAGGCGGAAACCCTGCAAGGGGCGCTCGACGAAGTCTTCACCACAGACGCCGGTGTTGCCCTGGCTGATCAGCTTGCCGAGAAACAACGCAAAAAGCTTGCAACTCAACCGGCGCGCAAAGCGCAGCAAAAACTCGCCGATTTTCTGCGGCGCCGGGGATTCGATTGGGAGACGATCCAGGCAACGCAGTTGTGGAAAGAATTGGGTAGAGCGAGCAGCGACGAATGAGGAGGCTTTTGTCATATTGAAGTAGAAACAAAAGTTCTGTCGTGCAGCAAATGATTTGTGCGGGAGGTGGGGCGATGAACAGAAGTCATCCGGAGAATCAGAAAGAGGTTTATAAGTTTTGGCTCGGTTTCTTTGAGAAGATCACCGTGCTCATTTTTGCGGCAGTGATCGTGCCCAGTGTTATATTCAAATATCCGTTGACTTTGATTATCGGCTGGAGCGGCGTTGTCATGGTTTTGTTCGTTATCATGTTATTGCTCAGCTTTAGTATTTGGCATCTTCCTAAAACGCAGGAGAATCATCCCAAAGGAGATGATTTATGACCAATGAAATTGCCTTTACCATAATGATAGTCATGGCTGCTCTTACTGGCATCTATATCGTCTGGTGGACACGCCGGGAAGAACGAAAGAATAGAAACAAGTGAATCGTGCGGGCAATACTCGCACGATTACAAAAATGAATGAATATCGAGACGCGAGCGACTCGCACGCATACTGAAGAAAAAGGTATCGACGCGGACACCATACAATCTCGGAGTTGACGCGTAATGATCAAATATGAGATTATTATTTATTGGAGCCATGAAGACCAGGTTTATATCGCCGATGTGCCCGAATTGCGGGGCTGCTCGGCTCATGGAAAAGCTCATGAATCGGTGCTAAAAAACGCCATTCGGTTGTGGCTGGATACCGCCAAAGAATTCGGCGATCCCATTCCGGAACCGAAGGGGCGACAGCTAATGTTGGCTTAATTTCATTCTTCAAAACATACAACCCAGGAAGTTCTATGAAGTCCAAAGTCGTACGGCAATCTTTTCTTGATTATTTCAAACGTCAAGGCCATACCATCGTCCCCTCTTCACCGGTGGTGCCGCTGGACGATCCGACGCTGCTGTTCACCAACGCCGGTATGAATCAATTCAAGAATATTTTTCTCGGCACCGAGCAGCGCGATTACAAGCGCGCCGCGGATACACAAAAGTGCATTCGCGTCAGCGGCAAGCACAACGATCTCGAAGACGTCGGCTTCGATACCTATCATCACACCTTTTTCGAAATGCTCGGCAACTGGTCGTTTGGCGATTATTACAAAGGGATTGCCTGAGGAACGCATCCAACGCTTCGGCGAAAAAGATAATTTTTGGGAAATGGGCGATACCGGCCCGTGCGGACCGTGTTCGGAGATTCACATTGACTTGACGCCCGACAAATCTGGCAGCAAGCTGGTGAATGCCGGCGACCCGCGCGTGATGGAAATCTGGAACCTCGTTTTCATTCAATACAATCGTGAGCCGGATAAATCGCTCAAGGAGCTGCCCGCGAAACACGTTGACACCGGCATGGGCTTCGAGCGCGCGCTCGCCGTGCTCAACAAAGTCAATTCGAATTACGATACCGATCTTTTCACACCCATTATCAACACCATCGCCGAACTTACCGGCAAAGGCTATGATTTTGAAAACGGCATGCCGCATCGCGTGCTCGCGGATCATATTCGCTGCCTGACGTTCGCCATTTGTGACGGCGCGCTGCCTTCGAACGAAGGCCGGGGTTACGTGCTGCGCCGCATTCTTCGCCGCGCCGCGCGCTTTGGCAGAAAGCTCGGCATGCACGAGCCGTTTTTCTACAAACTCGTTACGCCGCTGGTGGATATTATGGGCGACATGTTTACGGAGTTGAAGGAAAAGCATGAATATGTCGCGCGCGTGATCAAGGCTGAAGAAGAAAGCTTCAAT
>QEVD01000283.1 GCA_003576975.1 Candidatus Zhuqueibacterota bacterium
AAGCCGAGCGATTGCACGCGGTAGAATTGCTGCCATTCAAGGCCGCAATCAAAGCAGGCGCTCGGGCCGTTATGACGGCGCATATCGCCTTTCCCCAGTTCGATGCCTCTGGCCGGCCGGCAACGCTGTCGCGCAAAGTCGTTTCCGAGCTCTTACGCCAGGAGTTGGCATTCGACGGCATCGTTGCGACGGATGCGTTCACCATGCAGGGAATTGCGGATCATTTCGACCCCGCGGAAGCTGCCATCATTGCAGCGCAAGCAGGCGTCGACGCATTGTTGATTCCGGTGGATACGCCAAGAACACACCGCCGGCTGGTGCAGGCCGTGCGCAGCGGCGAGTTGCCGCTGCAAGCCGTCGAAACCGCAGCGCGCCGCCTGCTGACCATGAAAGCCGGGCTTGGCCTGCATGAACTTCGCACCGTCGATATAAATCGCATTGCAGATCTTATCAATACTCCCGCGGCCCAACAATTCGCACAAAACGTTGCCAGCGCAGCGATAACTTTGCTTGAAGATGATGGGGCGATTCTGCCGCTCCCGAATGATCGCCCGCTCAAAATCGTGGCTGGCATCATTTCAAATTCTGCTGCCGGCAACGAGGGCGAGCATTTAGCCGAACAGCTTACAGCCCGCACACATGACGTTGCATCTTATCTTTTGAGCGCCGGAATGAGTGAGGCTTTGCTCGCCCAAGCCCTTGTTCAATGCCGCGAGGCGGATGTGGTGATGTTTGAACTGCATTTGACAGTGGGCGCGTGGAAAGGCGCTCTGCGCCTGCCGCCGCAAGCATTGCAGTTTTTGCAGGCCGCCCGCGAGGCACACAAGCCCCTCATCGCCATTTCGTTTGGCGATCCGTACATGTTCGAGTATCTTCCGCCCATGTCCGTAAGCCTGTGCGCATACGGCGGCGGTAGATTGATGGAGCGCGCCGCGGCGCTCGCATTGCTCGGAGATACCGCAATCCAGGGAAAACTGCCCGTGACCATTCCCGGGCGGTTTGCATTTGGGCACGGCTTGCAACGAGCGTGACGTGAGAACGCCCTCTCACCTTTCCGGATCATTGTTCTTCCTGATTTCTTCACATTTTTTTCGGGTTAGCGAACTCTCACCCTGGTAACGGCGTTCAATGGAATCATCATTAGTTCCGCAAGGCCAGGAGACAGTGAACCCTTTAAATTTTTTGTAAAATATGGCTCTGCGAACGCGGCGCTCGGGAGATATATTTATCCTTAGTAATTTTTGAAAATTTGCTGTGCTTGCAATAGATTGACGAGGACAGTCAATTCTCACAGGAGATAAACGGACAATCATCGTTAACACTTTGAACTCGCAGAGGGGTTGCATGCTGAAGATAGGAATCATCATCGCTGTGCTGTGGTTAGGAGCCTGGTTTGATGCCCCGCGGGCGCAACAGAACGACACGGCCGATTTGTTTCCGGTGCCCGAGGTTATCCGGGACAACGTGGAGTTCTGGAAGAAGGTTTATGCGGTTTATCCCACCAACAAGGTGTTGATTCACGACATCAACAACCTTGCCATCATTTATGAAATCGTTGACCTTGACAACAGCCAGGGCGAATATGCCTACCGCAACCAATGGCGCAAGGTCGACGCGATCAAAGACGAATACAAGGCGATTTTGAATGCGCACGCCGATCGCAAGCTTGATTTATCGAATCCGAGCACGCGCGCGCAGCGCGTTCTGGAAATATACGGCGCTAATGCGGATCCCGAGCAATTGCGCAAAGCCGCGGGCGCGATTCGCGGCCAGCTCGGCCTGAAGGATCGCTTTCACATTGGCATTCAGCGTTCCGGCATGTATTTGGAATACATTCAGAAAATTTTTGCCGAACACGGTCTGCCCGCCGAGTTGGCGCTGTTGCCGCACGTCGAGTCGTCTTTCAACTACAAGGCCTATTCCAAAGTCGGTGCGGCCGGGTTGTGGCAGTTTACCCGCTACACGGGCCGCTTGTTCATGAAAATCGATTACGACATTGATGAACGTCTCGATCCCCTGCGTGCTACTCACGCGGCTGCCAAGCTGCTAAAACTCAACCACAGTGAATTGGGCGCGTGGCCGTTGGCTGTCACTGCGTACAATCACGGTTTGAATGGCATGAAGCGCGCAAAAGCCCAGTTTGGCACGGATTTCGGGAAAATCTACACGAGTTATCAGAGCCGCAGCTTTGGTTTTGCCTCGCGCAATTTTTATGCAGAGTTCCTGGCGGCAGTTGATGTCGTTAAGAATTCCGATATCTATTTTGGTCCGATTGAGTATCACTCCCCGGCAGAATTTGTCGAGGTTGAGCTTGATCGCTTTGTCACGGTGAAAGAGATTCTTAAAACCTATGATGTCAATCATTCCGAATTTTCCGAACTGAACTCCGCGTTGCGGCCGCCGGTTTTGAATTCGCAACGGCGCATTCCCAAAGGCTATGTTTTGCGGTTGCCCAATCGCATTGGTGGCGATGCCGCGGCCCTGGCAGCGAAGATCGATCCGCAAGCTACTTTTAATGAACAAGTCGAATCTGAGTGGTATCGCGTGCAGAGCGGCGACAATTTGTATGCAATCGCGCGGCGGTTCAACACGACGCCGCAAGTGCTGGCTGAGAATAACAACCTCAACTTGAGAAGCAAGCTGCCAATCGGCCTCGTGTTAAAAATTCCGGAGAGCAAAGCGCGACCGGCAACGCGCGCGACCGAGCCGGTTGTGGCCAGCGCCGAGCCAGCGCCGGCAATCGTTGCTGAGATTGTTAAACCCGAAAGCAAACCGGTTGAGATTGAAAAAACAACGCCTCCTCTCCCGGAGCCAGCGGTTGTTGCGGCTGTGGCGGAAGAACAAGCAGTCACTGAGGTTCCCGCTATCAGCGAGCCGAGTGTGACAAACGGAGCTTCAGGCAATGCCAGCGAGGATGAAGCGCTGCTCCGGAACAGAATTGACACGCGCATCGAGTTGACGCCGGACGCAATCACGGAGTCTTTTCCTCTCGCCGCCAAGGATATGACGCGCGAAGAACGCGAGTCCATCGTGACCTATAATCTCCAGCCGCAGCCGGTTGAAGTCGCTGCAACCACGCTTCCGGATGCGATTGCCGCCAGCATGACGCGGCCGTCAGCGTTGTCGCGCTTGCGTCACTCCGGCGATTCGCTTTGGATCAAAGTCGAGCCGGAAGAGACCCTGGGCCATTACGCCACCTGGCTTGAGGTTCCCACGCAAAAATTGCGCGCCGCCAACGGTTTACGTTACAGTGAAGAGATTCGCATCGGGCAGCGCATTCGCCTGGTTTATGCGCGCGTTTCCGCCACGGAATTCGAACGCCGACGCAACGAGTATCATCGCAGCATTGAAGAAGATTTCTTTTCGACTTATAAAGTCGACAGCGTATTGACGCATCGCCTCAAACGCGGAGAAACGATTTGGAAAATTTGCAACGAAACCTATCAAGTGCCGCTCTGGCTGGTGGCCATGTACAACCCGGATTTTGATCTCTATAATTTGAATTTGAACGACGATCTCAAAATACCGGTGGTGGTCAGCATCAATCCGGCTGCCACGCCGCCGATTCAGGAGCAGTAAACAAATTTGTTCTCCCGAAAACAAAACGGCCCGCGCAAATTTCTAATTTTGCACGGGCCGTTTTTGTTTCGTCAACGATTATCGCCGATTACTTCAGGCGCGGCGCCGATCACCCGGCAACCCCTCCTATCTTACATAAGCCATCTTGCGCGTCATGCTGAACTCGCCGGCTTTCAATTGAAAAAGATAAATGCCGGTGCTCAATGCAACCCCTCGCTTGTCCCGGCCCTCCCACTTGACTTTATAGACGCCAGCGTCCTGCGTTTCCTGCACCAGTGTAATCACTTCCTGGCCGAGCGCGTTGAAAATCTTCAAAGAAACCGCCACACGTTCCGGCAGTTGATATTGAATCACCGTTTCCGGGTTGAAGGGATTGGGAAAATTCTGCAGCAACGCAAAGGTTGTGGGCAATTCTGCCGTTTGCTCAACGTTGGTCGGCGCATCCGGCAAATTGATGGTCACGTTACTCACGCTGGCGGCGTTGTTGAGAACAACGTTGGCCGCGCTATGTTCATCCCGGCCGCCGAAGTATGCTGAACCGCCTTGGCCGGTGCCCATCACTTTATACTCGCCGGCCGGCAAATCGAGGATGGCGAAATTGCCGTTCTCGTCGGATATTGCCGAGGCGACAAAGCTGCCATTTTCGAGCGCATAAATCACCGCATTCGCTTCGCCCATGTTCGAATTGCCGCGCAGCACTCGTCCCGCGAGAGTATATGGGCCGCGTTGCGCCGGCGCAAGATCGAAATGAATGCCGGCAGTTTCCTGATTGCTTTCAACGACGACAGGAGTCGCTTCGCGATAATGGCGCACATCCTCATAAAACTCACTGATAAAGTGACGCGCATGCGCCATCAACACATATTTACCCGGCCGGAGGCCGCGCACGACAAATTCACCCAATTCATCCGTTAGGGCTAAACCAGCCGGCCCGCGTTCCAAGGGCAGCGCCAGCACGATTGCAGATGGAATTGGATTGCCATCTATTTCAGAAACCACCGTACCACTGATTGCGCCTCTGCGATTGTCAAGTTGTTGCAGCTTGAAATCAATGCCGCTGGTTTCATTTGAAGCTTCGACGTGAACGGGCGTAGCATCGGCACGAGATTCCGCGCCGTCATAAAACACTGGCTTGAAGCCTTTGGCTTCGACGTGAACGAGATAATCACCCGGGCGCAAGCCTGCAACACGATAAGCGCCATCTCGACCGGTTTCGGCGCGACCGACGGCATCACCGTTGCTTTGCCAGACGTGTACCAGCGCGCCGCCAATCGGCGAACCGTCTGCCGCAGAAACCACTGCGCCGGAAAGCGAGCCGCCTTTTTCCAGGGTGAAATCAATATTCGCGACCTCACCGCTTGCCGCCACTTCAACTGGCGTGGCTTCTCTCAGATTGGAGGCTTCCTGCCAAAACTCGTTGAGATAACCGCGGCTTTCCGCCATGACAAAATACTTGCCGCTACGCAATCCTTCGAGGCGATACAACCCATTCTCGTCGGTTTTAGCAACATGCGGGGTACGCGGAGGCGCAGGATCATTCGAAGAACGTTCGGGAAACGCAAGGATCAGCGCTTCGGCAATCGGCGCGCCGCTCAATTGATCCGTAACTTTGCCGGAAATGCTGCTGAGCGGATCAAGTTGAAAGTTGATGCCGCCTGTATGCGCGCCTTCCTCGACCTTCACTTCCGTGGCTTCACGGCGATCGGCGACGCCATCAAAATATTCTTGATTATAGCCGCGTGCCTCGGCGGAGACGAAATAAACGCCGGGCGGCACACCGGCAATGTATTCGCCGTTTTCATTGGTAAACGTGTGCCGCAAACCCAATTCCGGGCGCGGACCAACATTGCCATGAATCGAAATTAGCGCTCGCGCCACTGGTTCACCGCTGATGGCATCCACGACACGGCCTGCAATCGCGCTGGCGGTTGCGAGACTCATATCAATGCCAGCAACATTTTCGGGCGCGGTTACGGAAACTAGCTTTGCCTCGAGCAAGTTTTGAGCATCGTCATAAAATTCTCCTTTGTAGCCGGCAGCTTCTGCAAAAACCGCAAAGGTTCCGGTGGGCAAATTCTCGATGGTGTAACTGCCGTCTTCACCCGTAACGGCGTGATGCCTGAAATCCGGGCGAACGACGCGAGAAGCAAACACATGCGCACCGGCAAGAGGCGAGCCGTCCGCGTCAGCCGTGATTTTTCCTGAAATACTGCCGCCGCGCATCAAACTGAAATCAATGCCAATGGCAGTATCCTGCGCGGCAATCTGAACCGGCGTCGCTTCGATATATTGATCGGTGTCATTATAAAATTCTGCCAGAAAACCGCGGGCTTGCGCGCGCACGACATACAAACCAGGAATGAGATTGTCAATGAGGTAGTCGCCATTTTCTCCGATTTGCGCCTGGCCGTGCCACGGCGAGCCGGCAACCCGTTCGGCCCACACCACGCCATAGAGCGGAGTTGTGCCGTCATCAGCTTTGACATTGCCGGAAATCGCAGATGTCGGCCGCACGGCAACCGTCACTCTCGCCGAGCCGTGGAAAGCGCCTTCCGGTGTTGCCACGAATGCCACCACCTCGCCGTGTGCAAACTCCCGGCCGGCGGTGAACACACCTTCATCAGTAATTTCTCCCAAATTTCGCGGATGGACTTCCCAGCGCGTGCGCGTGACGGGAACCGGATCTCCATTTGCTCGCAACACGAACGCGGCGAATTTCTGCTGTTCGCCCGGCGGCACGACAGCAGACTCCGGACGGATGACAACACGCAAGCGCGGCGGTTCAGGCCTGCCGATTCTGACCAAAGCACGGGCGACAAAGACAGCGTTATGCCCCTCAGCTTTGGCCTCGGCAATAACTCTGACTTCACCGGGCAGGCGTCCGGCCATGAAGAAACCGTCTTCGGTAATTTTACCCAAGGAATCCGGCTCGACGCGCCATTGTATTCCGGCAATGCGAATCGGCTGGCCGTTGACATCAAACAGAGCGGCTTCGAAACGCTGGCCCTGGCCGGGTTCGAGAGAAACGTCCGGCGGCGAGATGATGAGCCTGGCCTCTCGTTGCGCAAATGCGCTGCTGAAAAGGCTCAAAAAGAACAATAAAAATACGCTGCGATAAATTCTCATAGTAACTCCTTCGCTAAATACCTGTTTAGGGTTGAATGTTAGTTATCCTTTGCCACGAAGACTTGCGGCTTCGCGCGCTTCGCGATGACGCGATTCCACCATCCACACATTCTTCTTGACAATGAACTGAACGGAGGATTATAACTTGCCCAAATCTCAAACCGCGAATGCACGCCAATAAACACGAATTTTAAGATTAGCGAATATTCGCGTTTATTAGCGGTTCTCCAAATGAGTAAGTTATTTAAATGGCGTTCCTGAGCATACAACTCAATTCGACAGCTTGAGCACCTCCCGCAGCAACTCGAACGCAATGGTTGCCGTTTCAAACGACACTTTCAATTGTCCGGCTTGATAAGCCGATTGCGCGCGATGGCGTAATTCCGTGGCTTGCTCGATGAGAATGCGCGCAAATCCGGATTCCTCCGCCGTTGAACTTGATTTGACTTCTTCGAGCGTGGCA
>QEVD01000284.1 GCA_003576975.1 Candidatus Zhuqueibacterota bacterium
GGCCGTATCGCAAGAAAATGCAAGTGATACGATTGCCACCACAACGCCGGGGGCCTTTGCAGAATCATCTTCAACGACAATGCATGCCTCGGAAGCGGCGTGGGTTCCGGCGAATGCCGATCCCAACACATTCTTCACAAGCTATACGCTGGCTGATGCAGATTCGATTGAAAAACGCAATTACAGCGGCATGCCGAAATTCACGACTGCCGCGATTGGCGCGAGCTTCGGCGGTTTCTTTGGCACGGTGGGCGGTGCGCAATTTCTCTTCAGCGATGTGATGAATCATCACAATTTGATTCTCGCGGCGAATGTGCGCAGCGATCTCAGCATGACGGATGTCGGCGTGACGTATTTCAATCAAGCGCGCCGTTTGAATTGGGGCTTTGAGGCGTTCCAGCTCAACGATGCCTACGGCGCTTTTTATACCTCGACTGCGGCCGGCTTTGTGACGCAAACCTATCGCGGCTTCAATGCGTTCACATTCTTCCCGTTCAGCCGCTTTTCGCGCTTGGAGTTGAGCGCGGGCGCGACCTTTGTGAGTGCAAATTTGATTGTCGATCAAATCGATTTCAATCGCGGCGAAATTCGCCGGGACGAATCGAGTCTTGGCAGTGCCGCCTTCGGCCAGGTCGGCGCGGCCTATGTTTTTGACAACACGGTTTACGGTCCGCTCGGCCCGTTCAACGGTGTGCGCAGCCGCTTCGAAGTTCAGCGCACGACGAATGATTTGAAGTTTACGACGTTCGTGGGAGATTATCGTCGCTACTTCAATGTGAAGCAACGCTCGGTGATCGCCGCCCGTCTGCTGGCCGGCGGCAGCTTCGATCGCGATGCACAAATTTTTCAAATCGGCGGGCCGTACACATTTCGCGGCGCGGATTACGGCGAATTGGTGGGAACGAAATTCGTCGCAGCAAATTTGGAGTATCGTTTTCCGCTATTTCCGTTCCTGCCGCCTTCAGCGGATTTCTTGAGTGCGGCAACGTTCGCGGATTTTGCCGGCGCGTGGGGTCTCGAGGTGCCGGGTTTGGTGAAGGAAACGTTTCAGCCGTTTTCAACGCAGGGCGGGTTTCATTTGCAGGATTTGCGGGCAGCCATCGGCGTGGGCGCGCGCTTGAATCTCGGTTATTTTATGTTGAAGTATGAGGTGGCGTGGCCCACGGATTTGCGTGAGATCAGCAAACCGAGATACATGTTCTCGCTCGGCACGGATTTTTGAGTTTTGCCTTCCTCCTCCTCAGGTGACAAGCCGAGGGATCAGGAATGATCTCTCGGCTTTTTGTTTGTTAGTTCGATAAATGCAACCGTTCTCTTATCTTTTCCCGCGGCCAATTCTGCACAAGCAATTCGGGAGAAACACCCTCCTGCGCGGCGATCCGGCGAATCTGTTGGCTCATCTGCTTCTTGAGTGATACGCTTTCAATCGGATGCCCTTGTGCGTCAACGACGAGAACTTGCAGATTCGGCGAGACCGAGAATTTCACTGGTTTTGCATACAAATCAGCGGTAGAGTGTGTGTCAAGCCATTCACTCGCTGCCTTGTAGCTGCCAAAATTGGGCAGGCTTTTACGCTTTGACATATCGTCTTTTCTCTTTTCTCGGCGAATTCTTGCAGAATGACCACGCGGTTTATCTGCATGATGCCACCAAATTTTCAACTTACAATTTAGAGCTACCGCGCAAGAAAGCAATCAGTTTTTGATTGATTATAGTCAAGGCGATGTTTAGTTTGCCCGTTAGTTTATAACAGATCAACAGAATCAGATACTGGCAGGCGAGTCAGCAGCATAGCGAGCAACGTTTGTTTGTGATCCGCGACGGCTTGGCCGTCGCTTGCGTGTTTTTCATCTGGATGAAGCAGCGATGGCTTGGCCATCGCTTGCCGCTGCTCTGAAGACGCGATACTCACGCACAGAACGAAGAAAAGCCACGGCCCAGCCGTGGCTGATCGCCGGCTCTTTATTCATACTCCAACTCATTGCGCAACGTGAGCCGCAGGCTTTCTTCATCAATGTTGATGAAAATCACATTCGGGCGGCAGCACACGGTGCAATCTTCGACATATTCCTGCTCGAAACCGGCGGAGGGATCGACTGAAGTCTCATTGGCTTCGCCGCAACGGGCGCAATGCCAGGTCACAGGATTCAACAGCCCGGGCTTTAGCGGCAAGCCTTCTTCATCGTTGATAAAATCTTCGAAATCGTCATCATCGAAATCCGGCATAACGGCTCCTGTAAATTTATCCGAAAATAGAAAACCTCTGCGTCAATGGCAATCATACGAAGAATCTCTTTAGCCGCGATTTCCCTGCTTTTTTTTGCCTGCCCGCAATCAGGCAATTTCCCCACGGACAGCGGCAATCCTTCCGAAAACATTTTCAATCGGTTCACCACTCGACAGATTGTGGCATCAAATAGCTTGCCGCCGCTCACCACGCGCATCAAGTTTTTGCCCAACTCTTCCGAATTTGTGGTATTGGGCAAAGCCGGCGAGGTTTATCATTTCATTTTGTCCGGTGATTCTGCCAGATTTCTCGGTTCATTCATTGTGCCGGAGGTTGCGCCGGCGCCGGGAGAGATTGGCCTGACCGATGCAGCTTTCGATCCGCAATTCGCGGCGAACGGTTTTGTTTATTTTTGCTTCAGCACCGGCGATAATCGCTGGAATCGCATTGTGCGCATGCAGTGGTCTAACAACTATCAAGCCATTGCAAATTCCACGACGATCATTCTGAACGTCGATCGCGTTGCGCCGGGGCGAGCCTGGCACGGCATTTACTCACTGGAATTCGGAATTGATGGATATTTGTACACAGTTTTGGGCGATGCGACACAAGCGCAATTTGCGCAAGATGCAAATTCTCTGCTGGGCAAATTGATTCGAGTTTCTCCCGCTGCCGGCGGCGGTTATACGATTCCGCCTGATAATCCTTACACAAATGATCCCGGCGTGCGAGATGAAATTGCCGCGCTTGGCTTTCGCAGCCCTTTGCGGTTGATCACCTGGCGTGACAAAATTTTGATTTCGGATGTCGGCTCGAATCAATTCGAAGAAATCAATTTTTACAGCGGCGGTCCGGCCAATTTCGGCTGGCCGGAATGCGAGGGCGTGTGCAGCCGGCCGGGCTTGCGCGATCCCGTTTTGGCGATCGGCCATCGCGATCCCACCTATCAAAATGAAGATCCGGAAGCAATTGGCGAATTGCGACATTCGCTGTCGTTGGGTGTGGTTTATGAAATGCCGGGTGAGGATCCGTACAGTAATTTGCTCGATGGCAGGCTGCTGTTCAACGACGTTTTTCTCGGCTATGTTCGCGCGGCGAGAATTTCTGAAGGCGGCGAGCTCTCCGACAATAAACATGTTTTTCATTTGGCCGGCATCACGAGCATGGCGACTGGTCCGGATGGTTATATTTACGGCTCGACGATTTTCACCTCTCAGATTTTTCGCGTCGAATTGAAGAAGCCGCCGCATGAGCTTTAGTTCGATTGTCACATGTTGCAGACTCAGGTTAAGCGAAGAAATCTTCAAAAGGTTCTAAGGGGAACAAATTTTTGTGCATACCTAACCCACCCCAACTGCCTAAAGCTGTTGGATTTGCGCCCATTCGCTTTCGAGAAAAGCCTTGACTCTTGCGGGCATTTCTTTTAAATTGGCCACACTTTTGACTTTTGAGTTTTAGATCAGCGAAAAGCTCGCCTGGTGAAAATATGGGTAGTTTGAACCGACATGTGCTCATTCTGAATCAGAACTATGAGCCGATGAGTGTGATCACCGCAAAGAAGGCGATTGTTCTGATCGTTTTGGGCAAAGCTGAAATCATCGAGCGTCATCCGCGCTGGGAAGTGCGCTCGGTGCGAACCTCGCTGCCGTTTCCCAGCATCGTGCGGCTGGTGACATACATTCACATTCCGCGCAAGCGCGTGATTTTGTCGCGCAAGAATATTATCAAGCGCGACAGCAACCGCTGCCAGTATTGCGGCACCTCGCAACGTCCGCTCACCGTGGATCATGTGTTGCCGAAGAATCGCGGCGGCGAAGATTCGTGGGAAAATCTCGTGTGCGCGTGCGTGTATTGCAATAATCGCAAGGGCAATCGCACGCCGGAAGAGGCTCGCATGCCGCTGCACCGCAAACCGCAGAGGCCCAATCAGCTCTACTTTATCCAGCATTTTATCGGCATTGGCGATGAGCGTTGGAAGCCCTACCTCTTCATGAATTAGGGCTTTTTCTTTGCCAGCTCCAAAATGGTTTAGTGTTGCACGCTGAAGCAAACGATGGTTGAAATGTAGTGCAGGCGTCCTCGGCTTGGTTGCTGGGTTTTCGTCAAGTGCGAGGCGCTTTTTATTTTGGGGTAAAATGAACGAGTACTCATGCGAGCACAATACTTTCATGATACGGATACATTGTATATCGTTTTCAGCGATAATGAAGCCGTCGAGACGAAAGATTTCGATGAGAACACGATTATCGACTTGGATAAGGACGGCCATTTGGTGAGTATGACACTCGAACATGCCAAAGAACGCACTGGCATTTCCAATTTTACTTATCAACAAGTTGCCGTGCCCAAAGCAGCTTAAAACCAGCACAACAGAAACTGTCGAATTAACTTTTACTAGATGACGAAGAAACGCATCCTCAGCGGCATGCGCCCGACTGGCAAGTTGCATATCGGCCATTACGTCGGCGCGCTCGAGAATTGGGTTGAGTTACAAAAAACCTATCAAAATTTCCACCTGATTGCCGATTATCATTCGCTCACCACCAGCCTGGATACCTCGCAGCTTTACAACAATACCCTCGACATGATGATCGATTGGCTGGCTGCCGGCATTGATCCCGCGCACAGCCCGATTTTTCGCCAATCGCAAATCAAGGAGCATGCCGAGTTGTATTTGATTTTTGGCATGTTGATCACCAAGGAACGCCTGGAGCGCAATCCCGCGGTGAAGGAGCAGGCGCGTGATTTGAATCTCGAGACATTGGTTTATGGCCATCTCGGCTATCCCGTGTTGCAGGCCGCGGACATTTTACTGTACAAGGGCGACGCCGTGCCGGTGGGTGAGGATCAGGCGCCGCATGTGGAAATCACACGCGAGATCGCGCGCAAGTTCAACAGCCAATACGGCCCGGTTTTTCCCGAGCCGGAATTGAAACTCACTAAGTTTGCGCGCTTGCCCGGCCTCGATGGCCAGGCGAAGATGAGCAAGTCGCTGGGTAATACCATTGCGCTGTCGGATTCTCCCGAGCAGATTCAAGCGCAGATGCGCAAGGCGGTGACGGATCCGCAGAAGATTCGCCGCGGCGATCCGGGCCGGCCGGATATTTGTTTGGTCTTCACCTACCACAACAAATTCAATCCTGCCGAAGTCGGCGAGATTCGCGCGGGGTGCGAAAGCGGCCAGCTTGGCTGCGTGGAGTGCAAGAATCGCTGCGCCGCGCGCATTGCCGAATTCCTTGCGCCCATGCGGGAAAAACGGAATTATTATGAAAATCATCTCGGCGAGGTGAAGGACATTCTTGCCGACGGCGAGAAACGCGCGCAGCACGAAGCGCAAAAAACCATGACAGAAGTGCGCCGTGCGATGCAGTTGGGTGAATTGATCGTTGCGCCTTCAGGCGCTCAAAATTGATGTCAGCCCAGCCCCGGAAGGGGCCACTACGAAACATATGGCATATCGCGTTAAACTGAACACCTTTGAAGGGCCGCTGGATTTGCTGCTCTTCCTCATTCGCAAAGAAGAAGTCGATATCTACGATATTCCCATTGCCGACATCACGCGGCAGTTTTTGGAATATGTTGAAATTTTGCAAATGCTCGATCTGGAAAGCGCCGGCGATTTTATTCTTATGGCCGCAACGCTGATTCGCATCAAAGCGCAATTGCTGCTGCCCAAGAATCCGGAAGAGGGCGAAGAGGAAGAAGAAGACCCGCGCGATGAATTGGTGCGGCGGTTGCTCGAGTATCAGCAATTCAAAGATCTGGCTTCGCGCATGGTCGAATTGGAGGTGCGGGAGCGAGATTTTTATTCCCGCAATTATTTTGATTATGAATTCGTCAAAGATCAATCCGATTTCTTGGAGCATGCCGTTGAAGTTTCCTTGTTCGATTTGATCACGGCCTTCAAAAACGTGCTGCTGCGCGTGCCGCGCGAAACGCCGCACACTGTCGAACAGCTTCCGGTCACCATCGATGATCAAATTGATTACGTTTTGCAAGAATTGGCCGTGCATCAACAATTGTTGTTTATGAGCTTGCTCGAACGCATGCCGAGCAAGATTTATATGATCGTCACTTTCATTGCCCTGCTCGAAATGATGCGCCGGGGCCTGGTGGTGGCGACGCAATCGACACCCTTCGGTGAAATTTGGCTCAAAAGGATTTGATGAACCTCTCAGAACTCAAACCCATTGTCGAAGCGCTGGTGTTCGCTTCGGATGCGCCGGTGACGCTCGAGCGCATTCAGGAGACGCTCGAAGACACGGACGCCGCCGTCATCGAACAGGTTGTGGAGGAGTTGAATCGCGAGTATGCCGAATCCGGGCGCTCGTTTTTTATTCGCAAAGTCGGCGGCGGTTATCATATTTCCACCAAGCCGGAATTCCATAGCTGGATCAAAAAACTATTCTTCGGCCGGCAAAAATACCGCCTCACGCAGGCGAGTATGGAAACGCTGGCGATCATTGCCTTTAAACAACCGATCAGCCGTGTCGACATCGCGCAGATTCGCGGCGTGAATTCCGACGCCGTGGTCGGCACGCTGATGGAACGCAAACTCGTCACCATCGCCGGCCG
>QEVD01000005.1 GCA_003576975.1 Candidatus Zhuqueibacterota bacterium
GTGATGCCCGCGCTTGACCAAACGCGTGGCCAAATGTTCCGCAAATGTTTCAAACCCGCCATAGTTTGCGGGAATTCCCCGAATTCCCATGATTGCAATATTCATAAATGATCCACAAGCTTTCCTGTATGCCACCTTCTCAGAATTGCGTCTCTGTTTTCTTGCCCGAAGCTGGTTGCGGTGGATAGCGATAAACCAGTACGGTGCTGTTGACTGTCGTCAGCGCGCGTTCAAAATTTGAGACAATATACTCGCGCATGGGCACGGGCACGAATACCGGCGCTTCCAACATTTTGTATTGCTGCCCCAGCATCCAGATCGTTTTTTTCTCCGTCACCAGCCTTTGCAACTGCGCCAAATCCTTGATGTAGGGCTTGCCGGAATACATGTCGAAATACTCGCCGCCGGCATCTTTGAGATTATTTTCCATCGACAAATCAAGGTCGGCAAAATTGAGATCATAATCAACTCTGCCGAGATAGTGCAGCGTACCGAGGGCATCGGTCGAGATGATCACATCACTGCTGTCGCTGTATTCGCGCACGAATTGGCAGGCTTCCCGCCATTCTTCCATGTACATCGCGCCGTTGAAGCTGCCGTCTTCGCTGGCGGGAATGCGCCGCGCCAGCCGCACCGAAGGCGTGATCGGCAGCCAAACGAGAAACACGCAGAAGGCGATTGCTGCAATAACCCCCTGCGACAGCCGCGATTTTGAAAACCACCGGCTCTTGATCGTTTCGAATTCAGCCGCCATGATATTCGAAAATGCAAAAGCACAGAGCATGATGAAGAACGCGTAAACATGAAACAGATATTGGAAATGCCGATACGAAAACGCTGTCATGAACATGAACAGCGTGCTCACGAACAAAGATAAAACATAAATGCCGTCGCGATGCATGCGGGCCAATACCTGATAAGCGCCGATCACGAACAGCACGCCCATGGGAAAATTGTAGTGATCGAACATAAAATCGAAAAAGAGCGTGCGTTTCTGAAAGCGCGTGCCTTCCGCCCATTTGGGCATGAAGCCCAGCGCGTAATCGAGAAACGCGCGCAATGCCGGCACGGTCACTAGCGCGACAATCGGTACAAAAATAAGAATCCAAAAAACGATGAAATATTTTCCCCGCATGGCCTGTATCAGCCCCTGGTTGCGCCACTGCACGATTGCCATGATGCCGGTGTAGAATATCAGGCCGACAACAAAAAGCGCGGTGAGATCGTGCACTTTAAAAGAAATCAACAAGGCAATCAGCGCGATCAGCAGCCAAAAGACATTTAAATTCCATGCCGCCAGCAAGCGTTGCAGCCAGGCATTGCGCAGGAACTTTTTCTGCCATTCACCGAAGAGGCCGCCGCCCTCGCTTTCGAAGCCGCGATAGAAGGCATAGCTTCCGAGCAGAAACAAAAACTGAAACAGCGTGTACATGCGCGAGAGGCGAGACCAGCCAATCTCAAACGGTGAAATGGCGGTAAAAAGCGCCGCCAGCAAGGCCGTTTGCACGCCAAAGAAGCGGCGCGCGATCAAAAATACGGCCAGAATGCACAACACACCAAAAAATGCGCTTGGCAGGCGCAAGCTGAACTCGCTTGCGCCGAACAGGCGAAACGAGAGCGCCACCAGTTGGGAATACCACAGCGCGCGTTCATTCGGCTCGCCCGAGGGGAAAACGGCTTCCCCCGTTTTCACCAGGGAGTCGGCGGCATAATAATGATTGAGTTCGTCAATCCAGATGCTCGAGACATGCAATTGATAAAACCGCATGAAAATGCCCACGGCTAAAATGCCAAACAAGAAGAAATAACTCAAACCCCTGGGCATTTCGATTTGTTGCGAGTTTTTGTGCATATGAGGTGAAACCGTAATAATCCTTGCTCTTGTTTGTCTTTTTAGTTCAAACGTGCAGTTTTGCGTGATTTTCGCGCGGCCAGGCTTCGTGCGAGCGTGCGGCGCGCGGCAATGCGTTTCTTGCGCTGGCTTCACGTGAGGGCGAAGACAGATCAATCAACTCTTGCAAACGCTTTTGATAGCCGGCCGCAATTGCCTGCCATTGATATTCGTTCACCACTTTTTGATAGGCAAGATTCGCTATTGTGTTTTGATCAAGTTTACCGTCAACGATGGCGCACACGGCGCGCACGAAATCATCCCAGTCATCCGCAAAAATAATTTCTTTGCCATCCGCAAAGTTCAGGCCTTCTGCGGCCACGCGTGTGGCAACTATTGGCTTGGCATGGGCTGCATACTCGAGAATCTTCAAGCGTGTGCCGGATCCGGAAAGCAACGGCGCAATGCAAGCCGCCGCATGGTGCAGCAAGGGTTGCAAGTCTTCCACAAAGCCGGTGAACGCCAAGCCATGATTAACGCGGCTGTAATCGGGGGATTGCGGCCCGCCCACCACCACAAACACGAGATCACGATTTTGCGCCTGCGCGCGCGGCGCCAGCTCTTCGGCAATCACGCGAATGGCTTCGGCATTGGGGGGATAATTCGTTTTGCCGAGAAACAGCACAAACGTTTTGTCGCGCAGCGGTGCTGGCAGCGTTTCTCTCGAATGTTTTTGTCGAATCTCCGGCAGGTTGATGCCGTTCGGCACGATCCAAATTTTTTCCGGAGAAATGCCAAAGCGCGCGCTCAAATGCCCGGCGTCGATTTCTGAACATACGACAACGCGATCACTGGCGTGAATGGCTTTGCGCTCGAGGTGCGCGGTGATCTGCGTAAACAGCGGCATGCGATAGGCGCGTTCGACATAAATAACTTCAACATTGTGCTCGATCAGGATCAACGGTGCCTGCCGCGCGCGCGCAAGCCGCTGTGCCAAAGGAAACGACCACAAATGTTCGCATTGCACCGCAGAGACCTCGATGTCCGAAATGGCGCGCATGGCCCGTTGAAATACGCCGTTGCCATAATAACCCAAAATGGCGGGATTGAATCCGAAGGTTTTTCGAATGATCTGCGGAAATTGCATCGGCGCAAACATACGATGCTCGAGATCATTCTCTTGCGGCGCAGGCGCAAGCAAAACCGGGCGCAAATTTTCGATATGCTGCAATAGATTCAGCATGCGCACATTCGCGCCGGTGTTGTGCGGCACGGTGGAGTGATAAGAAACGCAAAGCAAATGTTTTTCTGTTTTTGACATGGCGATTCTCACGACTCCAGCGCGGTGGCATACACTTCCGGTTTTGGCGTTTCCGTTTTGCGATTACCGAATTTTGCTGAAAAGGTATTCTTGATCTGGGCAATATCATTTTGATCGACCTCGCCGAACACTCTCAACAGTAGAATATAAAAAATCATGAGTACGGCAAACTTCGCGAGCAGCTCCCAGGCATTGTTGGTCGGAATGAAATGGGAGAGCGCGAAAACCGTTGTCGCAACAAACAAAATGCGAACAAGCGAACGGAGGTTGATGAAGGCGTTAAAAATTCTTTTGACATAAAGTGAGTTGGCGATCACGCCCATCAACATGGTTGCTGTTGTTGCCGCCGCCGCGCCGGCGGTGCCCCAGCGGGGAACACAATACCAATTGAGCAACACGTCAAGCGGCAATAAGGCGAATACAATGATGGTACACATTTTCATGCCGCCCTTGGCCATGGCAATCGTATTCACCACCATGAAGATGGCGTAGATCGACAAACCCGCCATCAGCACTCTCAGAATGCCTCCGGCACCGGCGTAAGCTTCGCCAAAGAACATTGTTGCAATCGGGGTTGCGGAGGACGACACCAGCGCCAGTACCGGCAAAACCGTCAGCAACGTCAGTCGCAGGGCCTGGCGAATGATATGTTCACTCTCGCGTTTTTGGCTTTGAGCAACGGCAAATGCCAGCGACGGCAATAGCGCGCCGGCCAGGGCAATCGCAAACGAGTAGGGAATGCGGCCAATGGTCGATGCCGCATTATAGAATCCGACCACGGCTCCGCTCATATAATATTTCACCGCCCAGAGATCGATATAAAAAAATAAATTCATGCCGATTGAGTACAGAATATTCGGGACAATGAAGTGCAGCAACTCTGGCTTTGAAATCTCGGCAGATTGTTTCGGTAGGCGCGTCCACCACATTCCCAGCGCCAAACCACACAGCGATCCCAAAATATTTCCAATAAAAGCGCCGGTCACGCCGTACCCCCCAAGCAAGAGAAGCGTGATAAACGCAAACTTGGAAACGGAGTAGACGCTGGCAATAACGGTCTGCCGGCCAAAATTCTTCAGCCCAATTTGCATGCCGGCGTAATACCAATAAAAGCTGAAAAACAAAATATCAATAATGGCAATCTGCAATATCGCGGCAAGGCGCGAGTCATTGAATATGCCGAGAAAAAAGCGTGCTGTTAAAAAAGCGAGGCCGAACACAACTGCGGTATAGACTATCTGCCAGCGTAACATCACGCGATGCAGGGCAAACGCTTTTGTGGGGTTTTCGCCGACAAACCGTTGCAGCGCATTGGGAATGCCGGCCACCACACAGAGCTCGAACACCATCAACAACGAGTACACAATGCCATAAGCGCCAAACTCTTCCGGGCCGAGCCAGCGCGCTAGCACCACGCTAACGCCATAACCGCTCGCGAGAAACAGTATCTGTCCGAGAAGAAGCAAAAATGCGCCGCGCCATAACATGATCGTCATTCATCCTATGCGTTCAGGGAAGCTTGTGCTGTTCTGGCAGCCGCCGCGTTATCCGCGAAATCAGCCGTCGTTTCCGGCGTCACACTCATTGCAATTCTGCTAATCTCCTCTCCGATGCGATTGAGATTGCAATGTTCTTCAAAAGTTCTGCGGCTTTCCTCAGCAATGCGCCGCCGCAGCGCCTCATTGTTTTTCAGATATTGGATCATCTCCGCTAATGCTTCTGCATTGCCGGCGGGACACATGACGCAATTTTTCTCATGCTGCAGCAATTCCCGATTCCCCGGCGAATCGCTCACGATCACGGCTTTGCCCATTGCGATCATTTGAAAGCATTTATAGCCGATGACCAGCTCCGCTTTCGGCGTCACACCGAACTGGCCGCCGAGGCAAATGTCGGCTTGCGCAATGCGATCAACCAGTTCCTCGCGACTGACCCAATCGATAAACGTGATGTTCGTCACGTTAAGTTCCTGCGCGAGACGGATGATTTCCGCCTTGGTTTGCCCGCGCCCGATGATTTCAAAGCGCAAGTCTTTTTTGTTGCGTAAAAGATGCGCGGCCTGCACGATATATTCTATGCCTTGCAGCGGAATAAATGTGCCGTAGAACAGCACGGTGCAATCCCGACTTGCCCTCTTCTGCTGCGGGCGAAAGAGCGGGTCTGCTCCAATGAATACCCGCCGGAATTTTTCAAGAGGAAGGTTGTAAAGTTGGGCGAAATACTTCGCATGCGAGAGCGTATCCGTGAGCACAGTATCGGACAAACGAAACAGAAACCGATCATACCATTTCAACCATTTCGCTTGCAGCGAATGCGCCTCAACATAGCCGCGATCCACCACCAACGTTTCATAAAGCGAAATATGAACGTTGAAAATTAATGGAATGCGTTTGCGTTTGGTATAAAACTTGGCCAGCGGAACGTCGAAAAAGCCGGGATAGCCGACGATCACCGCATCCAACTCCGGCAGGCGAAACAATTTTGCGCAGAGTGAAATGCCATTCTTGAGGAATGCCAGACCAAACGTGAGCGTGCGCCAGAGGCCTTTGTAATTGTTCGCGGCGTCGCGTTTGGATGCAGCGGGCAGGTTGCACTCCACCACCTCGATTCCCGCTTGGCGCATGCCGAGAATATGCGTCGAGTTATGCGGCTCATTCCAATCATACGAGCCATAATAGCAAACTCTGAGTTTCTTATTCATCTCTCACGCCAGCATCTCTTGCAGCGGCGCATCAAAAATCTCGCGTTTTTTAGCCGGCTGCGTGTAATGCCGAATCGTCTCGAATGTCTCTTGCGCATGATTCTTCTTCGACACGCCCACGACCACCGAAGCGACATTCGGCAACGCAAAAAGATACTCGTAGGCTTCCTTCGGTTTCAAGTAGCCTGCCGCCAGCGTGCTCATCGCGAGCAGTTGCAGGCGATGCTCCCGCAGCGTTTGCTCGAACGCTTCGCGCGAAGGATTCACCTGATAACCAAGCTTGTTGATCGAGGCCATGATCAACGGATTCTCCACGCCGGCGCGGTTGAGTAGGTTCATCAGCTTGCCCAGGTTTTTCGTGCAAAAGGCGGGAATGGCTTTGTACTTGCTTTGCACGTGGTCGGCGTAGAGCCGGAAGACTTCCGGTACATCCCAGCCCAGCGCCAGATCCGTCATGACGTCGTGCAAAAAAATCGCGCGCAGGTTGAGATTCGCGAACGGCGCTACTTCGAAGTCGATCATTGCCGTGAGGATTTTTTTGAAGTCTTTGGTGAGCAAGCCCATCCCGCCGCGCCAGAACATGCCCATCTTGTCCTGAAACGAAGTGCCGCTCAGTGAATCTCTGACAATGTTGACCAGGCCCTTCTCATTCGCTTGTTTGATATATTTTGCAACATAGGGAACCAACAGGTAGATGCCGAGTTCGTCGTGCAAACGGCGATCTTTCTGAATCTCCTCGGCCACAACAAAGGCGCGCTCGTGCGTGGACATCATCATCGCTTTCACGCCGTGATCGAACGAAAAGTTGACAATATCCATAATCCGCGAGGCGTCGCTGAAATAAGCTTCCCGCTCGTTGCCGGCCTGCGCTTCGAGGTGATTAACGCCGAAAAACTGATTATGGCCCAAAATGATTTTGTCGATCATGTCTATCTCGATTAAATTGTGTTCTCGCTTTGCCAAAACGTCTGCCATCAAATTTTCATCGGCTCGCCGTGCTTTGCGGCGGAGGAATAAACCGCATCCACGATTTTCTGAACGTCATGGGCGTTCTTCACGTCGCTCTCAATCAGTTTCCCGTGCTTAACGGCGTTGATAAAATCGGCGTCTTGCCGGGTGTATTGCGGCCCGCCGAGATCGATGGCTACGCCTTCGAACAAATCAGGTTTCATGAAATTCGTCCAGCCTGCGGAAAAGCCGGCGGCCGGTTTATCCAAAAAAAGTTTCACATAGTCGTCGCAGACGCTCAAGTTGCCATTGGCGGCATGCACGTTGATGCTGACTTCGAGCAGTCGATGATGCCGCACACTCCAGGAGGAATCGAACCAGCCGGTCACACCGTTGGCGAATTCGAAGTGTACGTGGGCAAAATCCTCGACTTCTTGTGAATACCAATTGCGCGTGTGCGCAGAGATGTAATTCACCTGCCCAAAATACCAATGCAACAAATCGATCAAATGGTGGCCTGGCCGATAACCACGCCGCCGCCGGATTCCTTTTTGTCGTAGCGCCAGCCTTTGCCGGTTTTAAAAAGTTGCGAAACATAAATCGTCGCGTTGAACGTGATGATTTCGCCGAGCGCGCCGGATTGCAACAGCTCTTTGGCTTTTGCGAATGTTTCGACATAGCGCATCATATAACCGACCATCGTAGTTAGCTTCTTCTTTTCGATGTCGGCGACGAGATCATCAGCGTCGCGGCTTACGATACTCAGAGGTTTTTCCAAAAAGAAAGGAATGCCGCGTTTGACGCACTCTGCGGCCATGGGTACATGCAAAAACACGGGCGTCGCCAACACGGCCGCATCGGGTTTGGCCTTGTCGAGCATTTCACGATAATCATCGTAAATGTTCAAGTCATCTTTCAAGCTTTGAGCGAAGCCGAGTAAAAATTTCGAAGTGTCGGCGATGGCGCTCAATCGCACGCCTTCCAATCCGTTCATGATGCCGGCATGCAAGAGTCCCATCTTGCCGATGCCGACCACTGCAACATTAAGCATTTATACTCCTGGTGGTATGTAGAAACCAAAAAATCGTTCAGACGTTAGGCCTGCCGCATCAAACATCCAACAAACTATCGGCTCATTGCTTAACGCCTGCAGCAAAGCTCGCACGTTCAAGTTGACGGCACGGGGCAACTGCGCCATCAACGATCATGATGAGGTAAACGTTTTTTTGCGTAGGAGCCCGCTTTTGCCGGAGCGGAGTCTATTTTGACCTTTGCGCCGGCAAAGCCGTTGGTCGCCTCGGGCTTTTCCTGCTGAATTGCCTGCAATTCCAACTTTTTGATGCGGTATAGCGTGTCCTCCTGTAGCCGGCGGTTCCCGGCAATGAGATCAGCGACCAGGCCGATCATCGCAATTTGGAATCCGACAATCATCAAAACGGCGGAGAGAATCAACGATTGCACGTGGCCGCCGCCGCCGGCAGTGAAATAGTAATACAAGAATCGGCCGGCGCCGAGCATACCGAGGCCGAAAACAATTCCACCGACCCAGGAAAACGCTTTGAGCGGCTCGTACATGACATAAATGCGCAGGATGGTGCCGATGCTGCGCTTCAAATAATCCGGGATGCTGGTGAACAGGCGCGATTCACGCAGCTTGCCGTTGGTGCTGATCTCGACATGGGTGAGGGCAATGTGTTTTTTGCCCGCTTGAATGATGGTTTCGAGCGTGTACGTGAAGCGCGAGATGACATTCATGCGCAGCGCGGCTTCGCGGCTGTAGGCGCGAAATCCACTGGTGGCGTCGGGCACCGTGGTTTCGGAAACGTGGCGCACGACCCAACTGCCGAGCTTCTGCAGCTTGATCTTAAGCGGCGAGAAATGCGAGATGTTTTCGACCTGGCGATCGCCGATGACCATGTCCGCTTTGTGCTCGAGGATGGGTCGCACGAGTTTTTCAATGTCTTTGCCGCTGTATTGATTGTCGGCGTCGGTGTTGACAATGATGTCGGCGCCGAGTTTGACGCATGCGTCAAGGCCGGCCATGAAAGCTTCCGCCAGGCCTTTGCGGCTGGTGAAGCGCACGAGATGGGTGACGCCGTTTTCACGCGCGACGATTGACGTGCGATCCGTGCTGCCGTCGTCAATGATAAGGGTTTCAATCTCGTCGATGCCGTCGATGTGCGTGGGCAAATCGCGCAGGGTCATCGGCAAGGTCTGCTCTTCATTCAAGCAGGGAATTTGGATGATGAGTTTCATGCTCCTACCACAGTCTCGATGTTATACTCCTTTTGTTCGCGGGCGTGCGTATAGGTGATCATTTCACCGATCAGGCCGATGGAAATCATTTGCAAACCGATCACCAACAGAAGCACGCTCAACAACAGCAGCGGCCTGCCGGCAATCGCGCCAAAACCAAAGAGTCGATAAAAGAACAAATACGCGCTCATACCCGCGCCGGCCAGCGTGAAAATAAATCCAAAAAAGCCGAGAAAGTGCAACGGCTTTTTGGAATACTTCGTTACAAAAATCACGGCAACGATGTCGAGCAGGCGCTGGATGTATTCGCTGACGTAGCGCGATTGGCGAAACGTGCCGGCGAGTTGCTCGATCTGTTCCTCCGTCACGCAATAGCCTTTGCGCGCCGCCAAAACCGGGATAAAGATATTGAGATCGCCGTAGAAAATGATGTTGTCCAACACCTCGCGCGAGGTTGCAATCACGCTGGAATTGATGTCGTGTACCTGCAATTTGCCAAACCGTTGCACGATCCAATTAAAGCTGCGCGAAACCATGCGATTCAAGCCGGAATCTTTGCGCGGGGTGCGCCAGCCCACGACGAGATCATTTCCGGCATCCATTTTCAGCAACAGTTTGGGCAGAGATTTTAAATTCACGCGCACACGGGCAGCGGCGAACACGATGCGTTCTCCCAGGGCGTGTTTGAGGCCGGCGTCGAGCGCCGAGGTTTCGCCGAAGCTCGAGCGCATGCGAATCAATTTGACCTGAGCATCTTTGCGCGCAAGCTTTTCCAGCTCCAGCCAGGTGTTATCCGTGCTTGCGTCATCGACAAAGATAATCTCGAAGGTTTTGCCATACGCTTGCAGCCCCTGGCACAAATCCTGATAGATACCCGCAACCTCACCGCCCATGTTCATGATCGGCACAATGATGGAGACATGCACGAACTTTTCATCGCGGCCATTCGCCGATGACGGCGTTGTTGCCAGCGCCGGGGTGAGTGTTTTTTCAGTTTGTCGTGCCATGATAGTACTTGAATTCATAGAGACGCTCGTCACGTTTTTGACCTGTACCAACCACGCTGTTGGCGATCAAGCCATAAAATAGAAAATTAATGCCCGCGGCAAACAGCAGGAAAGCGACGGACATCAAGACGTTCAGCTCGTCGCTGCCGACAAATTGATTTTGACGCCATTCCAGGAGCAACGCTAGTAAGGCGGCGAGACCCAGCCCGTTGAAAAACACCGTCAACGCGCCAAAAAAGTGCAGCGGCCGGGTGAGATATTTGAGCAACAAATTCAACGTCATCAAATCCATGATCACGCGAAAGGTGCGCGTGATATTATATTTCGATTGCCCGAATTTGCGCTCATGATGATTCACCACCATCTCGCTGATGCGCGCGCCTTCGATGCGCGCGAGCGCGGGAATGAACCGGTGCAATTCTCCGTACAAGCGGATTTTCTGCACCACTTCAGAGCGATAGGCTTTGAGCGAACAGCCGGTGTCGTGCAAATCCACGCGTGTGGTCTTGCGAATCAAACGATTGGCGATTTTGCTCGGAATCTTGCGAATCACCAGCTTGTCTTTGCGATTCTTGCGCCAACCGCTGACGATGTCAAATCCTTCTTCCAGCTTGGCCACGACGTTGGGAATGTCCTTGGGGTCGTTTTGCAAATCGCCGTCCATCGTAACCACAACCTCGCCGCGCGCATGATCGAACCCGGCCGCCATTGCGGCGGACTGGCCATAATTGCCGCGGAATTTTACCACGCGTACATGCACATCATTCCGGGCGATTTGTTGCAGCAATTCGAATGTCCGGTCGGTGCTGCCGTCGTCGACAATAACGATCTCATAGCTTTTGCCCCATGCCTGCATCGCCGCGCTGATCGCGCGGTGCAGCAGCGGCACGTTCTCTTCCTCATTCATTACCGGAATGACAATGCTGCAATAGATTTTTTCAGTGGTTTTTGCCATTGCGAAATTCCGGTTGTTCGAGATCGATGTTATTGAGATCCAATGGCTGCGTTTTTATCTCAGCCCGTTGGTGTGTTGCCAGATCAGAGGTTTCTGCCTCGCGGCGCAATTGATCAATTTCAGGAGCCAATGAACGCGCTGTTGCAAGCATGCTCGGCTCCGATGATAATGCCGGCGTGGAATTCCTGGTTGCCGGGCGCCGTGTGAATGCGCCATAAAATTTTAGTGTGCGCACAAACGCTGCGATGGGCAACATGATCGCCAACTCGAACAAGGCCACGCGCAGGTTGGCGGGATGAAAAAGCGATGCAAAAAAATCTCGTGACGAATCGGATTTGTGCACGGCGCCGAAAATATCCCATGAAATATCGTAGAATTGCATGCTCAACGGCCAGAACAACGTCATGCCGTAAGGCGGCGCGCTGTCGACGGTGAACAGATCGAGGAGAAGATGCGAACTCACCGCTGTGAAGAACAGCAAAAAATAGGGCAAAAATCTCCCGCGTTTGCGCCAGTAGAAAAGGCCGCCCAACGCGCCGACAATCGCCGCAAAGCCCAAGCTGTGCGTCTGATAATGATGGTAACGATTCGGTTCGCCGACGAGATAGCCGGGCAGAAAATCGATGTCCGGCAAATTGGCCAGAACCATCAATATCAAAACATCCAGCCAAAAACTTCTTGTCAAGCGCAACGATGCGCCTTCAGCGATGGTGTATCCCATGAGCGAATGGGCAAACGGCAGAGGCATGTTCGGATTCCTAATTCTTCGTTGCTGATCGTTGGTCGTTGGTTGCTTCGTCGTGATCGCCATAACGCAGGCGCCGGTAGCGCGCCAGCCAATCATTCAATCTTTTGCTCTCCGAGGCCTTTTCATAAACGCCTTCAAAAAAAGCCGCGCGTGCGGCAGCAAAACGATCATGAAAAATCTTGATATGGCAATTGCGCTTGGCCTGGCCGGTCCATTTGAACTTGTAGGGTTCGTCGCCACGCGACAGATCAAGCTCGCTCCAGCGGTTTTGAATACAGTCTTCAATGGCCATGCCCAGCAGCACGTTGCCGGCGCTGAACTTGTGAAATTGCGGCGCATGCGCATAGGTGTCGCCGTAATATTTACCGTTGCTCACATAGCCCGCGAGTCCGGCGGCAGGCTGGCCGTCGGCATAGAGCAGGTAAAGACGATAATCACCGCGATGCGAGAGGCGCCGGCAGACTTCTTCCTCAAATTTAAAGACGCTTTCTTCCGCAAATCGCCCCGCGCCTTTTTCTTGCTGCCAGCGCGCTTGATAGATTGTCACGAGATCGCGAAAGCCATCAAACACGGCCGAAGAGTTTGTAAAAATCTTAAACTCTGTTTTGAAGGTTTTATCCAAAAACCGGCGATCATAGCCGACATCTTTGCGCGTGCGCTTGCTCAACGTCTGTAAAAAACTTTCCCAATCCGTAGTCAGTGGAATGCTCACGCAGATACGTTGATGTTCCACGCCAAAAAGCGGAAACGCGTCGCGCATTTGCTGGAAAAGATGCGGAAGATTCGTTGAGTTTTCCGGGACATCCTTAAGCTCAACCAACCGCCAGTTCTCATTACCGCTTTTCAAATACTCCCGAACTTCGCGAAAAAAAAACGCCTCGCGCCCGGCGGCGGCGACGAAGTCGAGATAATCACCGCGTTTTTGCCCGATGAAGCCGAGATGCCGCAACGGAAAGCCATAAAACTTCTTGCGGAGATAAAATGGCGCGATACCGACAAGCTTATCGTCTTCGTGAACCAGCAAAAGGCGCAAGGAATCCTCGTCGCCAAAATTTTTCCACCACGCAAAATTCCATTCCCAGGATTGAAACGGCGTGTGATTGGAATTACTACGATAAAGCGTATCCCAAGCGGATTGCAGGCTTTCGAACTCGGAGGTGGTTGTGACGACGCGTAATGACATTTTAATGTTTCATGCAATTTATTGGATCAGGCCATTTCAAGTGAATCTTTTTCAAGTGCGATAAAAATTGAATGTTCAAAAAGATTCTTCTCAAATAGCAGACGGCAAGCTAGACAAAATCAGGTTGAAATCAGCTCGGCTGCCCGATGCGTCGATTCCACCACGGCTTTGATCAACGTGACGCGCAAGCCGCCTTCTTCCAATTTCAACAAACCGTCGATCGTGCAGCCGGCCGGCGTGGTGACGGCGTCTTTGAGCAATGCCGGATGCGCTTCGGTGTCAAGCACCATCCTGGCGGCGCCGTGACACATTTGCGCGGCCAGCTCGGTGGCGACATTGCGCGGCAAGCCGACTTTCACGCCGCCTTCTGCCAGCGATTCCAGCACCACGTAAATAAACGCCGGGCCGCTTGCGCTCAGCGCCGTCACCGCATCCATATGCTTTTCATCCAAAATCAGGGTGCGGCCAACCGCGTCAAAAAGCCGGCGCGCTTGCGTGAGATGTTCTGGCGTGGCGTGTTTGCCCGCGCACAGAACCGTCATGCCTGCGCCGATGAGGCTGGGCGTGTTGGGCATGGCGCGCACAACCGGTATATTCGCCTCAAGATATTTTTCAATGAACGCCGTGGTGGCAGACGCGACGATCGAAATCACCAGATGATGCGGCCGGATATGCGGCTTGATCTCGGCAAGCACCTCGCGCATGGCCTGCGGTTTTATGCCGAGCAGAACAATCCCGGCTTGTTGCACAGCGGCGATATTGTTTGACATTGCCGTCACACCCAGGCGTTGGGCGATTTCCTCGACGCGCTCGGCATGTCTGGCGGTTGCAATAATTTGCTCGGCCTGAAACAGGCCGGCCTCACGCAACGCTTTGATAAGCGTGCCGCCCATCTTGCCGGCGCCGAGCACGGCTAACTTCGAATTCATTTCCATCACCTTCCGTCTCCTATCCCTGAGATTGTAACTGGCTGCGCGATTCTCGTGCGCCATCATTTGACATCAAGAATATCGCCGGTCGCGCACGGTTCAAAACGATTCCTTGGGAATAACTTGAGTTGTTTGTCCGGATTCTGCGGGACGGCTTTTCTCAAGTTGTTCTTTCGCCAACAAGTACCACAAACCGCCGAGCAATGCAAGCGCCACGGATTGCGCAAAGATCATCAACGAGAGCGACAAAGCCTGCGCTTGCGCCACACCGGCTTGCGCAAAGAAAAAGACAAATGCGCCTTCGCGAATGCCAAGACCCGCCAACGAGACGGGCAGCAAGGCAATCGTCGTAATCAATGGAATATAAATGAAGTAATGCCAGATTGCCAGTTCAATGCCAAGTGAACGCCCGACAAGATAAATAATAAAAATGCCGAGAATTTGATAGAGCCACGTCAATGCCAGCAACAACAGCAGGGCCCGGCGCGATTGACCGTACACCAGGATGCTCGCGCGAAAACCGGCAATTTTATCGGCAAGCGAGTTTAAGCCCAAGCGCTGCAGCGCCGTTTGCAGCAATCCGGCGGCGTTTTTTTGCAACAACACACTCACCGCAGTGATGAACGCAACCAGGCCGGCGAGCACAAGCCAGAAGAGTCTGGCCTCCTGCAGCGCGCGACTGACCGGGATGGCAACGATAAGCGCCAACATAAAAATAACAAGAAAGCCGATCACACGTGTGACAAAGAGCGAACCCGCGGCATCGACGCGATGCTTGAGATAACGCCCCAGGCGATAGGCGCGAATCACATCCATCGCCACACTTGTAGGCAGAAACGTGCCGAAAAAGCTGCCGACACAATGCACTTCAAGCGTCTTGATAAACGGCGGCGCACTGTGATGCGCCGCCAATAAAATTTGCCAGCAATAAGTCACGAGTACTTGCTGCATGAGAAAGAGCACAAAGGCCGCCAACCAGAGATTGAGGTTGGTTGCAGCAAATGCTGCAAGAATTTGTTGCAGATCAACCTTCCAAAGCAACAGCGCCATGAGGGCAAGGCTGAAGGCTGCTTTCATCCAGAGTTTCATGAGTCAGGTTATTCCTGCCCGGAAAATTCGTTCGAACGCTACGCGTGATCCACATGCGAGCGGCACCACAACTCGAACATCATCAATCCCCATAACCGGTGTGAATGATTATGGGCTTTGCTTTTGTGTTCGGAGATCAATTGCCGGACGTATTGCTGATTGAACAAGCCGCGCTGTTTAATCACCTCCGGGGAAAGGTATTCTTCGAACAGGTTTTGCACGGGCGCATCTTCGCGCATCCAATTTTTCATGGGCACGCTGTGACCGAGCTTGTCTTTGCGATAAACGATTTCATCGGGCAGCTCGCCGGCCATGATTTTGTGCAACAACACTTTGGTTTCGCCGCCCTTGCCGATTTTCAACGCGCTGGGAATACGCGCGGTATACTCGACCAAGCGATAATCCAGCAGCGGCACGCGGCCTTCAACGCCAAACTGGCGAATCAATTCCATGCGACGGAGGTAGAAGCCGACGACGGAATAATAATCGCCGTATAGGGTCGAGCTTAACTCGTCGCGACCGTCGGCTTCCGCATAAATCTCCAGCAATTCTGCAAACGGATTGAAGCCATTCACGTGCGCCAATGCTTCCGGCATGAACAGCCGGCGCAATTCTTCAGTGGTATAATAAATGCGCCAGCGATTGCTGTGCAGCGAAGCCGGAAACGCCGTGCTATAGGAAAAACGTTTTGCCTTTACCACCAGACTTTTTTTGGAGTCGGTATCCGGCAGCCATTGCAAAGTCTTGGTGAGCGGCTGGCGAATGAATCCCGGAATCTTGTCGAAGGTTTTGGCGGCGCGATCTGCAAGATAAACCGGATGGCCGCCGAACAACTCATCGCCGCCGTCGCCGGTCAAGACGTAGTCGGCAAATTCTTTGACTTTCGAGCCGAGCAGCAACGAAGCGATTTCAATGCCAATATCCGAAAACGGCTCTTGCGCCGATTGCGCCACGCGCGCAAGCTGCTGCGCTGCATCGTCGGCGGTGTATTCGACTTGATGGTGTTGCGTGTCATAGCGTTCGGACATCACGCGCGCATAATGCGATTCATCGAACGTTTTGCCGTGACAGCGGAAGGAAAACGTATGAATCGGCTGTTGCAACGCGCTGCGCATGAAATGGACCACCGAGCTGGAATCCATACCGCCGCTGAGAAACGCGCCCGCGCGATAGCCGCTGTTGAGGCGGAGGCGCACGGCATCGCGCATTAATTCGAGCAGCTCAGTTTTGTACGTCGCATCATCCTTGTTGAATGGTTCAGCAAAGGAGGGCCGCCAATACTGTTCGATGCTCATTTTGCCGCGCTCGATCTTGATAAAAAATCCCGGACGCAGCGTACTGACTCCGGCAAAAATCGTTTCGTAGCCGGGATTATAATTGAACAACAGATAGCGCTGCACCACGCCGAAGTTGAGTTCGCGTCCGATCGCCGGAATGCGTGTGAGCCGCTGCAACTCGCTCGAGAAATAGAGCATGCCTTCCCGGCGGCTGTAATAGACCGGCTCCACGCCGAGATGATCGCGTATCAGATAGAACCGCTGCGCCGGCGCATCATACAGCGCAATCACGAAATTACCGTTGATCTGCCGGCAGAATTTTTCACCGAGTTTATAATAAAGCTGCAAGATGATGGCGGCGTTGTTGGCCGTCGCTTGCAGGCGGGCTTGCGAGAGGTATTGTTTGATCAACTCGCCGCGGTTAAAAAGATTGCCGTGAATCGCGGCAAAACTGCCTTTGTCATCTTGATAAACGGCGAGGCTGGCGTCCAACGTTGGAACACCCGCGGCCGTCATGGCGACGGCAGCCTCATGCGCAGCCGCGTGGAAACGAATCTCGCCGCGCTCGCGATCGTGCAGAAACGAATGCAAAAGCGTGTTGCGGTCTTCGAGCGCTGCGGCGCTCGACGCGTCTTTCGTGGCAGAATTCTGTCCGATAATGCCGAATATCATTTTTGACCTATTCTATGCGTGCCCTCTTGGCGGGGCTGAGTTAGTGAATCAAGTTTGGAGAACAAAGATTGTGCTCAGTTTTGACCAAGATTTCGTGTAAATGCCGGCGCATGCGCGTGAAATTTTTGTATCAAAATCTCGCGCAAGCTTTTACGGCCATCGCCCGGCAAGCGAAAAACGTATTGATCTTCCAGGCGCGGCACGTTGAACAAATCCTCTCCGCGGCGGTTGCTCGGGCGCTGCGCGACAATGCCCCAGTAATTGACATGATAACCGGCTTGTTGTGAGAGTTTCACCGCCAGCTTGCTGCCCATGAACCACGGATAGCAAAGCTGCGTCACGGTTTTGCCCGGCAGCCGTTCTTCAATCAATTGCTTGGATTGTTTCAAATCCGTCAAAATTGCTTCTTTTTGCTCCACCGGCGTTTCAAAGCGGGTCATGCTGTGCTGTTTTCGGGCATGGCGATAAAAGGCAAACAATTCCTTGCGCCAATCGCGCTGCGCAAAAAATTTCTCGTTGCCATGCTGGGCGACGAAATTCGCGCTGGCTTCGCGTAATGCTTCGTCATCAAAGAACTGTAAACGGCCTGCCATGCGCGGTTCAGCGCGATAAATCGGGGTTCCGAGCGCGATCTTGCGGCCAAAATCCAAAACTCCGTGATTGCGATAAACCGGCACGTTGATGTTTCCAAAAAAATAAGTTTGAAATCTTGGGTGAAAAAAGTCCACCACCTTGTTTTCTATGCAAGCCTGATGGTGATGCATGGTGTGTGATTGAAAATCGATCACACCACTATCATGCATTACGCGAATTTCATGCCACGAGCACAGCGGGAAGCTGGATTGTTCTCGCGCAAGCAAATCTTGCGAGGAGGCGCGATGCGCAATGTAATCGTCGTAAGTTTTGCTTGCCGGCGCATTTTCTGGCGTCAGACCCGGGATGATAAAACTGATGGCCTTGAAACCATATTTGCGCAGCAACGCAAACGCAACCGTCCACAACGAGGCGCGGCCGTCATCGAACGTGAGCACGATGCTGCGCTCGGGAATCGGTTTCTCGCCTGCAATGCACGCTCGAAACTCTTCGCCGTCGAGTGTGCGATAGCGGTTAGCTGCGAGAAATTGCAGTTTTTCTTCGAACGAGACCGGTTCAACGGTGTGAAAATGAAAAACTGGAATCTCATTGCGCAGCGGGTCGGGCTTGGTGGAAAACATAAAGCCCGGATAATTGCGCTGCACCAGCGCAAGAATATCCGGCCCGTTCTTGCGATAACTCCACTGGAGTTTGTTGGTAAGCGTTGCGAGCATGCGTTGTACGTCGATTCTCGACCCAAGAAGCTTCGCCGAGATGTTACTTTAATTCATAAGAGTACCATCTCGAAGTGTCATGCAGCCGAATTTTTTGAAGTACTCGCATTAGGCCGAGTACTTCAAAAGATCCGTCCAGGATGACAAGATGAAATAAGCATACAAGCGAGTGTAACCGTTCACGACTCCAAAAATTTTGTTGAAACTTTGAGTCGCAATTTCGGTGGAAAACGATACTTCGATCACGCCCGGCCATTCGACAGTAATTTCGCGTATAGTTCTTCTAACGCTGCGACATTGCGTTCCACGCTGAAAGCCTGGCTGCGCTCACGCGCGGCTTTGCTGAATTTTTCCCGCAATGAAGCCTCGCGCAGCAAGCGCAACCAACCTTGCGCAAGTGCGACGCTATCTGCGGCGGGAACCAACAAGCCATTGACCTCATGCTGCACCATTTCCTTCATGCCACCAACGGCGGTAACGACTACCGGCTTGCCGGCGGCCATGGCTTCCGCCAGCGCAAATGGAAATCCTTCCGTCAACGAGGCCATCACTGCGATATCAAATGCGGCAAACGCCGCGGCGACTTCCGAGACGAACCCGGCAAAATGGAGTTTGCCTTTAAGATTGAGTTTCATCGCGAGCGCTTCAAGCTCTTCACGCAGGGGGCCGTCGCCCGCAATGATAAAACGCGCCTCGGGATATTCTTGCGCGACTTTGCCGGCGGCTTCGACGAAATAGCGGTTGCCTTTTTCTTCACGCAGCCGCGTCATCGTGCCGATGACAAGTTGATGATCAGCGAGGCCAAATTTTTCACGAAAGGCCTTGACCTTTGCCGGATCCGCAGTTTTAAAGTTATTCAGATTGACGCCGTTCCAGACCACGCTTGTCTTACCCGCCGGCACGTGGCGTCCCGAAACCAAGAATTCCCGCACGCTTTCACTGACGCCCACCGCCAAATCCGTTCTGTTGCGCAGCAGCCAATCCATCACAAATTGATGCGGCTGAATTTTGAGAATGGCCCATTCGTGTACCAACGCGGGAATCTTCACCCGTTTCGCGGCGAGCCGGCCGAAGTTCGCGGCGCTATAGCCGTGCAAATGCAGCAAATCGATTTTTTCCCGCTTCACCAGATCGGCAATTGCGCCGACGTTGGCGAAGGAATACTTGCCTTTGTCGATGTAAAAAAGCCGGACACCGTTGTCTTCGAGATGCTTGCTGGCGGCGTCCGGCGGGCGCAGTACGGAGGCCATTACTTCAAAACGGCGCGTGTCGGCATGCTTGAACCACTCGATGAAACAGAGCGCAACGCTGCTTGGGTTGACTCCGTCCATGGAGAGTTTGTCGATCACGTGGAGAATGCGATGCGTTCTGCTCATATTCGCCTTCTTGCGCTCTCGCGTGCTCATGTTCAATATCGAATCGCGAGGAGTATGAGTTTCGTTTAGACAGTTTCGATTTTGCCCGACATTTCGCGGCGATCCTTGACTACCTTTGCGGGCACGCCCACGGCGATTTTCCAGTCGGGAATATCTAGAGTGATGACGGCGCCCGCGCCAATGATGCATTCGCGGCCAACCGTCACGCCGTCGAACACCACGGCGTGCGCACCCAACCAGGAATTGTCGCCAACCTCGATGCCTTGACTCGAGCGTTCTTGTTCAATGATCGGAATATCGCTGCGGTTGAACGTGTGCGTGCCACCCACGAGATAAACATATGCCGCCATCAACACGTTCTTGCCCACGCGCACGCGGCTGGCAGAAAAAATTTCGCTGTTGAAGCCGAGGTTGGCGTTATCGTCGATGACGATGTCGCCATTTTTGCAGCTCAGAATGGTATTGCGGCCCACAAACACGCCGTTGCCAATGAACAAGCCCTCGTTATCATTCCCTTTGGCATCCAGCACCACATTGTCATCGATGACCACATCATTGCCAAGATGAATTTTGCGCGGATGGCGCAACACCACGTTGCTGCCGAAGGTGACATTGCGCCCGACGCTGCCCAAGAGCAGCGGATACAACTTTCCCCGCAGAACCAAGCCGAGCGCGCCCGGCAGCCAGCTCGCGACAAGCGTGATCAATTCGTACTTGATCAAATACCAGGTGCTGCTCTCGCCGAGCACGATTTCCTTGTATTTCTGCAGCTTCGATTTCTTTGCGTCAAACAGCTCTTTCTGAATCTCGACTGTTTCACGGCGCGGTTTGTGATTGAGGTTGTCAGTCATGAGGTTTTCATGAAAAAAATTATAAGAAACATCTGAATGGCCGTTGCCACTTTGCCGTCGCGGCCAACGCAACGGCGCCTGCTTCTGTTAGTCCAACCTGGCAAATCCAAAACAAAAACAACATACGGCGCCAACAGACATTATTACAATCAACAATATCCGAAGGCGTAATCGTGCAACTTAATTTAACAGCCCGTTGGCACGATACCAATCTGCGGTGATTTTCAGGCCGGCGTCCAGGTTGAATTTCGGTTCGTAGCCGAGCAGGCGGCGAGCTTTGGAGATATCGAATGCACGATCTTTGACAAAGAAATCAACGCGCCGGCGATACACCGGAGGTTCAAGGCGCAGCGGTTTGCAAATTAGTTCGCACAGCAATCCTGCGGTCCAAACCGGCCAAACCGGAAAGTGTTTTGTGGGTTTCGGCACGCCCAGTGCGGTCGCGATACGCGCCACCAACTCATTCAGCGTTGTGTACTCGCTGCCGCCAATGGTGAATACTTGTCCGAGTGCTTCCGGCTTTTCGCCGGCCAAAATAATGCCGGCGGCGAGATCCTCGACAAACGTCATGTGATACAACACTTCGCCGCTGCCAAACATGCGAAAGCGGCCGTTGTTGACAAATTTGAATATTTTGAGAAAACGTTGATCGCCCGGGCCATAAATGCCGACCGGACGCACGACGACACCCGGCCAGCGATGGTCCTCAAAAAATTTGCGCGCGAGTTTTTCGCCCTCGAGCTTGGATTCCTGATAAACATCGCCCGGGCCATAGGGCGCTTCCTCGGTTGCCGGCGGGTTCTTGATATCGCCCTGTACCCCCACAGTGCTGCAATGCACGAAGCGATTAACTTGCGAGGCCAGCGCCGCTTCGAGCAAATGGCGGGTGCCTTCAAAATTCACCTGCCAAAAATATTTGTTCGGCACACCCTCCGTGCGATAGGCTGCGGCAATATGATAAACCGTTTCAACGCCTTTCATCGCGGCCCGCAAATCATGTACGCTGTCTTTATCGGCAAAATTGCCATAAACCGGCTCAATATCAATGCCTTTGAGCAGCGAGAGATTGCTGCTCTTGCGTACCAGGCCGCGTACGTGATAGCCTTTTTGCAAGAGGTGTTTACAGAGGTAACTGCCGGTGAAGCCATTCGCACCGGTAACGAGAACTTTTCCTGGCATGAATAAAACTCCGCTAGTCATTTGCCGGAAGGCGTGAGGGGACACTGAGGAAGGGTAACATGAAGCAAAAAGTCTTTAATCGGTACTATTCCCATCACACCTCTTCATCGCAACGAACAGATGAAAACCTGGGCCTGGAAGAGCTTCGGACATTGACAAAGCCGTTCGATGCGAAGCCACAAACATCATTTATAACAAAACGCCATAATGTGCCAACCCAGCGGTCTCACCAAAAATTTTGGTAGTAGATTGAAGCCCGGCACAAAAACGCCGTTGAACAGCGCCGCCTTCCAGCCTTTTTGCAGCTTGCTGGCGACGGGAAATCGTTCGGGTACGATGCGAACCTTGTCGAACGGCGTGAGCATGCGTTTGAATTCTGCAATCGAATATTTGTTGAGCACGGGCGCGTCTTCATGCTCCAGCTCGACTTTCATCACCTTTGACATGGCATTGAGCCAGGAAATGCGGTTGTAGACCATCATGATCGCCTCGCCCCCGGGTTTGAGCACGCGATGCAGCTCCTTCACCATTTTGTTGGCGTCCGAAGTATATTGCAGCACGCCGTGCGCATATACCATGTCAAATCGATTGTTCTCGAACTCGAGCGCTTCGCCATTCATCAAACGAAACTCACCGGCCGCGCCGTTCAACTCGAAATTTTTTTTGGCGAGATCAATGGATTGTTTGGCTAAATCCACGCCGATGACGCGCGCACCGCCCTGCGCAAACCGCAGGAGATCGATGCCGACGCCGCAGCCAACTTCCAGTATACTCTTCCCGCGATAACCGTTAAAATCCACCACCTTGGGCAAGTAACGCAATTTGTCAAAACGGTACTCGTCCAGATCTTGAAAAAAGCCTTTCGACCCGACGGGGTGTTTGGCAATGGCAAGATCATGAATATGCGCATTCCAATACTCGGCAATGGCATGCAACAGTTGCCCGTTTTGAGCGGGCTTGCCTGAAGCGCGTGAGGAGGTTTTAATTCGCTCAAGTTGTGAAGTTGTGAGGTCGGTCATTTTTGTTCCGTTACGGTTATACGCTCGTTGCGATACTACTGGGCATGCCGGGTTTTCGGCAGATAAAATTTCAACAGGATTGAGTCGAATTCAAAAACACGAATCATGCCTTCCGGGCGCACGGCTTTGCTAAAAATGTTCGGCGGTCGTGAAGATCGGTTTGAGTGCGCGATGCAAACGCAAAGGCGTCATGCGCTGCACGGCCATCGTCAAGGGCACGACGCTTTCGAAAAAGCCCGCAGGCAATTCCTGGCGCGCAATGCGCGTGCGCACTTCGCTGGCGCGGCGGCCGTACCAAATTTTTTCAAAGCTTTGTTCGCGAATATTGCCCATGGAGGCCGTTTCGAGCGGATCGGGATAAACATTGCCGCGCGGGTCGATATTGACAAAAGCGAATCCCGCAATGCTGTGTTGTTCCCGCAGCTTATGCGGATTCTCGATGAAGGAGGCAAACTGGCGATAATAATCACGATTCATCGGCAACAGTTCACCGTACATTTTGAGCACGCGCTCAACCAACGTTTGCAGCGTGGCGGCGTCGCCCGGACCGAAAGCCAACTCCTCATCGACACGATACTTCACTTGCGGCAGATGCAATGCCGGTTGAAACGACAGGCCGTCAAGCGCGCGCGATTTGACGAAGCGCGCCATGTTCTCAAGATCATACATGTTGGCCTTGTTCACCGTGAACGCGATGAAAATTTTGGGGCGCGCGTTGCTGCGGAGAGATTTGAGGTTTTCAATCCCCTGGCTGGCCAGTTCGAAATACCCCTTGATGCCGCGCAGCGCATCATTCAACTCGGGCGTGCTGCCGTCGAGCGAAATATAGATCAAATCCAAACCGGCGTCAATGAGATTTTTGGCGCGACGATCGTTGATCAAAAGGCCGTTCGACATCAAGGAGGTTGACAAATGGCAGCTTTTGGCCCACGCAATCAGCTCAAAAATATCCTTGCGCAACAGCGGCTCGCCGCCGGTGAAACACAAGTTCATCACGCCGTTATCCGCAAGCTGCCGGATCAGGTTCTTACCCTCCGCCGTCGACAGCATGCTGGGATCGTCTTTCTCCTGCCAACGATCGCATGTACGGCATTTGGCGTTGCAAACGGAAAGCACTTCCCACGCCGCTTTGATCGGCCCGATGATCGGTTCGTGCTCGCCTTTCGCAAAGCGCAAAAAGTTCTGCAGATGTTTTACTTGCTTGAACATACAACCCGCCTCATGTTAGATATTGCTCACGCCAAATGCCGAACACCGTGAGCGCCCACAGCCGGTGGCTGTGATTCTCGGCGCCGGCGAGATGCTCATCGATGAGTCGTTGCACGTATTCCGCATTAAAAAAGCCGTCGCGCTTCAGGCGCGCGGGGGAAAGCACCTCGAGCATCATCGGTCGCAATTCTTCCTTCAGCCAGTTTTTAATCGGGATGCTGAAACCCTCTTTGCCGCGTTTGACGATCGGCGGCGGCAGCAATCCCTTCATTGCCTCTTTGAGAATCCACTTCGTCTGCTGGCCTTGCAGCTTCAACGCGCTCGGAATGGTGGCGGCATACTCGACCACGCGATAATCCAGAAACGGCGCACGCGCTTCCAGCGAGGCGGCCATGCTCATGCGATCGACCTTCACCATGATGTCGTCACAGAGATAGGTTTTGATGTCAACATAGAGCTGGCGGTTGAGGTAGTCCTGTGAATCGGCATTTTGGAAGTGGCTGCGGATGAAATCATGCGCGCCGCGGCGAATATCAATGTTGTGCAAGGCCTCGCCATAAAGCTGCTGCTTCTCCTGCTCCGCCAGAAAAATCATCCAGCGCACATGCTGCAAATCTTCCGGGTATTGTGTGCCTTCGACGAAACGTTTGATCTTGTTGATCGGCCCTTTCTTTTTCTCGGTCGGGGGCAATAACCGGGCAAACGGCTGCACGAGGCCGTGCCGCAGAAACGACGGAAGCATGCGGTACTTGCGGTACATCCAATCCGCGACATACGTGTCATAACCGGCAAACAACTCATCGCCGCCGTCGCCGCTGAGCACGACAGTCACATGCTCGCGCGCCATTTTCGAAACGAGATAGGTCGGGAAAATGGAAAAATCACCGAGCGGCTCATCCAGATGCTTGACCAGTTTTTCCGTTAATTCGAGCGCATTGGGGCGCAAGATGAATTCTTTATGATCCGTTTTGTAATGCTTGGCGATCGCACGCGCATACTCCAGCTCGTTGTAGCTGCCTTCTTCGAAACCGATCGAAAAGGTTTTCACCGGCTGGTCCATGACGCGCGCCATCAGCGCGACGATGCAACTCGAATCGATGCCGCCGGAGAGAAACGCGCCCAGCGGCACATCGCTCATCAAGCGGATTTTCACAGCGTCTTGCAGTAAATCCACCAGTCCCTGTTGCAGCTCGGCGGCATGATAACCGTTCTCGCGGAAATGCAGATCCCAATAACGCCGCAGCTCGGTTTTGCCGTCGCGGCGAATCAGCAACGAGTGCCCGGCGGGCAGCTTTTTAATATCCGCAAAAATTGTGTGCGGCGCCGGCACGTATTCATAGGTGAGATAAAGATCAAGCGCTTCCGGTGAAACGCGCCGCGGCACGTGTTGCGACTGCAATAGGCTCTTCAGCTCAGAGCCGAACACCAGGCGATCGTTGCCGGCATAATAATACAGCGGCTTTTTGCCCAGACGATCACGCGCAAGAAAAAGGCTGCGGTTGCGTGTATCCCAAATGGCAAAGCCGAACATGCCGTTGAGCTTGGCCGGACATTCGACGCCGAATTCTTCATAGGCGTGCACGATGGCTTCGGTGTCCGATTTCGTTTTGAAGCGATGGCCGCGGTTTTCCAAATCCCGGCGCAACTCGAGATAGTTGTAAATTTCTCCGTTGAAAATGATCCAGATCGTGCCGTCTTCATTGCTGATCGGCTGCTGGCCGCTGGAAAGATCGATGATGCTGAGGCGGCGCATGGCCATGCCGATTTGCTCGCCATGATAAAAACCGTCTTCATCCGGTCCACGATGAAAGATGGCCTCATTCATGCGCCGCACCTCGTCGCGCGCGATCTCCGCCGCCGGAGAAAATGTCATAATACCACAAATACCGCACATAAATTCACCCTATGCTCTTCCCTGGTTCTCCTGGTATGACTGCATGTAGTCATACACGTCTGCTGTTTTCCGCAGATAAGCTTCGTAACTGTATTCCCGTTCGGCCAGGCTTTGCGCGCGCCGGCCAATCGTTTCTCCTAAATTCTTGTCGTGCAGCACACGCAAGAGACCGTGCGCAAAAGCCTCGGGCTTGCAATCGGTAAGCACAGCGACTTCATCATTCAGCACTTGGGTATGCGTAAGATGATTCGTCGCGACGATCGGCACGCCGGAACGCAAATACGAATAAATCTTCAACGGCGTGTTATTGCCTTCCAAGCGCGGCGAGACCAACACTTGCGCAAGCTGCATGAATTGCGGGATTTCTTCGGGCGGGCGCTGGCCGGTAAAAACGAATTTCTCGGTAATACCGAGTTGCTTGGCCTTTTCTTTTTGTTCATTGACCTGCTCGGGCTTGCCGCCAACGACCAGAAAGCGGACATTGGGATGTTGTTTTACAACCCGGGCGCCGGAGGCGAGCAACAAATCAATGCCTTGATACGGTTCGAGCGTGCCGGTATAGAGCACGATGGTTTCGCCGTTCAAGTTATACCGTTGTTTCAATTCGAGCGGATTGACTTGCGTTTGGAAAACCTCACTGTTGTCAGCGACGTTTTCAATCAGCTTGTTGAATTTATTGGGAAAGCGCTCACGCACATAATGATGAAGCTCCGGACAAATCGTAATAACGGCCTGTGCGCTGTTGATGGTTGCCGCCTCGAGCCGTTCGAATGATTGAATCAGCAGGCTGGAGGTCGTGAATTTGAAGTTGGAAAGCTGTTGCGGCAGGCTCGAGTGCATATCGTAGAGATGCGGGAGGCCGAACTTCTTGCTCAAGCGTATGCCCATAAAACCGGCTTCTTCGTGGGTGTGCAGCAAATCGTAGCGTTTCTTCGCGAGCAGCGCGACGGCGCGGCGATAGACGGCGACGTCTAGGATGATTTTGGGCGCGGACGGCCCGATCGCAATCTCCTTGATGAATGGCACAGCGGCGGCGCGGTGAATGCTGACATGCTCGATCTCAACATTTTGGCCCAAGTGATAGGTCACCAGATCGATGTGATGTCCCAACCGCGAAAGCGCACGCAAGCGATGCAGCACGCTGAAGGGCGTACCGCGCGGCTGGAAAAAAGGTTGTGGCGCAATCATTAAAACGTTCATGGGGCTTTCATCTTTTGTTCGGCCGCTAGCAACTTATAGCGGATGCGAATGTTTTTTTACCCCGGAGGCCGGCCGCTGAGCGAGTGTTGACCATTTTTGTGAAGCACGCTTCGCGACACACGGCATGAGTGACCGTAAATTCCCTATTTATGCCATCAGCAACACTGATGCCACTGCCGGTGTCCGAAATTCGGTCAGAAATAAAAGGTTTTACAGCAGATTAGACAAAGAATTGAGGTGTAAAAAGCGTATGCGGTGAATCGAGGTGATCGCGCCGTGTGCCAGGCTGAAACGATGTATTTTTGTGACACAAGCAAAAATGGGGTGGCAGTTCGATCGGAAAGCAGAGGTTTCCGCCGGGGTGAACGCCCGCTCAAAAATCCTGATGCTACTCTCCTGTGCGATGATGCTGTGATCGTTATTGAGCGAGTATTAAACCGACAGCAGAAGGCGTCCCTGCGCTCCGGATCGGCCCGCCACCCCGTGAAGCGGCCTCAAAATGAATTTCGAGGCAAAACGTTAAAACCGGCCGGAGCCGGTTAATCAATGAACCAACAGATTGTATGAAGACTTGGGAAAATTGCGTGCTAACAACTGTCGCAGCATGCCGGATTCAATCAAGCTGCGACAAAGCTCTTCGCTCCGACTGAAATCTATCGCCCAACGCTATAGTACTTGAAGCCCTTGTCAATCATTTTGCTGGGCTCATAAATATTGCGCAGGTCGATTACCAACGGAGTTTTGAGCAGGCTCTTGATTTTATCGAGATCGAGGCTGCGAAACTGATTCCACTCCGTGATGAAGACAAGTGCATCTGCGCCTTCCATGATGTCGTAGGTATCTTTGCCGTAGGCAATGTTGGGCAGGATTTTTCTGGCCTCCGGCATCGCGACGGGATCGTACGCGCGGATTTGCGCGCCCTCCTGCAGCAGCGCTTGAATGATATCGGCCGCCGGAGCTTCGCGCATATCGTCGGTGTTCGGCTTGAACGACAGGCCGAGAAAGGCAATCGTTTTGCCTTTGACGCCGCCTGTGATATGTTTGATCTTTTGAATCATGACGCGGCGCTGCTGTTCGTTCACTGCCACCGCAGCTTCGACGATTTGAAAGCGGTAATCATGTTGCTGCGCGATGGTCAACAAGGCGCGCGTATCTTTTGGAAAGCAGGAGCCGCCATAACCGGGGCCGGGATGCAGAAATTTCGCGCCGATGCGATTGTCCAGGCCCATGCCCTTGGCAACATCATGCACGTCTGCGCCCACCCGTTCGCAAACGTTCGCCACTTCGTTGATGAAGCTGATCTTGGTGGCCAGGAACGCATTGGCGGCATACTTGGTCAATTCGGCGCTCGCGAGGTTCGTCATGACAATCGGCGTTTCGATCAAATACAGCGGCGAGTACAAATCTTTCATAATTGCCATGGCTTCGCTGTCTTCTGCGCCGATGACAACGCGATTCGGCCGCATGAAATCTTCGATGGCCGAGCCTTCACGCAAAAACTCGGGATTTGAAACAACGGAAAAATGTATTGGCGCAGGCTGATTCTCCTGGATGATCTTTTTGATCAATTTGCCGGCGCCCACCGGCACCGTGCTTTTGTTGACGATGACTTTATAGCCGTTCATGTAGCGCGCGATGTCTTTGGCGACGTTTTCGACATGGCGCATGTCGGCAGAACCGTCTTCGGCTTGTGGCGTGCCGACCGCAATGAAAATCACGAGCGCGTTTTCGACCGCGTGCTTCAAATCCGTGGTGAACGACAGCCGTCCGGCTTTGGCATTCTGCGCCACCAGCGTATCCAACCCCGGTTCGTAAATTGGAATCTCGCCGGCTTGCAACCGAGCAATTTTGGTTTGGTCAATATCGACGCAGACGACATCGTTGCCGAATTCTGCAAAACAGGTTCCCGTGACAAGGCCGACATAGCCTGTCCCGATCATGCAAATGTGCATATCAATCCTCAAACAATATTCAAACGTAGAACAGAAACTCACCAGCAGCAAAACGGCGGCCGGCGCTTCTTCACTGGCAGACGACAAACGCCCTCGGCTCTCGTACAGTCATGGCCAAGCCGCGGCTGAGCAATAACGAATTGCCAAGCGCGATGATCAAAATTCATTAGACCACGCTTCAACTCGCGCCGTAGCCGAACAACACGACGAACACCGTTTTTGCCATAATTTTGAAATCGAGCCACAACGACCAATTGTCAATGTACTGCATATCCATTTCCATCCACTTTTCAAAACCGATTTGATTGCGCCCGCTGACTTGCCAGATGCAGGTCAACCCGGGTTTGAGCGAAAGTCGGCGGCGTTGCCACTGTTTGTAAAGCTCGACTTCGACCGCGAGCGGCGGGCGCGGACCGACGAAGCTCATATCGCCCATCAGCACATTGAACAGTTGCGGCAGTTCATCCAGCGAAGATTTGCGCAAAATGCGTCCGATCATGGTAATGCGCGGATCGCGTTTGATTTTGAATACCGGGCCGTCCATTTCGTTCATTTTCTCCAGCTCGCGCTTTTTCATTTCGGCGTTGACGACCATCGAACGGAACTTGTACAGAGTGAACGTCCGGTTATTCATGCCGCAACGTTGCTGTTTGAAAAAAACCGGCCCGTGCGAGGTGATTTTGATCGCCAATGAAATGAGCAGGAACAGCGGCGAAAGCAGCAGAATGAGAAAAAGCGCCAAAATGACGTCGATGACGCGCTTGACGAACAACTGCCAGGCTTGCGCGCTGAAGGTTTCGAACTCAAGCAGCGGAAAGCCGCTGAAATCCGTCTGCCGCACGGTCGCGATGCGCAGGTTGTAAAGATCCATCGAAATGCTGGTGGAAATGCCCTCGCGTTCGCACGCGAGAATCGCTTCATCGATGCGATTGAGCCAGAGGCGCGGCACGACGAAAATCACGCGATCGATCACTTTGCGGTGAATGATAAATGGAATGTCCTGGATGCGCCCGAGCACGCGATAGCCCTCGATCTCCTTGCCAAACATACCGTGCTCATCGTCGATCAAACCGACGATGTTCAAACCCCAATTCGAATGCGATTTCACCGTGCGGATGAAATCGCGCGCGCGTTTGCCGGTGCCGACGATCAGCAAATTGATGTGATTATAGCCGCGTGAATGGATATAATCCAAAAAGAGATTGAGCAGGTAACGCCCGATCAGCAGGAGAATGACGGTGTTCGCCCAAAAGATGGCAATGAAAAGACGGCTGGTCAGGAATAATTTGAATGCAAAAATCGGCGTGCCCACCATCAATAAAGTCGCCACACTCGCCAGAAAAATTTGCCAGATGCTTTTGCCCAGCGTTTTGGTGCGGAAATCCTTGTAAGCGCCGATAAACGACAGCGTGGCGATCCAGATGAGCAAGCAGAAGCCCACCAGAACGCGGTTTTTCTGGGTGAAATAAAGCAAGCCTTCAACATCGGGCGAGACGGCGAATGCCATTTCACCCAGGTTGTACGCCTCACGCAAGTAGAAGCTGACGAAATACGACGCGATGAACGCGAGTGTGATCACCGCCGCGTCAAGCATTCTGACCAAATTGCTGAGAAACGCTTGTTTCTCTCGAACCATATCGTGACCTCACCTTCCTGGGCAATGCCAATCCCATCCGTGCTCAGGAAGCGACGGGATGATTTTCCTTATACCATTCCACAAAGCGCCGCACCCCCTCTTGAATATCCACGCGAGGGCTGTAACCGATTTCGCGCTGCGCTTTTGAGATGTCTGCAAATGTAATCGGAACATCGCCGGGTTGCGGCGGCAATTGCTCAATGACGGCTTTTTTGCCCAAGTATTCCTGAATCAAATTGATCAGCGACTTCAAATCAATGGTACGGGACTCGCCCAGGTTGTAAATGTGATAAGAATTGCAATGCGCTATTGCGGCCTCGATGCCATCGATGATATCCGCGACAAAAGTATAATCACGCTTGCTCGAACCGTCGCCGTACATCGGCACTTTCTCGCCGTTGGCAATCATCCGTGTGAATTTGTGAATCGCCATATCCGGGCGTTGGCGCGGGCCATACACCGTGAAAAAACGCAAACAACTCACGCGCAGGCCATAAAGGTGATGATAGGTGTAACACATCTGCTCGCCCGCCTTTTTGGTGGCGGCGTAAGGGCTGATGGGATGATCGACCGGATCGCTTTCGGAAAACGGCACCTTGGGGTTTTCACCATAAACCGAAGAAGAAGAACCGAAAATAAATTTAGACACGCCGGTTTGGCGCGCCAGCTCGAGCAGATTCAGCGTGCCTTCCATGTTGACTTTTTCATAGAGCAGCGGTTGCGCAATCGAGGGCCGCACGCCGGCGCGGGCCGCGAGGTGAATAACGGCCTCGAACTTGTGGTCGCGGAAGAGTTTTTTCAGGCTAGCGCTATCCAAAATATCGCCTTCAAACAACGTGTAGTTCGATTGCCGCAACAGGGGCGCGACATTTCGCCGCTTGATTTCCGGATCGTAGTAGTCATTGAAATTGTCCACATTCACGACCGTCTGGCCTTGCGCCAGCAATCGTTCGCTCAAGTGTGAACCGATAAAGCCTGCGCCTCCAGTCAACAAGCAGTTCATCTCACCGCCCTTAAGAGAATGAGTCCGAGATCAATATTGATAATAACTGTAGCCCTCATGCGCCAAATCCACCGTGGTGCCGTTCAGAATCACGCCGAGAATTTTGGCTTGCACGTTTTGAAACATTTCGATTTTCTTGCGCGCCACTTCGCGGTTGGTTTTGCCGGAGCGCACCACGATGACGGCGCCGTCGACTTGCGTGCCCAGCACCACGGCATCGGTTGCGGCATTCAACGGCGGCGTGTCAAAAATAATCAGATCATAGCGCCGGCGCATTTCATCAAGAAAGCGGCGCAGTTGCACCGACCCCAACATTTCCGAAGGGTTGGGAATCAGCGAGCCGCAACTGATGACCGAGAGATTGGGGATATGCGTTTCGTGAATGATCTCCGAGGCGAGTACCGATCCGGTCAGATAATTGCTGAAGCCCGGCTCTTTCGGCACGGCAAAGGTGTTGTGCAAAACGCCGCGGCGCAAATCCGTGTCAATGAGCAGGGTGTTGCTCTTTTGCTGCGCCATGGTGATGCTGAGATTCGCGGCGGTAAACGATTTGCCGTCGCCCGGCGCGGTGGAAGTGATGACGAAGGTTTGAATGCGCCCGGCGGATTTGGAATACAGGATGTTCGTGCGCAACGAGCGGTACGCTTCGCCGACCGGCGTGGGGGCATAGTCGTGCGTCACCAACTGCTGGTCGATCAACTTGGCTTTTTCCTGGTCTTGAAACTCATAGTACTCGCCGAAGTTGATTTGTGGAATCGTGCCCAATACATTTAATTTCAAATTGCCTTTGATGTCATCCACCGATTTGATGGAACGATCGAGCGCTTCGAGCGCAACGACAACAAACATGCCGAGCAGCAAGCCGGCGACGCCGCCGGTCGCGGCTTTCGCTTTCTTGTTGCGATTCACCGGATATTCCGGTTCGATCGCGGGGTCCAAAATCTCGATATCGGATTTATCCGAAGTCACCGCAATTTTGCCCTTTTGCAATTGCTCCTGCAGGCTTTGCAGATAATCCGATTTTTGCTTCCACTGGCGTTCCAGTCCCAACAACGTTGACTCGACATTTGGGAGGCTGCCCAATTGCCCTTCCAGCAACGCCACTTCGCGGCCCTGCCGGCTGATCTCTTGCGCCAGATTGCTGAGCTTCGTGCGGCCGGAGGATTGAATTTGAGCGTAAAGCTGGGTGATCTCATTTTCCAGGGCGATCACATCCGGGTGCCGTTCCGTTTTGCTGCGCAACTCGTCCGCCCGCCTTGATTCCAAATCACTCAAGCGCTGCCGCGCCACAACCATTGAAGCGTTGTTGTCGAAAAGCGAATGATTCGCAATCCCTTTGTAAACGTAACTAATCGCTTCACGCTCAACTCCGCTCACGCTGCTCACTTGCGTGTTGGCGGCGCGATCAAGCAGTTCTTTCAAGCCGTCGCGTTGTTGTTTTAAGACCTCGAGCTTTTTTTCTGCCTCGGAGAGTTTGGCGACGGTCACCTCGTAGCGATTTCCGCCCACATTGCCGCCCGCGCGGCGCTTGGCTTCGGTATAGCGTTGATCGATTTCATCATAATCGCGTTGCGCCTGCCGTACTTGTTCCTGCAGGGTTTCCAATTGCTTGGTATCCTCGCCGGCGCCGACGACTCTGCTTTTGTCAACATAGAGCTTCGCCAGGCTGTTTACCGTTTGCGTCACAACGTAGGGATCATTGTCTGTCAGCTTCACCGACATCAACGTTAAGCTCTGATTAAGCCCCGGCTGCACGCGCTGTTGCAGCGAGGAAACGACCTTCTTGAAAGGCGCGACGACAAAGGTTACTTTTTGTGGCAGCTTTTGGGGATCGGCCAATTGAAACGAAATGCCGTTCACTGAAATGGTGTCACTTGCCGCGCGAAACACATCGCCGGTGCGCAGCGGAATTTCCACGTCCGCGTCCTCATCGATCATCGCGAGCATAAACTGCCCGTCGCCGGGAACGCGCAACACATATTTGCCGGCGCGCGGGTTATAGGTGCTGGAGAGCTGCGCAAAAATGCGATTGCGGATGAGGAACTTTTCGTGCTCGGACTCTTGTTCCAGTGTCACCGCCAGACCCAGCGCCGCTACGACTTGTTCGGCGAAGGTCCGGCTATTCAATTCTTCGACGATTCGCTGCATCATCGTCTCGGGGTTCTTGATCGCGCTGATATTGCGGAAACTGATGGTCGCGGTCGCTTCATAAACCGGCTTTTCCTGTTTGACATAAATCGTCCAGGGAATCGCAACCGCAGCCGCGATGATCAACGCCAGCCACCAGCGCCGTTTCAGGGCTTGCACATAACGCCCGAGATCGAGCTTTTGGCCCTCCATTGCCCCGTCATCTTCAAACGCAAATGTGTCGAGTCCCATGTTCTCCAAACTCCTTGTAAACAAATCTGTAAAAGCATGACTCTAAAAACGCGATCGCATTCAACGGTTGTTACGATCGGAAATTTGCAAATAGAGTACGGCTGCCGACAGGGCAAACGAGGTATAGCGCAAGAAATCGTCGGCGGTGAAACGCGAATACGTCGGCATGATCACTTGATCGCCCGAGCGTACGCCAAGCTGTTCGAGCGAATGCGCATTTTCAAAGCCTTCCAGCAGGTTTTTGCTAACCGTGCGGCCGCCGCGCATGACTTTGATTTTGCGCACATCGGCATTGTTGGCCGGGCCGCCGGCGATATTCACCAACTCCCACAACGAGTCTTTGGCGCGAATCAGATAAGAGCCGGGGCGTTGCACCGCGCCCATCACAGCCACGCGGATGAGCGGCATGCAGAAGATCTGCTCGATCGGCGGTTTGATGGTGAGATCATTGAACAAATCATCGCGAATGCGGCGCGCCAGGCTATCCGGCAGCAACCCGGCTGCTTTGATCGGCGCGCGCAGGTACGGGATATAAATATAGCCGCCTTGATCGATCAAATAGTCGCCCGCGATATTCAAATCTTGCCGGCGACCGGCGGCATCTTTGCCCTCGCTTTTTTCCAAAACGATGACGCGCACGCCTTCCCCGGCGCGGAAACGAACACCGGTGCCCTCGCGGGAATAGTAATTTTGGGCAAAGCTCGGGGAGATGGTCAAGAAGGACAACAACACCGCGATGAAGGTTACTGCTCGGAGGAGGTGAAACTGACGCTGGTTCATTTGTTTGGCTCCCTAACGTATCAGAATTCAATCCGTTGAACTGGCATGGCCGTTTCGATGTCAACGCCAGACGAAGAGCGTCTTATAAAACGTACCTATTGTCAATTTACGAATTCTTGCAGGTTAAGAATTGTTGCCGTTTCGTGCAAGCTAGCAATACGACAAACCTGAATTATATGTGCCGCCGTCTTCCGGGGCAGGCTCGCGACTGAGAAGATAAATAGATTTTACCGCCAAATGAGCTATTTGAGCAATTGGCGGTAGATAAAAAATGAATGCTTGCCTCAAAACCGCGATATTTGCAGGCAATTGTTATACCAACAGTTTGAACGCAATTCCAGAGGTGAGGAGGTCGCAAGGTGTCGAGCAGAGGAAGAGAAGGGAGGCAGCTCTCTTTGAAATTTTACGACTCAGCGTCAGAATCTCAGCGTAGCGACCGAACTCATTGATTTTTTTATTGCATACCTCACTGTGGCGGCGCTGGCTAGATTTCATATCAAGCGGATCTTCCTCGATTTTCTTATCCGCTTGTCAAAAATAATGCTTGAACTCGGCAGAAGTCTCGAAAAAGTCGTGCACTTCGCAGTATGCCATACGAAATGTTATTGTAAGCAGTCACTTAAAGCAAACTCATAAAGGTGTTCTTTTCGAGTCACATGCGCGGAAGCGGGCACTTTTTCATCCCCGCCGCAAGGGCCGGATTAGCGGGAACGATAAAAACGATAGCGCTTTTCCTGTGTATCCAGATTCAGTTTTCTCAAAAGTTGATAGAGTTTCCACCAACTCATTTTCACAAAACCGAAGCGCTCGGTGTTCAACGCTTGCACAATCTTCCGGATGCCCAACGAAGGATTTTCGATGATGATGGCTTTAACCTTTTCACTCAACGGCAACACGCGCTCTTCAACTTTGGGTTTCGTAAATCCTGAGCGCGCTTTCGTGCGCGGGCCTTCGGCTTCTCGCATGCGCGAAGCGGATTTGGGCGGATCCAAAACCGCGACTTCTCCCGTGGTTAAGTCTGCAGGACTGTAAGACTGCGCCACACTGCGCGTCAAATCCAGGCCAATGGAAAGATCGAAATCGTCAATCGCTTCTTCGAGCGAGTCATAGGCGTCTAAAATGCGGTTAAATTCGAGCATTTCAAAGACATCATGTACTTCCGGCGTCATTTCAACGATTTTTAAATCCCCGCCATTTTCACGAATGCCCTTGATCTCGCCGACAAAAACGCCCCACCCGGCAGAACTGATGTAATTCACCTGGCCCATGTCTACGATCAAATGATAATTCCCCTGCCGCAACACGGAGGTGATTTGCGTCAACATGTCGGCGCACGTTTGTGTGTCGATGTATCCTTTAACCCGAAACAAGGCGATGTCGCGTCGTGTGCCCACCTTGGTGACAGAAATTTCAATACCTTCCATGTGACAAACCTTTGTATTCGCTTACTTTTTGGGCAAATTCAACTATCATTCCGCCGCCGGTTGGCGCAGGAAAAACCGATCTTGGGGTTCGCGGACTTCTTCTCAAGTGCAATGACGCTGCGTCCTGACTGCACTTGTCACAAAATTTGTTCAGTCTTGAAACAGGGGGCGTATCATTTTAAAACGCCGCACCGCCTCAGGGTTGGGCCGGCGATCGAGAATTGGCTACTATTTCTTGCCGCGCGCCATCAACTGCGCATAGAGCTTGGTATAGGTCTCTGCCACTGCTTCCCAAGAACGATTCGCCGTCATCGCGTTTTTGGCCATCTTGGCCCAGCGTTTTTTATCATGGAACAGGCTGACGGCGTTTTTAAAGGTTTTGATGACATCTTTCGCTTCGCAGCCGGGAAGCACGAACCCGTTGGCGCCGGCGGGTTTGCGATAGTCTTGCACGGCCTCCGTGTAGCCGCTGTTCGCCGCGATCACGGGCAAGGACCCGTATTGCATGGCCGACAACACGTGTGATACCGGTAGGCTGGGGCAGGCTGCCGAAAACGTGACATCTGCGGCAGCGCATGCGCGGTGCAAAAACGCCTCATCATAGCCAAACTGGCCGGCGAAACGCCCGGCATATTTCTTTTTGTATTTCGCCAGGGCTTTCTCGCTCTTCGCGCCGGTTTCGCCGAGGAAAACGACTTGTACATTCATTGCCAGCGCTTCGGCGACAATTGTTTCGAGCTTGTCGCTCAACTCTGCCGCCGGCGGTTCGAAGAGCACGAGCAACGGCACGCCCTCTTCAAATTTGCAGGCCACCGATTCCAAAAACTCTTTCTTGCAGCGCAGCTTGCCGCTCAAATCATTGGGCGCAAAATGGTGCGGCACATGCCCGCTGGCCGCCGGGTTCCACACCGCCGCGTCAACCGCGTGCGACACGCCGGTGAAAAGCCTGCGTTTCTTTTGCAAAATGTCGGCAAGCCCGCGGGCCAGGTTGGGATGCTGTTGAATTTGCTTGGCATGGGCTTCGCCCACCGTGCTGATCAAATCCGCGCTTAATAAGCCGGCTTTGAGAAAGTTGAATTTGCCGTCGAGCGCAATCTGGCTTTCCGGATAATGCGTCGTCTCGGCAAGATCGAGCGCCTTCAAAATCGCAGCGGGAAAAATGCCCTGTTCGGCAAAGTTGTGAACCGTCACCACCACTTTGGTGTTTTTGAAAAAGGGATCATCTTTGTGGGTGGTTTTCAACAAGACGGGAATCAGCGCGGACTGCCAATCGTTGCAATGAATAATATCGGGCTGCCAATGCAGCATTTTGAGAGTTTCCAGGCAGCCTTTGCCAAATAGTGAGAACCGCTCGGCGTTGTCGGCATAGATTTTTTTGCTCTTGGGGTCGGCATACAAACCCAGGCGGTCGAAGAAAGGCTTATGATCGAAGAAATAAATCTGCACTTTGGCATCGGGCAGAAAGGCGGATTTGCCGTTGGCAATGAAGGCTTCCTGCGCCAGCTTGATCGACATGTCTTTCAAACGAATCACATCACGCAGAACATATTTGCGTTCATTCACGCTGCGATAGTTTGGCATCATGACGCGGATGTCATGATCCATCTCTTTCAGCGCTTTCGGCAATGCGCTCGCGGTCTCGGCGAGCGGCCCCTTGCCGGCAAAGGGCGTTACTTCAGATGCGACATAAAAAATCTTGAATTTGTTCTTCATGAACCGATCCCTGTTTCGTCACAATCCATCAGGAGGATGCAGCATCGTTGACTCGCCGCCGCTGGCCTGCGCCGCTTGCCGTCCTCATGTTGGCACGTCGCGCAAATGCTGCGCAGCCACTTCCGGCGGCGTCGGATTGATATAAAAGCCGGAACCCCATTCAAAACCCGCAACTTTGGTCAATTTGGGAATGATCTCGAGATGCCAATGATATTCCGCGGTTGGCGCTTCCTGCACCGGCGAGGTATGCAGAATAAAGTTGTAGTGCGGGTTGTCCAGGGCGCTGTTGAGGCGCTGCAAAGTCTCGCGCAACGCCGCGGCCAGTCCCCAATAATGATCCAGTTCCGTTGCTTCAAAATGAGAAACATGCCGCACCGGCAGCAACCAGGTTTCGAAAGGGAAACGCGAGGCAAAGGGCTCGAGGGCGACATAATCTTCGCGCGCCACCACCACGCGTTTGCCTGCATGCAGTTCCTGCCGGATAATATCACAATAAATGCAGCGTTCTTTGAATTCGAAATGCCGGCGCGCGCCCTCCAACTCTTCCAACACACGTTTGGGAATGATCGGCGTTGCAATGAGCTGCGAATGTGAATGCTCCAGCGAAGCGCCCGCCGCCGTGCCGTGGTTTTTGAAGACCAGGATGTACTTGAAACGCGTGTCTTTTTTTAAATCCAAAATCCGCTCGCGAAACGTGAGCAGGATGTCGCGTATGTGTTCGATGCTCAGATCCGAGAGCTCGGCAAGATGATTGGGCGATTCGATGATGACTTCGTGCGCGCCGACACCGTTCATCAAATCGTACAAACCTTCGCCGCGGCGATTCAGCTCGCCCTCGATTTGCAACGCGGGAAATTTATTCGGCACAACGCGAATGCTCCAACCGGTGGTGTTGGGCGCAGAATTCCCCGGACGCGTCGCAACGATTTCAGGCGGGGTTTTATCCTCATTGCCCGGACAAAACGGGCAAAAACCTCCAGCGCGGTTCTTGGGTTCGACGACCCAGTCGCCCGGCCGTTTTCCTCGCTCCGTTGAAATTATCACCCAGCGATCGGTAATCGGATCCTTGCGTAACTCCGGCATTTTTTGGGAATCGTATGTCGTCAGTTTTTGGTCAATTTACGGGCGTGTTACGATAATGAAAAGGGTGGCTTGACGCCACCCCAAAGGTTCTCGTAACACAGCAGAACAATGATAGCGGTTTTTGCGCGTGTCGCTGTTGATTCGAATCGTCGCGTGCAGGCAGTTTTTGCCGCCGGTTACATCCGGCTGAGATAACGTCGCGCTTTTTCCACATATTCGCTATTGGGGTAAATGGCGAGTAATTGTTCAAGCTCGCTGCGCGCGCGGGCGCGATCGCCGGTGCGCAAATAGCACAACCCGAGCTTGAGATGGGCGTCATCGAGCTTGTCGGAACGCGAAAACGCGAGCACTTTTTGAAACTCGGCGGCCGATTGCACAAAGTTGCCGAGGCCGTAGTAACACTCGCCGATCCAATATTGGCAATTATCCGCCAGGCTGTTGCGATCATCCTGCGCAAGCAGCGCCGCGAAAACGGCAATGGCATCGTTATAGCGCTTTTGCTCGTACAGGTCGCGTGCTTGCGCATAGCGCTGCGCATAATCGCCGGCAATTCTCGTGCTCGGCGCCACGCTGCGGCGTTGCGCGCTTTCCAGCTCGGCTTGCAAAGCTTGCAAGCGGCGATCTTTTTCGCTGACATCCGCTCGCAGGCTTGAAATTTGTTGATCCTTGCTCTGCAACTCGCGCTGTAGCCGTTCCACTTCCGCGTTGAGATTCGCGGGTGCGGCCGCCGGCGCGGCTGCTTCTTGCGGCTTCGCCTCTTCCGTTTTATTTTCTGGAACAATGCCCAAAAGTTTCAAGACTTCTGTTTCATCGTCCGCAGCAGAAGGCTGCGTGGCTTGCTCGCCGCCTTCCAGCAGGCTATCGATATCAACATCCTGGCCGCCCTCACCGCCCGCCGTGGTTTTGCGGCCGCCGCCGCAAGCGAACAGAAACAAGGACGTGAGCAGCAGCGCCATCGTGGGAAGAACGAATTTTATCAAGCCGGTTTTGCCAAAAACGTTTTGCTTCATCAAAATCTCCTCGTGACTCGAATAACTTTTTTAAAAATCCTCATCGCTAAAATTCGCGCCAGGGGTATAGCCGGAAAGCCTGCTTTTGTCTAAAACGCATACTCGAAAACAATCGATTAGCTTTACAGAATATGCAAAATAAGGGGGCGGCCACACCTCTAGTTCTGTTTGCGTTGCACCAGATAGGCCGCTGTGCCCCATCCGCCCGCAGCCGCCAAGAACGCGGCGATGCGCCAATAGGTTTCGCCGCCGTTGACCATGACATAATTCGGGCGATTGAGCAATCCGCTATAGCCCAAGCCGCTGATGGCTTCATCAACGGCGACGACGCAATATTCCAGCCCGCCTTTGGGAATAGCCGGGCCGGGAAGAAGGGCCTGATAAGTTTCAAGATCCGCCGTCATCATCGGCTCCACCAGCCAGCGCCGGACATTCACCGGGCGATACAATACCGCAGCTTTCAACAAATTGCGATTTTCGAAAATCTCCGCGCGCACGCGCAAATCGCGGCCGGCAGTGGCGCGCTTGATCGGATGATGAATAACCACCGGCGGAATGTCGTCTGCGCCGCTCGCCGCTGTGTTCGAAGTGGTAAACGCCAGCAAGCTTGTGGTAATTTGGGTATCCGGCACGCCGTCATGATCCATATAGCCGTCGCGATCTTCCCGGGCGCGGGAATCGAGATCAAAGCGATCAAGCACGCCGTCGCGATCGCGGTCGGGCAGGCCGCCGCCTAATTTCACGGTCAAGCCGGTGAACAGCGTAATGATGCCGTCGTTTTCATCGCCGCTGGAATTCAAATCGAGTTTGTCGCTGAGCGTATATCGAAACGCTGCGCCGAAGGACCAATTGAAGCGCTGCGAAAGCGCGAGGTCAATTCCGCCAGCCGTTTTGAACAGATAGGCGCGCTCATCTTCCTTGGGGCCGCCTTGAAACGATTTGCGATCGCTTTTACGCACGTTGTACCAAACCAGTCCGCCCACGCCCAGCGTCACAAACGGTGAAACGGTTTTATAGGGAGAATAGCGCAGCGTAACATCAAACTCGATGGGAATGGCGAGAGCAACGGAATCTTGCCGGGTATCGTCATCCGTCAAAAATTCGCCGACGCCCGCTTCGATTCCAAAGGCGAGATGAGGATCCGGAGAATAGAAGACCAGGCCACTACCGAAGGCGCGCAGAACATTGCGTTTGACATCTCCCTCGATGCGCCCGACGCCGCCACGTAACCCCACTCCGAATTTTGACTCTTGCGCTTTGAGAGGCAATGCCGCAAGCAAAGCAACAACGCCACCGCATATCAACCACGATGTTCTAGCTTTCACGACGCATACACCGTATCAAAACTGTAAAATTTTGCACAAAAGGTATGAAAGTTCGGGTAGAATGTCAAGGCCTAGTTCCATTGCAAACTTTGACTTATCGCGGCTGGAAGCGAAATTTTCATCAATATTGAAACCGCCGCGCGCCCGCGTTTAAAATCAAGCCGATGAGCGTCATGCACATCCATAACGAGGAGCCGCCGTAGCTTAAAAATGGCAAGGGAATGCCAGTGACCGGCATGATGCCGACCGTCATTCCGGTGTTAACAATGACATGAACGCCGAGCACAGTGACACATCCCACCACCATGAGCACAAGAAATTTGTTTTTTGCCGAGATTGCGATGCCGAGCGCGCGCCAGAATAAAACAAAAAATGTAATCAGCACGATCATCACGCCCCAAAATCCGAATTCTTCGCCGATCACAGCAAAGATGAAATCCGTGTGTTGTTCCGGCAGAAAGCGCAATTTGGTTTGCGTGCCGCGCAACCAGCCCTTGCCCCAAAAACCGCCGGAGCCAATGGCAACCTGTGACTGCGCGACTTGATAGCCGGTGCCGCGCGGATCTTCCTGTATGCCGACGAACGTCAGAATGCGGGTCTTTTGATAATCTTTCAGGCCATGCCACAACTTGGGCGTGAGCGCGCCCACGCCGACATTGAGAATGAAGATGGCTAACAACACCGGCAATTTGCGCTTGGAGAGCACCAGCACCGCGATGATGAGAAGCATTACGGCGCCGAACGTAAATACGTTAAACGCCGAAATCACGGTGAGCACGGGGCTGACAACTATAAAGAGGATGAACGGCGAGAGGCCCGCCCAAAACAAAACCGGTAACAGCAAAGACACGACCACAATGGCGGTGCCAAGATCCGGCTCTTTTAAAATCAATGCGGTCGGCGCCAACACCAAGGCGAAACAAACGCCGATATCTTTGAGGCTTTTCAAGTCGCGCGCCTCGTCCGAAAGATAGCGCGCCAATGCGAGCAACGTGGCGATTTTTGCGATTTCGGCAGGTTGCAAATATATCGGGCCGATAATGAACCAGCGATGCACGCCCTTGCCGCCGCCGATGAACAGCACTAACACCAGCAAAACGAGGCAGACGCCGTAAAGCCAGTAGGCCGAGCTGCGGAGGTATTTCGCCGGCGTCAGCACAATCGCCGACGCAATCATCGCGCCCATCAAAAACCAGATGATTTGTTTCGAAAAACTGTTTTTGATCACGGCCGAGGTAACGGGCGAGCTGGTGGCGCTGTAGATTGCCATCAAACCGGCAGACGCCAAGAGCAGCACGCAAATAATGATGGCTTTGTCGATATCTTTCCAGCTAATGTTCGTGCGGGCTAACATGCTTCAATCTGCCGAGTCGATAGGCTCCGGCTGCGTGCCGAGTTTATTGTTTTGATGAAGAAAGCTGAGAATTTTTTTGGCAATGGGCGCCGCTGCGCCGCTGCCCGAGCCGCCGTTTTCGATGAACACACAAAACGCGACTTGCGGATCGTCGAACGGTGCAAATCCAATGAACCATCCGTGCGGCTCGCCGTGCGGATTCTGTGCGGTTCCGGTTTTACCCGCGCTGATGAGTCCCGCAACCCGCGAGCCGACCGCCGTGCCGCGGCCGCCGTTTACCACCAAAAACATGCCGCGCCGGACCAATTCCCAATTTTCTGCTCGAATATCGCGCACATAAACCGAATCCGGCTCGGGGAATTCTTCTTTGCCCGTGAAGGGATCCAGAATGCTGCGCATCAAGCGCGGCTTAAAACTGCGGCCCTCGTTTGCAATGGCCATGGCAAAACAGGCCATTTGCAAAGGCGTCACCAGTAAATCGCCCTGCCCAATCGCGAGGTTTAACATCATGCCTTTGCTCCAGCGGCCCTTGCCGTAGCGCCGGTCGAGATACTCCTCATCCGGCAGCAAGCCCCCGCTTTCTTCACTCAGATCGATGCCGGTTTGTATGCCAAAGCCGAAACGTTTAGCGTAATCCGTCCAATGTTCCAATCCGACGCGAAAGCCCATGCGATAAAAATAAACATTGCAGGATTGTTCGAGCGCGCCGAGCAAATTCACCGTGCCGTGGCCGCCCTTTTTGTGGCAATCAAATGTGCGACCGCCAAAAACATAATACCCCGGACAAAAAACCGTTTCATTGGGATTGATCAAGCCGGTTTGCAGGCCGGCGAAGGCAGTAATCATTTTAAACGTCGAGCCGGGCGGATACAGGCTCTGCACCATGCGATCATACAACGGTTTATTCGGATCGTTGAGCAGGCGATTCCAAATTTCCGGCGTCAACGGTTTAGAGAACAATTCGGGATCAAAATCCGGTTTGCTCACCAGCGCCAGCACATCGCCGTTCTTGCAATTCAACACCACCGCCCCGCCGTTTTTGCCGGCCAATTCCGCTTCGAGCATACGTTGCAGCGAGGCATCAAGCCCGAGCAATAAATCCTTGCCCGGCTCAGGCTCCTGGTCTTTGAAGAAGGTGGTATCCTGCCCGGCGAGATCGCGAATGACGCGACCGACGGCATCGACTTCGATGAAGCGATGCCCTTTTTCGCCGCGCATGATTCTCTCATACTGGCGTTCGATGCCTTTTTTGCCGATGAGATCGCCCGGGCTGTAATTGTTGCCGTATATGTTCAATTCGGCGTCGCTGATTTCGCTCAAATAACCGAACAAATGCGGCGCCTTGACGCCGTGGTTGTACATGCGGCGCGATTCCGCGCGAAAATCCACGCCCGTCAACTCCAGGCGGCGTTCGTTCAGCAGACTGAAGGCGGCAAAATCAACCTGGCGGCCGATTTTGACCGGCGTGAAATTGCCGCGTTTGTTTTTGGCGATTTGCTGTTTCAGGTCATCGGGCGACATGCGCAACGCGGTGGAGATGATTTGATAAGCCTCCGGCGCGTTGCGGATTTCGGCGGGAACGGCATAAATCGCATAAGCCGGGCTGTTCTCGACCAACACTTCGCCGAAACGGTCGCGAATCAAGCCGCGCGGCGGATCGACATCAATGATGCGCACGCGGTTTTTGTTGGCTTCCTCGAGAAACTGTTCGCCCTTGAAAAGCTGCACGTAGGCAAAGCGGCCGATCAAAACGAGAAACAGCAGCGCAAGGCCGCCGGCAAAAATCCGGCGCTTTGATTCCAGGTTCAATTCCATAACGCCTCACGATTTTCTCTTAAAACTCTTGGCGAACAACAAGTGTGTAATCGCGGTCAGCGCCAACGTGTACAGGGAATTCGGAATCACGTAGCGGATAATCGTATACCAAAAACCGAAATCGGCATCGAAATAATAAATGGTGTCGCGAATCACATTATGCGCCAGCGCGGCCGCAAGAGCAATGCCGAGCGTGACCTGCAAGTCGAATTTCAACTTGTCGCGCGCGAAATAAGCGGCAACAAAGCCGGCCACGGCTTTGGCCAGCGCCTGCAAACCGTACAAATGTGTGCTGACGGCATCTTGCGCCAGCCCGGCGACGAAGCCCGTCACGATCGCGGCAATTGCGCCATGCCGAATCGCGGAGAGCACCACGCCGATCAACATTAAATCCGGCGCGATTTCGTAAATGGTCAACAGCGGAATCAAGCTGACTTGCACGAGCAAGAAGCTCGAAAACAGCAGAAGGTATTTGACAACACGTTTCGCCAACTGAGTTATTCTCCCCGGCTAGAATCCGCTGCAACATACACCTTGAAGCGTTCGGGCGGCGTGATGATCACGAACACTTCTTCGAGGCTGTTGAACTGCACCGCCGGCTCGAGCGGAATACGCATAAACGGTTCACCTTTTTCAAAAGAAGGCTGCTGAATTTTGCCGATGCGCAAGCCTGGCGGGTAGAGGGCGCTGTAATCCGACGTCACCACCACGTCTCCTGTTTGCAGCACCGCGTTGCGCGGCACGCCGGTCATTTCGAGGCCGCGCGTGTCGCTCCACGACACGATGCCCAGGACACGCCCGCCTTGCGCGCGCGCGCTCACGCTGAAATTGCGGTCGAGCATCAATTGCACCAGGCTGGTGCGATCATGCACCCGGTAAATCTTGCCGGCTAAACCTTCGGGCGTCACCACCGGCATGTTGACACGCATGTTATCTTGTTTGCCCAAATCGATCACCACGGTGTTGGGCGTGCGGCTGCGTTCCGCAGACAGCACACGCGCCGCGCGAAATTGCAAAGGCTCACGCTGGCGATAATCCAGCATGCGGCGCAAACGAAAATTTTCCAGATAGGCTTCACGCAGTTGGCTGTTTTCCAGCATGAGTTGCGTCGTGCGCTGGCGCAGCGCGCTCACTTCCTCAGCCGATTGCGACAAGCGGGCGAACCAGCTCATCTTTTCCTGAAAAAACGCGAAGCGATCGAGGGCCACGCCGCGCAGAGCGTCGATCTGCGGCGCATTGTTGTTGAATAGAATCGCGAGCGCCGCCACCACGGCGGCAAACAGCGTAAAATATTCCCGCCGCGAGATGAGATATTCGTTCGAACGATCGAGCAGCGCAGTTTTCATGGGTTTTGATCAATAAAAATTCCGC
>QEVD01000285.1 GCA_003576975.1 Candidatus Zhuqueibacterota bacterium
ATTATATGCTTATGCTTACACAAAGAATCCTACTTCCATTGACGTAGAACCTTCAGAACTTCCAACTCAAATTGGGCTAATGCAGAATTACCCTAACCCTTTTAATCCTTCGACTACAATTGAGTTTTCCCTGCCGCAAAGCGGTTACGTCACTTTAAAGGTGTATAACCTTCTCGGCAAAGAAGTGGCGACCTTGCTGGAAGGGAACAAGCCCGCTGGGCGGCATACTGTCAGTTTTGACGCTTCAGCGTTGACTTCCGGTCTCTACTATTACACTCTGACAGCGGGCGGCCCTTCGACGGGCTCAGGGCAAGCTACTAAACAATCGCGCAAGATGCTGTTGATGCGTTGAGCGAAGGCGATGACCGCATCCTTGACTTTTGTCTTTGCAGAAGGCGATCTCATTGCATGGGATCGCCTTTTTGTTTTTGGCTAAAATAACGAGGCGTAATTGTTCAAAATATGCTTGACTTTTTAGGGAAAGTGATTACCCTTTAGATATAAAGCAAATTCAGGTAATTGCATGGGCGGCCCTTTTTTTGTGCTAGCTGTTTAACCGGACTATAGCTGATTTACAGAAGGATTTGAAACGAGTTATCTGCAAGAAACTAAACAGACGCAGGCGAATTATCAGTGAAGGGAGACGACCGAAATGATCGGCCAAATGCTGCTCAATTTCAAAATCATCAAAAAACTGGGTGAAGGTGGCATGGGTGTGGTCTACAAAGCCGAGGACACGAAACTCGAACGTATGGTTGCCATCAAATTCCTGCCGCCTGAGATTGCAGCCCACGATGAAATGAAGAAGCGCTTCAAAATCGAAGCCAAAGCCGCCGCCGCCCTCAACCATCCCAATATTGCCACGATCTATCAGATTGAAGAAGCAGAAGGTGAGCTGTTCATCGTAATGGAATACGTTGAGGGCCAGGAACTGCGGCAGCTCGTAAAGATGCTGGGCTTCATTCCTGCTCATGATGCCATCGCGTACGCCATTCAAATTGCCGAAGGTTTACGGGCCGCGCATGAAAAAGGCGTCTGGCATCGTGATATTAAAAGCGCGAACGTTATGCTGACAAAAAGTGGTCAGATCAAGATCATGGATTTTGGCCTGGCTAAGTTAGCCGGCCAGTCGGGCGCCAGTCAGGAGGGAACCACCATGGGCACGGTGGCTTATATGTCACCGGAACAGGCAACGGCGAAAGCAGTGGATCATCGCACCGACATCTGGTCGTTCGGTGTGGTGCTTTATGAGATGCTTTGCGGCCAACTGCCCTTTCAGGCCGAGTATGACCAGGCGATGATATATTGCATCCTCAATGTGGATCCGAAGCCAATCACTAGCTTACAAGATGCCGGTGTCGATGGACTGCAACTGGTGTTGGATAAAGCCCTGGCGAAAAGACCGGAAGACCGGTACCAGGAAATGGAAGAGGTATTGACTAATTTGCGCGCGCTAACCGGGGAAACGAAAACAGGTCCGATTATGCGCGCGGCGGAACGGCATATAGTAGGACGAGAAAAAGAGCTGGCAGAGCTGCAAAAGTCCCTGGAACATGCCTATTCCGGGCAGAGTCTACTGATCGGTGTTGGCGGTGAACCGGGCATCGGTAAGACCACCCTGGTCGAACAATTTCTGGATGAGGTAACTATCAGCGGCCGGTCATGCCTCATCGCGCAAGGACAATGCTCTGAGCGGTTGGCGGGAACGGAAGCTTATCTGCCTTTTCTCCAAGTGTTGGAAAGTTTGCTGCAAAAGGAAGCGGATATACCAGTGGCGAATTTGATGCGTGAGAAAGCGCCGTGGTGGTATGTCCAGGTGGCCTCACTTTCGTCGGACGATCCTGCAAATACCGGGCTATTGGCTGATGTGAGAAACGCCACCCAGGAGCGCGTCAAACGCGAGCTTGCCGCTTTTTTGCAGGAAATTTCCCGTAAACGGCCGCTCGTGCTTTCCTTTGAAGACTTGCACTGGGCCGATATTTCTTCCATCGATATGTTGGCTTACTTGGCGGCACAGTTCGATGCCATGCGGCTGCTCATTGTCGCCACCTATCGCCCCGAGGAGCTGCAGTTAACCAAGCATCCCTTCCTGCAGATCAAGCCGGATTTACTTTCTCGCGGCCGCTGTCGGGAGATTGCATTGGGCTTCCTGCCGCAACAGGAAATCGAACACTTTCTAAAGTTGGAATTTCCTGAAAACACATTCCCGAAAACCTTTGCCAGGCTAATCCACGACAAAACCGAAGGCAGCCCGTTGTTTATGGTCGACCTGCTGCAAGACCTGAAAAACCGCAACGTGATTGTCGAAGAAGATGACCGCTGGCAGCTCGTGCAGTCGGTGGAAGAGATCGATCTCGGGCTGCCTGATTCCGTGAAAGGCATGATCGAGCGCAAGATCAAGCAGCTCGGCGAAGACGACCACCGGTTGATGGTCGCAGCAAGTGTTCAGGGTTTTGAATTCGATTCTGCCGTCGTTGGCAAGGTGCTGGAAATGGATGAGGAAGAAGTTGAAGAAAGGCTGCAAAAGCTGGAACAGGATCATCGTTTTGTGCAGTTTACCGAGGAAGATGAGTTCCCTGACCGCACGCTCACCTTGCGCTACCGGTTTGTGCACGCTCTCTATCAAAACGAGCTGTATTCATCTCTGACACGAACCAGGCGGGCGCGCCTCAGCCGGACGGCAGCCGAGACGCTGGAGAGCTATTATGGCGAAAAGAGCGGCAAAGCGGCTGCGGAGTTGGCTTCGCTTTTTGAAACAGCAAGAGATTTTGAGAAGGCGGTGGATTATCTACATGAAGCTGCGAAGCAAGCCGTGGGCGTCTTTGCCTACCGAGAGGCAATCGCTCAGACCAATCGAGGGCTTGACATTCTGAAGACTCTCCCCGAATCGCAAAACAGAGATAAACGAGAGTTGGGTTTACAAATGACTCTTGGCTCTTCTGCAACAGCGGTGTATGGCTACGCGGACAAGGGCGTGCGTAATACCTATTTGAGAATACGCGAGCTTATCGACGAGGGCGACGCGACACGTGAGGTTATCCTCTCTACATTTGGGTTGCACAGTTTCTATTTGTCAACTCTTGATATGCAAGGCGCTCTTGACTTGTGCCATTGGTATCTGGGCCTCGCAGATAGCAACGAAGATAAAACGCTTCTCTTTTTTGGACAAGCGCTACTGGGAGTTACTCTTTGCTTCATTGGAGATTTCGCTTCCGGACTGGAGCATTTCGAAGATGCATTCGCCGCTTACGATCCACAAATGGACGATACCCTAGCATTCGTTTCAGGGCAAGATGTTGTGCTCGCAACCTGGAATAACTATCCTTGGAACTTGTGGCTTCGGGGATTCCCTGATCAGGCTATTCAGGCAAGTATACAGGCGGCAGAACTCTCTGAAAAAAGAACCGATCCTCACGTTGTGACACATCGTTTCGTCTTCAGCGCCTTTCTTAATATGTGCCTGCGCGATGCGGAAAAGGTCTTGCAGTTGAGTGAAACAAATGTTTCAATCTCCGAAGAACATGACCTTCCATGGCCTCTGACTCTGGGTAGGATGCACAAAGGCTGGGCGCTTTCCCAAATGGGAAAGATAGACGAAGGACTCAAGATGCTGCATGATGGGCTGGCAATGTTTCGCGCCATGGGCTTTGAAACTTGGAGGCAGATCTGGCATGCAGAGATGGCGGAAGTCTATGGAAAGATGAGCCAGCCAGAAAAAGGCCTTGAGCTTCTTGCGGAATCACTGACTGTGGTAGATAAAACCGTACATCGAATGTGGGAAGCGGAACTCCATAGGATCAAAGGTGAGTTGCTTCTCCTGCAGGGCGAGGCTGAATCCGAGGTTGAAGCCTGCTATGAGAAAGCCTTGGCGGTCGCTCGCAAGCAGGAAGCCAAATCTTTCGAGTTGCGGGCAGCCATGAGCCTGGGCCGGTTGTGGCAGAGTCAAGGGAAGAACGAACAGGCGAAAGAGTTGCTGAATAAAGTCTACAACTGGTTCACGGAAGGATTTGAGACGAGAGATTTGCGAGAGGCCAAACAACTGCTGGCGGAATTATCGTAAGAGGGAATGTGGACCAAACACTATGAACAACATAGAGCAAAAAACCGCTAGCCTGTTGGAACTTGCAGTTACTTTATGCCAACAAACCGACTTCCAGGAAATACTGCGCTTGATCTCCGCGAAAACCTCGATGCTCTTCAATGCCAGCATTGCCTCCATCATGATGATCAATCCTCGCACGAATGAAACGATCAAAACCATCATCAAGATGAACAAGGTGAGCACACGGCAGCGGTATCAACTGGCTCAGACCAGCGTCACCGGCCTGGTGTTGCATGAAAAGCGATCTTTCTTGAGTGGAGATATTACCAAGGACGCCCGGTTTAGAGAAGGCCTTTTTGAGGATCAAACCGTGCGGTCGGTGATGTGTGTGCCTCTGCAAACCGGCGGTGCGATCATCGGCTGCCTGCTGTTATTCGACAAAGCCGGGAACGGCGCGTTTGACCAAACGGAGCTGGATTTGCTCGAAAGCATGGCGGCGATCTGCGCGCCGTTTCTGAGCAACGCGCAAAAAATCCAGGTATTTTTCGAAGCCCCGTTGCCCGATGAGGTGCTGCTGAACAAATACAAGTCCCTGGGATTGCTGGGTAAGAGCCGGCCATTTGTCGAGCTCCTGAGAACCGTTGAGGCGGCAGCACGCTGCGACGTGCGGGTTTTCCTTGAGGGCAAAACCGGTACGGGCAAGGAGCTTATTGCCCGCGCGATTCACCGGTTGAGCGGCCGTAATCAACATCCCTTTGTTGCGGCAGATTGTGGCGCCATTCCGGCCGACCTGATCGAGAGTGAATTGTTCGGCCATGTCAAAGGCGCCTTCACCGGCGCAACACAAGATCGCAAGGGATTGTTTATCGGGGCAGACAAAGGCAGTTTGTTTCTCGATGAGATCGCCAACCTTCCCTCGCCGGCGCAGACCAAGCTCATGCGTGTTCTCCAGGAGAACGAAGTGCGGCCGCTGGGCAGCGATAAGGTACACAAAATCGATGTGCGCATTATCGCCGCTTCCAGTTCATCCCTGGAGGACATGATGGCAAAGCACCAGTTTCGCGAGGATCTCTTCTATCGCTTGGTTGTCTATCCAATTCACGTGCAAACCCTCGAGCAGCGCCAGCAGGACATACCGTTACTGGCCAGCCACTTCCTCGAGAAGCATGCCAGACGACAACGGAAGAAAGTGGCGCATTTTCATTTCGATATCCTGGAATTCATGAAGCAGCAAAAATGGCCGGGCAACATACGGGAGCTGGATAATTTTGTCGAACGACTGGTGACGCTATCCGCTGCCGAGGCCACGATGGTGCAGCCTGATATTCTTCCCAAAGACCTTTCCGGAAAATTCCGTCAATTTGAGTCAGGACAAGATGAGCCACACGTGAGCCAGCCCCTGAAAGAACGCCTGCTGGAATACGAGAAACAGATCATCCACCAGGCCTTGCTTGACAACGACTGGAATCAATCCGCCGCAGCCCGGGAGCTAAAGATGTCGGAACAGCTCATGCGCTACCGCATGAAAAAGTTTGACATCGTCCGGCCTCTCGCCTGATTCAGGCAGTCATGGCGACTTTGCGAACGTAATTGCTTATAAAAACAATCGTTGATTGCTGTATCGCAATTTTTTTTGACCACAATACGCTTGCCTCCTCACCTGCTTCGCAATTCTTTTGCGACCTTACCGTAAGTTTGCGAAACTCACTATACCCAGCCTATTAATTGTCTCCCGGTTTTGAAAGGACTTAGGTCTACTGACAACGCTCCATCCAATTCCTGGCACTTCATTTGACGGTATTTATCAAGCGAAGCTTCGCCTCAAACCCCTTAGAATGGAAGCACGGGGTAGGCCGACAAGTAAAAGTTGGATGCAAAACCGAACTCTCACAGAAACTCTTCTTTTGTGACAGTTCAATTTTGTGTCCTCTAAAAACTTGCTCTGTTTATAAAGTTTTTCGAGTCTCAAAAACCGACTTAACCCAAGGAGGTTCATCATGAAAAGCAAAGTTCTTTTGTCCGTTGTTGGCTTCATTGCCGTTTTCCTGCTGGTCGCCTGCGCCAAAGAAGATCCCATATCCGCGGAACTCTCCGGAGATGAATCTGCGGTTCTCGCCAAAAAGGGTCAAGATAAAGACGACTGCGGATGCCGAAAGATCGAGGCGAGACTTTCATCCACGGGGCAGATTGATCCACCGTTGCTAACCGCAACAGGTGAGATGCGTGGTGATTTGAAGGGAACGGTGAATTATGTGGCCAACCTCGCCGATGTGGTTCCTATGTCTTCAGGTTTCGGCAATGACCCGGTCAAACCGACTGCTTCCTTTCTTGGGGCTTGGACATTGACAAGCAAAAAAGGCGTTCTGACATTTCGGGATGTTGGCGTCTTCGAACAGGTACCAAACGGATTGGGTACTTCTTTTTCGACAGTTATAGATGGGACAGGACGGTTTGCCGGGGTTTCTGGTTACCTGTTTCTCAGTTTCGTGTCCGATGAAACCGGCCTGAACTTTGAAGAAGAGCTAAAGGGCAAAATATTCTGCAAAAAGCATGGTGATGAAGTCTCTAATGCTGATGCTCTTTAACATAAATTAAAGGTAACTATTCAGCTATGCCAAGCCCACCACGGGCTTATCAAGCAAGACCGTTTCAATAGCGTTGAGCACATTGAGGTTTTGCTTACGACAAGTGGA
>QEVD01000286.1 GCA_003576975.1 Candidatus Zhuqueibacterota bacterium
CAAGCCCGCGTCGTTCGCCGGTCAGGACTTTTTAGGTAGGAGATAGGGCATTTACTGAATCGCGCCGCGCCCTCACAACGAGCAGTGCGAAAGGTGTCACTCTTATTTGATTGAGCGCAATATACCATGACACATACCCTTTGTCAAGCAAAAACTTGGCACGTGCCTGCAACCTCTAAACAGTGGAGCTCTCTTGACTTCGAGGTGGGCATAATTTATCTTTGCCGGAACAAACCCAATACTCTGTCATCCTGAATTTGTGGAAGCTCCCCATCGAAATGTCATCCAGAAAGGAACCTGTGAAGTTTTAAGCGCGACGTCGAATGCTTCACAAGATCCCCGGGATGACAGGGCGAGGGGCGGTGACTTGTGGTCGCGGCAACTCCTCAGTTTTAGACAATGGCCAAGCTGTTGCAGGAACATTATCACCAATTATCGCGCTTTCGCACAAACTCAAAATATAGCAAAGCTATGTGAATACCATTCCTCAACTCCGGAATCTCTATGCCCTCCATTCATCTCAAAACTGAAATCCCGGGCCCGAAAAGCCAGGCGCTCATGCAGCGCCGCAAAGCCGCGGTGCCGCGCGGGCCTTTTAATTCCACCCCGGTTTTTGCTGAACGGGCAAACGGCGCGCTGGTCACGGATGTTGACGGCAACACCTTCATCGACTTTGCCGGCGGCATCGGCACGATGAATCTCGGGCATGTCAATCCGCGCGTGACCGAAGCCATCATCAATCAGGCGCAAAAATTCACGCACACCTGTTTTCATGTGTTGCCTTATGAACCGTATATCGCGCTGGCAGAAAAACTCAATCAAATCACGCCCGGAAATTTTGCCAAGAAAACGATGTTGATCAACAGCGGCGTCGAGGCGGTGGAGAATGCCATCAAAATTGCGCGTTACGCCACCGGACGCAGCGGCGTGATTGCTTTCGAGCACGCGTTTCATGGCCGCACGTTTTTGGGCATGTCGCTCACCAGCAAAGTCAAGCCTTATAAATTCGGCTTCGGCGCGCCGGCTGCTGAGGTTTATCGTTTGCCTTATCCTTATGAATATCGCTGGCCCCATGCCGATCATGAGAAGATTGATTGGGAGCACGAATATCGCAACATTTTCGCAGAACTCTTTGCGGCGCATGTTGCGCCGGATCAAATCGCAGCGTTGATCATCGAGCCGGTGTTGGGCGAAGGCGGTTTCGTTCCCGCGCCGGCAGCGGCGCTGCAAACCCTCGCAAACATTTGCCGCGAGCACGGCATCATTTTTATCGATGATGAAGTGCAAACCGGTTTCTGCCGCACGGGAAAATTTTTTGCCCTAGAATGGGCGGGCGTCGAGCCGGACATCATTGTGAGTGCGAAGTCGCTGGCTTCGGGCATGCCCTTGAGCGCAGTTACCGGTCGCGCGGAATTGATGGACAAACCGCATGAAGGCGGCCTGGGCGGCACGTTCGGCGGCAATCCGGTGTCCTGTCAAGCGGCATTGGCGACGATCGACGAAATGATGCAAGGCAATTTCATGCAGCGTGCGCTCGCCATCGGCGAGTTTACCCGCCAGCAATTTCACAAGATTGCCGAAAAAAGTCCGTTCATCGGTGACGTGCGCGGCTTGGGCGCGATGAACGCCATCGAGCTGGTTAGCGATCGCCAATCGAAACAACCCAGCCAGGATGCGGCGAAGCTTGTGCAGCAACACGCTTATCAACTTGGACTTATCTCGTTGAACGCCGGTACACATAGCAATATCATTCGAACATTGATGCCGTTGTGCATAACTGATGAACAATTAGCAGAAGGCATTGCGGTACTCGAAAAAGCCATTTTGGCGCTTGTGAAATAGCCTTTTTATGCCTATGTTGCCGTTGCGCAAAAAGACCAAGCCGCACCAAACCAATGGAAAGGCCAAAACTATGAAGCGCAAAATCGGCATTCTCTACAATCTCACCAGCAAGTACAGCTTGCGCAATTCGGAAGGCCAGCCCATCGGCACGTGGCTGCTGCAATCCGTCTCCTCCATTCTCCTCCGTATGTTTTACGATGAGAAATTTTTCTATCGTGAAATCCTCCGTTTTGGTTGAGTACGCCTAACTTTTCTACATTCTCTGGTTTTTCCACGAAGGGTTAATCGCCCCCCTTGCGGGATTATTATCTTCGAAAATGATGAGAGCCGGAGCCGCTTACTGTTCGCAAAAGCGAGGGAAGCGGAGCTGTCTTATTTTCATTTGAACCGTCCGGGCGGTAATGTGAACGAACACGATTTTTATTTGAAACACCGCGTACTCAACTCTGGAGATGATATCATGATTCCAACATATACACCAACAACCACAGTTCCGAATGCCCGTTTACCGCAACCGCTGCCACCATTGCCGCCGCTCGATGAGAAAAAAAATCTGCCGGAGGCCAAAGTGCAAAAGCCGGCACCGGTGGATCAAAAATTTAACGAAGTGTTGCAGGAATGCCGCAAATGGCTGGACATCATCTCGGGCACAATGCTCGATCAACGCCAGCATCGCACGATGATCGAAGAGACGCTGCGCAATCATGTTGAGTTTGTGAATTTGCAATGGGGCAACGCGCGCAAATCCGTTTCCGCCGCCGGCGATTATGCCTGTTTGGAATGGATGGGGCAAGCTTCGAAATTCTGCGATAATCTTGGCCGCGAATACATCGATTGTCTCGGCGGCTATGGATTGTACAATGCTGGCATTCGCCATCCGAAAATCGTGCAAGCGGTGCAAGCGCAATTGCAGCGCAATCCGCTGTCGAGCCAGGAATTGCTCGATCCGCTGCGCGGCGCATTGAGCAAGCTGCTGGCGCAGATTACGCCCGGCCGGTTGCAATACAGTTTTCTGATCAACAACGGCACCGATGCCGTCGAGGGCGCGATCAAATTGTCGCGTGCGTACACGCACAGTCACGGGTTCGTGAGTTCGCTGGGCGCATTTCACGGCAAATCTTTAGGCTCGTTGAGTTTGATGGGAAAATTGCGTTATCGCAAGGCGTTTGAGCCGCTGCTGCCGGATGTCACGTTCGTCGAATTCGGCGATGCGGAGGATTTGGAATTTGAGTTGCAGAAGGCGGAGAAAGTCGGCTGGAAAATGGCCGCTGTCGTGCTCGAACCGATTCAGGGCGAGGCCGGCGCGATCGTGCCGCATGAAGATTATTGGCCGAAAGTACGCAAGATTTGCAATGATTACGGCGTGTTGCTGGTGGCCGACGAAGTGCAAACCGGGCTCGGCCGCACCGGAAAAATGTTTGCCGTCGAACATTGGAACGTCGTGCCGGACATCATGTGCCTGGGCAAGGCGCTGGGCGGCGGCGTCATGCCGCTGGGCATTGCGATGATTCAAGTGACGATCGAAGAAGATTTACCCGGCCAGGCCGCGCGCAAAGGCGCGTACATGCTGGCTGAAATGCAAAACCTGCAACGGCGCTTCAGCGACGTCATCGTGGCGGCGCGCGGCAAAGGCTTACTGCTCGGCATGCAATTCAAAAATGCCGAATTGGGCTGGCAAGTGGTGTCACGCCTGTTTCGCAAGGGCGTGCTGGTGGCGGGCACGATGAGCAACTCGGAAACCGTGCGCTTTGAGCCGGCGCTCAACATTCCTTATGAATTGATTCACGAAATTCTCAATCGGCTGGAAGACACGCTGGAGGAAGTACGGCAGGGAATTCCCAATTGAGAAGGGCAACAACTGCTTTATATCTTGGGATTGAGTCTACGACAGGCTGAAACATCACCGGCTTGCTGCCTGAGCTTGCCACGTGGTCGCTGCCTGAGCTTGTCGAAGGCAGCAATGACTAGGACGTCAATTCCATCGGCGAGGTGAGCCGGGCAATTACTTCCATCAATTCCCGCACGTGCAGCGGTTTGGAAAGATAGGCATCAACGCCGGCGGCCAGACAGCGCTCGCGGTCGCCTTTCATGGCATAAGCGGTGACGGCGATGACCGGTGTGCGTGTGCCTTTCTCCTGCTCGAGTTCCCGGATCGCGGTAATCGCCGCGAAACCGCTCATGTCAGGCATTTGAATATCCATCAAAATCAAATCAAAGGCATGTTCTTGAAAAGCGGCTATCGCCGCGCGGCCGTTGCCAACAACAGTGACGGTGTGCCCGCATTTTTCCAGCAAACGCGTGGCCAGGCGTTGGTTGATGACATTGTCTTCGGCAATCAAGATGTGCAGTCCGTTGAATTCTTTCAGCAAGAACGAACCGGTTTGCCGGTGTTTGTGAGCGTGTCCGGCCAAATGGCGGCTGGCCGTCAGCAGCGCTTCTGCCAGATCCGTCAGTTTCACAGGTTTGTTGAGATAGGTGCGAATACCCATTTCGCGGCAGCGCGCGGCATCCGCATGCAGGCGCACGCGTGAAAGCATCATGACAATAGCCTCCACCCCGTTCTCTTTCAGATGAAATGCGAGACGGAAGCCGTCGCTGTCCGCGAGGGCCGCATCAACCAAAGCCAAATCGAATGATTGCTGGCGGCTGAGGTTGAGCGCAGCCTGACTCGACGCCACTGCCGCGGGCTTCAGGCCCCAGCCGGCAAGGGTTTCGCTGAGTATGCCGCGGCTCGTCGCATTATCATCGATAATCAAAATCGCCTGGCCGATCAATTCCGGCGGCGGGGTAAATGGCATGGCCTGGATATTTTCGGGAATACCGAAACGCGCGATGAAATGAAATGCGCTGCCTTGCCCGGCTTCACTTTCCACCCAGATGTGCCCGCCCATCATCTCGACCAGTTGCTTGCAAATGGCCAGGCCCAGGCCGGTGCCGCCGAATTGCCGCGTCGTCGTGCTGTCGCCTTGCGTGAACGCTTCGAAGATGAGATGATGTTTGTCGGCCGGAATGCCGATGCCCGTATCCGTCACCGTGAAATGCAAACGCTGATCGTGCGGCGTGCCGTGTTCCGCTTTAACGGTAATGACGATCTCCCCCTCTTCCGTAAATTTGATGGCATTGCCGACGAGATTAACAATGATTTGCCGCAGCCGGCCGGGATCACCGATCAGCACATCAGGCGCCTCCGGCAGAATGTGACAAACCAATTCCAGGCCTTTTTGATGCGCGCGCAACCCCAACGGCGCAAGCACATCGCCCAAAGTCTCGCGCAGATGAAACGTGATCGGCTCAAGTTCGAGTTTGCCCGCTTCGATCTTCGAGAAATCCAAAATGTCGTTCAACAACACCATCAGCGCTTCGCCGGAATCTTTGACCAGGTGCAGATATTCGCGCTGCTCTGCGGTCAGATTGGTTTCGAGCGCCAGTTCCGTCATGCCCAAAATGCCGTTCATCGGCGTGCGAATCTCGTGGCTCATGTTGGCGACGAACTGGCTCTTGGCGCGGCTGGCAATCTCCGCTTCCTCTTTGGCCTGGCGCAATTGTTCCTCGGCGGTGACGCGCTCAATGGCGATTTCGGCAAGTTGCGTCGAAATCTCAATGATCTCAAGATCGGCGCTATCCGGCGGGCGCGGCGCAGCAAAGTACAAGTCCAACGTACCCAACACATCGCCGTCCGCGGCCAGAATCGGCGTGGACCAGCAACTGCGCAATGCGGGGATACTGCCGGCGGGAGAAGGAAGATGCGGCCGCGCCAGTTCCCACACGGCGTCCAGTGTAATATTCGGCGAGATGATTTGCTTTTTATGAAAGGCGGCCGCGCCGCTCGCGCCGGCGTTTGGCCGAAGCGGCATGCCGGCAAGCGCCTGGCGCCAGGGTTCCGGCAAATTGGGCGCAGCGATGGGATGCAAACGCCAATTGGCGAAATCGCGCAACATGATCACGCAACGCGCTTCACGCATCTGCCGTTCAACAAAACGCGCCAACTCTTCCAGCACTTCGATGAGCGGTTTGCCGCGCGCGATCAATTCCAAAACATGCTTCTGCCCGGTTAACAGCGCCTCGGCGCGCTTGCGTTCGGTAATGTCGCGAATGAGTACTTGCGAAGCCGGATTGCCTTGATAGGAAATCGGCGCCGCCACAACTTCGACATCAATGGCGCGGCCGTCGCGGCGAATCATCTTTTCTTCAATCCACTTGGCGGCCTGGCCCAGTTCATATGTTCGTAAGATGCGCGCTTGCACGATGCGGCGATAGTCGGGATGCACGCAATCCAAAATCATGCGCCCGATGAGCGCCCGGGTGTCCGCTTCGCCGAACAAATGCGCGCCGGCGTCGTTGATGTAAACGATCTTTCCCTCGCTGTGGACCAGCACCGTTTCCGGAGAAAAATCCACCAGGCTGCGATAGCGCTCCTCGCTTTCGACCAAGGCTTGTTTGCTGCGCTTGCGCTCCGTGATGTCGCGTCCGAACATGGACACGCCCGTGATCTCGCTGTTGCTGCCGATAATCGGGTTGAAGGAGATTTCGAAGTCGTTCGATTGCTCCGGATAATCGTAATGCTGCTCCGTGGAAAAATGCTCGCCGGCCAGCGCGCGATCGTAGAAGGCGCGCCAACTTTGCGCCAAATCATCCGGCACTCCGCTGAGTATATTCATGCCGCGGTAAATTTCCGCGCCAAAAGCATGCAAGTATTTCTTGTGAAAGGCGGAATTGAAGGTGATTAACGTGTAGTTCTTGTCGATCGACCAAATAATATCTTGCGAATTCTCAATCAGCGCGAGCAGATTGGCTTCGCTGAGCGCCAATTCGCCTGCATGCCGGGCCAGGGCGCGCAAGTGGCGCCGGCGCAAAATGGCCACCGTCAGGCCAACGCCAATCACAATGACGACGAGAATGAGTGGAATGTGCAGGAGAATCATTGCGCCAAGATTTGATGAATGAGCCTGACAAGCCGGTTGCGATGACAGGATAATCACAACCTCATGAATTTCGGCATTCAGTTTTCATGAGGTTCAGCCGCGCCCGGCGCGAAAAAATAATAGATCACCGCTTTTGAGTATCAAAACTCACAAAATTCCGCCGGAGTGAAATTATTCGACCCCAACTCAGGCTACGTTGTCGAATTCAGGCTTGGTTGCGGGTTGATTGGCCATGAAAGCCGCTGACTGAGCCTGCCGCTGCCCGAGTGTTTTTCTCGCGCCTACTGTCATATCATTAAATAGCAGCATTCACTCACAGATGCGCTTTGCGCCTGGCTTGAGATTCTCGTTATTTGCTTTTGCCGGTCTAAAATTTTGAATGCTCGCGCTCGTCACGCATTGCTTCACACATTTCCAGCCTTTCAAAGCTCGTTTTTCAGCGATTTGTCATTCTCCCCCCTTGCATGCGCGATTTAGACAAGCTTCTGCGCGATACGTACAAGCTTTCCCCACCCTATTTTTCTTATCTTAACCCGTGAAAATCGACCTCTGCGCCGCCAGTTGCTGGCCGGCGCGGACAGTTCTTCAGAATTCAAGCTGGCCAACGAGCGGCCACGATTTCCAGTGGACGGGAGCATGCCAAAAATCACAAGCACGGTGAACGGACTTTATCTCGACGAAGGCGAGATAAAATTGGTAAATGGCACGACACTCCATTGGAATCAGATTAGTACAGCCGCGCCACCGTCCATTCCCTACGGCGCGAGAATCGAAGTGACGGTGGCATACGAAGAGGCGGACTATCTGAAAGGTTCGGTCGGCATTGTGTGGGCTACTTATCATTTACAGCAAGCCGAAACGATTCAGGCAGCTTTGCTGGCACAAAGCATTACGAGCGAGCTTCGCGAACAGAGGTTGCCCGGGGCGCGGCTTTATCTGCTTTATGTTATCGAAGCGGACGAAGTTAGTGCGGCAGTAGATTTCATTTGGCGGGAACCTGGCGGAATGCGCTTAAAGCCGGATTGGGAATATCCCGCCGGCGCGGCGAACGAAAGTTTTGACAAATGGATCAATGGCGTTTAGCCGATTCGATCAAGTTGCAACTTCTACCAACTTTATCAAACCCCAATGGTAGTTGCAGTACAAACCTCAGTAGTGTCAAAAGTTCTATGAAAGGAGAACAACAATGAACCGATTGACCACAACTCTGCTGGCGAGTGCGGTGATCATGTTTGCGTTTGCCACAACCGGCCGGTCGCAAACAGACGCCGCCGCAAAGCTGAGTCCGATGCTTGAGGCTTATGCCCAGGTCTGGAACACGGGCGAGGTGAATGCCCTGGACGCCCTGGTTGCGCCCGGCTTTGTCCGGCATACCAACTCGGGAAATCCTTACTCTGCCACCAGCCGGGATTCGCTCAAACGCGCGATCACGAATCTGCGCGCCACTTATCCGAACTTTAAGGTAACCCTGACGGAGATTATTGCCACGAGTGACAAAGTTGTCGGCCGCTGGCAATGGTCGGGCACGCACTCCGGCGTGGGTTTGCCCGAAGCCAAAGGGAAAAACGTACAAGTGACCGGCATCAACATCATGCACGTTAAAAACGGCAAATTTGTGGAAGAATGGGTCGAGTCCGACGGCATGGCGGCAGCGCTACAATTGGGCTTCACGGTCGCGCCGCCCGCGGAATAAGCAAGTGGGCAGAACAACGTCACCTTCATGTTTGCCGAAACAAATCACGCAATATGTCCAACAACCACCTCATAGGAGCAAGCCTTATGCGATACGCCAAACCATTTTTCGCCGCCGGGATCATTGCGTTGTCATTGCTCATGGCTTCCGGCGCGAGGGCGCAAGACGCCACCAAAGTCGATTCGACGCACTACAAAGTCGAGTTTGAAAACGACCAGGTGCGGGTGTTGCGCGTCACTTACGGGCCCGGAGAAAAATCCGTGATGCACGAGCATCCCAACGTCGTGGCGGTGTTTCTGACGGATGCACAAGGCCAATTCACATTCCCGGACGGGAAGACGGTTCCGGTAACGGTAAATGCCGGGCAAGTCGTCTGGGATCCCGCCGGCAAGCATCTGCCGGAAAACAAGGGCGACAAGCCTTTTGAAGTCATTGTGATTGAACTCAAAGGCAAGCCGGCAACTCCCAAAAAAGACTGAAGACACGCAAGCCCGCGCAAGCGAAGCCACAACTCACACAATTTTCAAATTTTCAATCGAGAGGAATGAACATGCTGAACCACAAGATCGTTGCACGTTTTTGTCTCGTTATCCTCGCCCTGTGCGCCTCGACCGCAGCGCTTGCTGGCGGCGACGAAGAAAAAAATACAGCGGCGATGAAGCGCTTTTATGAAGAAGTCGTGAATAAAGGCAATCTGAAACTCATCGACGAGCTGGTCGCCGCGGAGTTCGTTGAGCATGAAGAAACGCCCGGCATGAAGCCCGGCCGCGAGGGCCTGAAGGAATTTTTTACGATGTTTCGCGCCGCCTTTCCGGATTTGCAGTTTCAGATCAACGACCTGGTTGCGAAAGGCGACAAGGTCTGGGCTTATATCACCATTCGCGGCACCCACAAAGGCCAATTCATGGATATGGCGCCAACCGACAAAACAATCGAAGTTAAAGGTTTCGACATTGTTCGCCTGGCCAACGGCAAGGCGGTGGAGCATTGGGGTCTGACGGACAGCATGACGATGATGATGCAGCTCGGCGCCATTCCGACGCCCGGGCAAGAAAATCCGAAGCAATGACCAAAACTGATTCGCAGGATTTTTTGCACACCGCGCTCGCCGAGATCAAACTGCATCTTGGCGAGGCGGATTTCAACGTGGATCGGCTGAGCCGCAAACTGGGCGTGAGCCGCATGCAGCTTCACCGCCGCTTGCGGGAATTGGGCCAGCCGGCTGCGGGCGAGTTGTTGCGCAATATGCGGCTGGAACATGCCGCGGTTTTGTTGTGCCAGCGCCGCCTGGCAATCGCGGAAGTGGCTTATCGCAGCGGTTTTCGCAGCCCGGCTTATTTTGCGCACTGTTTTCGCGACCGGTATGGCTGCACGCCCTGGCAGTTTGCGCAGAGGGCATTTGGAGGCGGG
>QEVD01000287.1 GCA_003576975.1 Candidatus Zhuqueibacterota bacterium
GCACCGCACGAATGCTGTTGTTGCGTTTGCGAAAAGGCGAACGCGCGACCTTGCGTGCTTGGGTTTAGCCGGATCTCATCATGCGCTTTCTTATTTACTTCTATCTCTTCTTGTTCTCCCTGCTGCTTGCGCTTTTGTTTGTGCCGCTTGCGCGGAAACTGGCTTTTCGTCTGAAGATTATTGATCTGCCGCAGGGCCGTAAAGCGCATTCTCAGCCCACGCCGTTGCTCGGCGGCTTGGCGATTTATGCCGCATTTCTGTTTACACTGGCCCTACAAATCATCGCGTATCTTGCGTGCAAGGATCTCGCCTGGTTCGCACAAATCTTTCCGAACCTGCCCGATGAAGCCGCGCGCTTTTTGCAAACGCTTCCCCGGCTTTTGGCAATCTGTGCGGGCGGCACGTTAATGGTTGTTCTAGGTTTTATCGATGATCGCAGCGGTCTTAATTTTTCCTATAAACTCAAATTTGCAATCCAAATTTTAGCTGCATTGCTGCTGGTTGTGGCGGGTGTTCGAACGGATTTGATGCCTTCGACGTTTCTCAATACGGTTGTAACCGTATTTTGGATCGTCGGCATTACAAACGCTTTTAATTTGTTGGATAACATGGACGGGCTTTCCTCCGGCATAGCGATCATCGCTGCGGCAATGTTTCTCGTGATTACGATCGTTCAAGATCAATTCTTTTCGGCGATGATTTTGTGCATCTTTGCTGGCGCTGTGCTCGGATTTTTACGGTACAATTTTTATCCTGCCAAAATTTTTATGGGCGACACCGGCAGCTTGTTCATCGGATACATGCTCGCTGCCTTGTCGATCACCAGCAGCTACGTCGTGCCGCAAAGCGCCTCGATGATTCCGGCGCTCATGCCGCTGCTGGTGCTGAGTTTGCCTATCTTTGATACGCTTTCCGTCATCATCATTCGCCTGAAGGAAGGCCGCCCGATCTTTAGCGGCGATCGCCGCCATTTTTCTCATCGGTTGGTGGATCTGGGCATGACGCCGGCGGGCGCTGTCGTGTTCATTTATCTCGTCGCGACGACCATCGGCGTTGCCGCTGCCTTGTTGCCGTATTTGCCTTTGTGGGGCGAAATCCTTGTTCTCATTCACACGGTTTTGATTTATGTCATGATCACGACACTCGTGCATGTCGCCAAACCTCGCCGGTAACTAGCCGGTCAGGCTTGGGCGCAACGGATCAACATGCAGCCGAGAGCCCTGGTGTCCAAGCCTGACTTCGCATACGACAAAAAATCTGTTGGAATTTTGCGAAAGGTTTCTATGTTTTCATGGAATGAAAAATATATCGTAATAAATGTTGTTGCATATCATGTGAATCACGCCGCAAGGCGAAAAGGAGAAACGCATGTCTCACCCCGTGGTTTTGAGTGACAGTAATTTTGAGCAAGAAGTGTTGAAATCAGATAAGCCGGTGCTGGTGGATTTTTGGGCAGAATGGTGCGGTCCGTGCAAAATGATTGCTCCGGCGATCAATGATTTGGCGCGCGAGTATGAAGGCCGGGCTAAAATTGCCAAGATGGATGTTGATAACAATCAAATCATCGCGGGCCAACTCGGCATTCGCAGCATACCGGCATTATTGATTTTCAAGAACGGAGTTGTCGTCGATCAAATCGTCGGCGCTGCTCCCAAGCAAAGAATCAAAGAACGATTAGATGCCACGCTTTAGGCGCAATAAGCATCCGCACACGCGGATGCTTTTTTGTTTATACCCCGGCCAAAGCGCCGGTGGAAATCGCCTCGGTGCTTACCGCTTCAGCGATGATCGTTTCGTGTAATGACTCCCCCAAAAAATAAATACGATGTGCTTGTGGCTGGCGGCGGCCCTGCCGGTTTGAGCGCCGCCTATGCGGCTGCTCTTGGAGGTTTGCGGGTTGCGCTGTGCGAGCGCAGCAAAGAGATCGGTTATCCGATTCACACCAGCGGCGGCAGTTGGCTGCCGGAAATGCGGCGCCTCGATATTCCCGAGCGTTTCCTTCACCCCATTCATATTGGCCGATTTTTGTCGCCGGCGGCTGAGGCGACCTTTACGTATGGCGATCCGGTGAGTTGTGTACTCGATGTGCGAGGCCTTTATCAATACCTCGCGCGCCTCGCGATAAAAGCCGGGGCGGAAATCTTTCCAGCAACCCGAGTCGAGCGGGTGATTGTTGAAAATGGCAAGCCGACAGGATTGCAGATAACCAGGGGGCAAAAAGTATTGGCGCCGCTTTTAATCGATGCGACCGGCATGGCAGGCCTGCTCGCGAAACAGATGGGGTTGCGAGAAAACCCGCGACGCTATGGCGTGGGCGCCGAATGTGATATCGTCACAAACGACTGGCCGGCAGATACCGTTGCATTGCTATTTGGTGGCCTCGCCGGCCCCGCCGGTTACGGCTGGATTTTTCCACACGGTGAGGATCGTGTTAGGATCGGCGTTGGCCTGATTCAACCAGACACGCGCACGGCTCCGGAACAAGCATTGCAGGCGTTGCTGGCAAATGTGCGCCGCGGCGCCATTCATGGCGTGCATGTCAAATCCGTTTCAGCTTTGGAATATCATACTGGAACCGTTCCTGCAACACCGCCGTTGCAGAGAACCTCGGCGCACGGCCTTCTAGTCGTCGGCGACGCTGCGGGTTTGATTTCGACACTCTTGGGAGAAGGCATTCGGTTTGCGATTGAGTTGGGCCGGCTGGCCGGTGAGATGGCGGTGGAGGCGCATCGCGCGAATCGTTTTGACTCCCGGTTTTTGGCGCGATACGATAAAGCCTGGCAGGCGCGTTATGGCCGCTTATTCAAACAGGCCGCCTTTATCAATCGCCATATCGCAGGTTATGATGATCACGCCTGGAACGAAAAAATCAAGGCGCTGTCACATTTCCCCGCACATGCAATTCCACCGTTGTTGAAAGGGGAGTGGTCGAACAAAGTTCTGCTTAAAGCATTGTGGCAACAACGTCATCATTTCAAAAAATCAAAGTTGCGCAAACTCGCCGGCGCGTTCGCCGCCCATCTCCTCGTTGAGGCAAAAAACAGTGGGGAAACTTCTTGATTTTTTAGAGCCGGTTGTATACATTGCCTTGTTCCAAAAACAAATCTGGCCTAGACATTATTCGTGTTATAGCAAAAGAAGATGAGACATTACGGCGAATCTTCTTTTTTCATTCAGGATTGAATCAACCGAGGGCTGCATCATGGTAGCATTGATTATGGCCGGTGGAGCCGGCACGCGATTTTGGCCAAAGAGCAGAGATCATCATCCCAAACAACTCCTGCAAATTATCGGCAGCGGCACCATGTTGCAAAGCACGGTGCGGCGATTGCAACCGATCATTCCGCCGGACCGGGTTTTCATCGTTTGCAAACAGTCACATCGGGAAGCGGTCGCAGGGCAGTTGCCCGAGGTGCCGCGCGAAAATATCATTATCGAACCGCAGGGCAAAAACACCGCGCCCTGCATCGGCCTGGCCGCGTTGTTCATCCAACAGCGTTTCGGTGATGAAGTGATGATCGTGTTGCCGGCGGATCATCTTATCGGCGCCGAGCAGAATTTTCGCCAAACGCTGTTGAACGCCGCGAAAATTGCCGCAGAAGAAAAAGTGTTGATCACCATCGGCATCAAGCCCTCGTTTCCGGCAACGGGTTACGGCTACATCCAGTTCAGCCAGGAAACGGTTTCAGCCGGGCAGGCAAGCGCGTGGCGGGTCAAGACGTTTGCAGAAAAGCCCAATCTCGAAACAGCCAAAGTGTTTCTGGCGAGCGGCGATTTCTTGTGGAATAGCGGTATTTTTGTATGGCGCATTTCCACGATTCGCGAGCAGTTTGAAGAACACCTGCCGCAAGTTCACGATGGTTTACTGGAGATCTCCAGGCATTTGGGGACGCCGGAGGAACAGGACATCATCGCGCGTGTGTATCAGCAGATCAAAAGCATCTCGATCGACTACGGCGTGATGGAGAAGGCCAAGAATGTTTTAGTTGTGCTTTCGAATTTTGAATGGAATGATTTAGGCAGTTGGGATGAGGTGTATAAATTATCGCCCAAGGACAAGGAACAAAACGCTCTGTGTGACGGCGATCATGCGCTGGTGAATACCTCGGGCTGCCTGATTGATGTCGCCGGCAAAACGGTGGCAGCCGTGGGCATTCGTGATTTGATCGTGGTGGAAACGGAAGATGCGCTGTTGCTGTGCCCGCGCGAGCATGCGCAAGACGTGAAAGAAGTGGTGGAGCTGTTAAAACGAAAAAAGAAAATGAATTTGTTGTGATTATGAAAGAAGAAGAAATTCTGCCGGGCCTGGAAAAGCTGTTGGAGAGTTTGGGTGTTACCCTGCGTTACGAAAAAGGGGATTTTGTTGGAGGCTACTGCCGCGTCAAAGATAAGCCGATGATGATCGTCAACAACGCGCTGAATGTGGGCCAGAAAATAAAAATATTGGCGCGCGAGTTGGCGCAGATGAATTTGGAAAACGTGTTCATCGTGCCGGCGTTGCGGGAAGTGATCGCGGGCGCAACAGCGTCACCGGCCGCCAATGAAGGTGGCATGCAGCAGAACGGAGTCTCATTTGAAAGTGCATAGGAGCGGAAATGGATAAGCTGGATCTCGTGCCGTTTTTTAATGAAGCGTTGTTCGTGCCCGCGCTGCAAGCCAAGTCGAAAGACGGCGCATTGGAAGAATTGGTGGATTGTTTTGTGAGCAGCGGGTTTGTGCGCAATCCCGCCATCGTGCTCGAGATGATTCATCGCCGCGAGCAGCTCGGCAGCACGGGTATCGGTCGCGGCATCGCAATTCCCCACGGCCGCAGCACGGCCGCGCCCACGCTGATGATCGCCTTCGGTTGTTCCAAAAAGGGCATCGAGTGGGAAGCGATGGACGGCGAGCCGGTTCAGTTGGTTTTCATGGTTATCGCGCCGCCGCAAGAGCACGATAACAAGTACCTGCCGGTGCTGGGCCGCCTGGTCGAAATCCTGAGTCACTCCCGCGAACGTGAAAAATTCCGCAATGTCAAATCCTTCTCTGATTTCATCAACCTTCTCAAAAACTAATGGCCGAAAAAATCAAAACCCCGATCGAATTCCTCGTTGCATTGCAAGATCTCGATATCATGCTCAAAGAAATCGAGGATGTGAAAGAACTGGGATTCGAAGTTGACAATGAAGGCAAGGCCACGCTGACGCGCGCGCGCGAAGAACTGGCGGCCAAAATCAAGAAGCCGCTGTTTAACAACTACGAGCGTCTGCGCTCGCGCTATAAACGCGCCATTGTGCCGGTAAAAGACGACACCTGTTTGGGCTGCTTCATGCGCGTGCCCACCTCCATCACCGCGCACGGCCGCACTGACCAGGAAGTTTTGGTATGCGAAAATTGCGGCCGGTTTTTATACTGGCTGGCGTAGTCGTATTCCAAGACTCGGCTACAACGGCTTTTCATAAACGCGATAACGTTTATAGAGATCAGCGCCGAGCAATTGCATGCCGCGATTGATCGCAACATTGTTCTCAAGCGTCCAGGAAAACTCGCCGCTGTCAAAACCGGCTGTGACGCCCCGGCGGTAGGTTTCCATATAGAGTGCCGAGCCAATGCCGCTGACATTCTGCAGTCTTTTGATCACACCCAGCGTGAGCACGCGCAGAGTCTTGATTTTTTTGGAATGATACAGGACTTTGAAAATTCCAAACGGCAGCAGCCGCCCATTGATCTTTTGCAGCGCTTGATTGAAATTGGGCAACGAAAGCGAAAACCCCACCGGCTCACCTTCTTTTTCAACAATCAATACCAGGCGTGGATCGACCACCGGCTTTAAATCTTTGGCAAGAAAATCAAATTCGGCATCCGTCATGGGCACAAATCCCCAATTTGTGCTCCACGCGTCATTGTAGATTTTCTTGATGAGCTGTACTTCCTCCCAAAAATTTTTCATATTGATCGTGCGCAAAACAATGCCTTGATCCTGAAGAACTTTTTCGCCGATGCGCAAAATTTTTGAATTGATGCTGATGGCGGTGGTCATGTACCAGGCATACAAATCCATCGCCTTGCCAAATCCGGCTTTTTCAACTAGCTCGACATAATAACGCGGATTGTAAGCCATCATCACTGCCGGCGGCAAATCAAACCCCTCCACCAGTAGACCGACAGTTTCATTAGTTGAATAATTGGCCGGTCCGCGCAACACGTTCATACCCTTTTGCCGCACCCAGTTTGCCGCGGTTTCGAACAAAGCGTTGGCAACCTCCTGGTCATTGATCGCTTCGAAGAAACCAAAAAAGCCGGTTTGTTCTTGATAGTAGCGATTATGATTGTTGTTGAGAATTGCGGCGATGCGCCCGACATACTCGCCATTACGCCGCGCCAGAAAAAACTCGGCCTGAGAATGTTGAAAGAAGGGGTGTTTTTTTTGATCGAGCAGCTTCTTCATGTCCATAATCAGCGGCGGCACCCAATGCGGATCGCCGCGGTAAATCTGCCAGGGCAAACGAATGAAATCACGCATTTTTTGCGCATGGTCGACAGGCATGATATCAATTTTTGACACCGAGCGGCTCCCTTCGCGAGAAATGTTTAAGGAAGGTTTCTGCCACGACCCGGTCGTGGCAGTTTAAATGCAGGAAGGTTGAAATGGCGATCAGGGAATCAAGCCGAATTGCCGTCCGGCAAGCGCGCATTGACTGATGATGTAATCGAGATGTTCGTCGGTGTGCGTGGCCATGTAAC
>QEVD01000288.1 GCA_003576975.1 Candidatus Zhuqueibacterota bacterium
TCCGCCCTTTTTTCTGATTGACGTTCCGGGCGTCACGTTGACACAGCGCTCGGCGTTTCCGCAAACCGGCGTCACCGCGACCGGAGTGAAACGAACGATCACGGTTGACGATATCATCGCGGTGGAAGGGCCGCGTGTGCCGAGCGCCGCAACCGCGCCCAAAGTTTTTCGCCAGGGTTATGTTTATCTCACACGCCAGGGCGTGACGCCTTCACAAGCCAATCTCGATAAAGCTGATCGTTTCCGCGCTTCCTGGGTTGATTACTACTCGGATCGCACCGACGGCCGCGGTATTTTTCAAACCCAGCTCGGTCCCGCGCTGCCGGTAGCCACGGTGGAGGGGCTGGTCACCAATGCCAGCAACGGCAGCATCATTAAAAATCTCGAGGCGAAATGGCTTGAGAGAAATTACGTGCAACCGATTTACGACGGCGGCCATTACGAATTCCGCACGCTGGCAAGCTCGACTGCGCCAGCGGATATTCAAGCGACAATCGTGCTGCGCGCATTTCCCTATCTCCCCGATACGAGCGTGGTGACGCTAACCTACGGCAATCCCCTGGTGCATCATCGCGCCTTGACGCCTTTGCCGCAAACAAACCTGACCGGCGCCGTACGCGACGCAGCCGGTAATGGTGTGAGCGCCAAGCTTACGCTGTTTGCCAGCAGCGATGTCATAGACGATTTCACGGCAACTGCAACGAGCGATGCCCAGGGCAATTTTACCTTCTCCGGACTTTATGTGTCACAGCCTCCGGCCATTGCCTACGATCGTCTTGTTGTTGAGCCGGATATTCCGTTTGCCGGTCAAACATTGACCGATATCGTGGTCACCGGCGGGACAAATGATTTGAATATCGTGGTGGAACCGGCCGATATCTTGCTGGTAAATGACGATCCCAACGGCAATTTCTCCAATTATTACTCCTCAGCGCTGGAGGAGATTGGTGTCACCTCTTTCGTCTGGTCGCAAAAAGATCGCGGCCTGGCGCCGGTGAGCTTCGCTCCGCAATTCAAGCGAAATATCATCATTTGGTACACGGGCAATGCCAGCGGCGCCGAGGTGTTGACGCCGGCGGAACAAGACAGCATCGCTGCGCATCTCGACCGCGGTGGCAACGTTTTCCTCACCGGCCAAAACATCGCCGAAAGTTTGAACGGCACCCCGTTTCTCAGCAATCGCGTGCGGGTGTCGTTCGACCGCAATCTCAACGATATTATTTTGCACGGCGTGCAAAGCGATCCGGTGGGCAAAGGTTTGATCAATATCATCAATGCCGGCACGCTGGGCGCGAACAATCAAACCTCACGTGATGTGCTGATCCCGAGCGCCGGCGCGATTGCCTGCGTGATGTTTGATACAACGGCGGGCACGGTGGCGGGTGTGCGCGTGACAGATCCGGCAAATAACTCCCGTCTCGTGTTTTTTGGATTCGGCTTCGAGGCCGTCAATCCCGGCAGCGTGCCGCGGCCGGGTTACGTCGGGCGTCCGGAGGTGATGCAAAACGTGTTGAATTGGCTCTCGGGCGTTACGCAGGTGGCGGACCGCAATGAGGCGCCGAATGGTATACCCGCGGCCTTCCATTTGAGCGCGAGTTATCCCAATCCCTGGCAAGCCGGCATGGGCGCAGCAGAAGCAGAAATCCGCTATCACCTGCCGCTCGATCTTGCCGCACAGCGTGTCACGCTGAAGATTTTTGATGTTCTGGGACGGGAAGTCGCGACGCTGGTCGATCAGCCTTACCGGCCCGGCCAGTTTAGCGCGCGCTGGAACGGCCGCGACACGCGCGGCGAGTTGGTGAGCAACGGCGTCTACTTTTATAAACTGCAAGCCGGCGCGCTGCAGCACGTGCAAAAGCAATTGCTGGTGAGATGAGACGCAACGCCGTCAGTGCTGGTTCATGAGCAGTAGCGGGTTGAACATGCCCCAGGAATATTCCTGGGGCATACTTTTGTCAATCAAAACACTTTTAAGAACAGAGTCAGAATGAAACATTCAAAATGGTTAATGCGAGTTTTTGTGCTTGCCGCCCTTTGTCTATCACATAATCTTTTTGCGCAGTATCGCCCGGGGCTTAACAACAACATTACCTTGCTCGGGCATTTACATCAATATCAACGATATTCCAACATTTGGGGCTACACCGATGCTCAAGGCCGTGAGTATGCCTTGCTGACCACACAAAACGGGCTTTCAATTGTCGATATCACCAACCCGCAAAATCCGGTGCAGGTGAAATTCGTGCCCGGCCCGGTTGGCGGGGGAACGATCTGGCGCGAACTCAAAACCTATTCGCATTATGCCTATGTGGTCAGCGAGCATGGCACGCCGAGTGAATACGCCGGATTGCAAATTGTCGATCTGGCGCGGCTGCCGGACTCTGTCCCTCACTCATCGTGGTTGTGGCCCGGCGTCACGGCAAACACCGCTCATGCGCACACGATTTCAGTTGATGAGCAGGGCTATCTCTACGTGCAGGGAGGCAGCGCGACGGTCGATCAGCCCGGCGATCAGGGCGGGGTGCGGATCATAAGTCTTGCGGATCCTGCGGCCCCGCAGGCGGTGGGAGCATACAGCACACGCTACGTGCACGATTCTTACGCGCATAAGAATATCCTATTCAACAGCAATGTCTATCAAGGCGGCTTCATCGATGTCCTGGATATTTCAGATCGCAGCCGCCCACGTTTGCTGACATCGATCATCTATCCCAACGGTTTCTCCCATAATTCCGGCGTGTCGGAAGACGGCAATTATCTGCTCACCACCGACGAAACTCCGGGACAAAGCCTCAAAGTCTGGGATATTCATGTGTTGTGGGATAACGATCCCTCGAATGATCGCAATATCGGGTTGGTCGCGGAATATGCCGTCCCGCCAATGAGCATCGCGCACAATGTTCACGTGCGCGGCCGGCACGCTTATGTTTCACACTACGAGGAAGGCGTCAAGGTGCTTGATATCAGCAATCCGCGCGATCCGGCGGAAATTGGTTATTATGATACCTCGAGCGAGCCGCCCGGCTTTAATGGCGCGTGGGGCGTGTTTCCCTATTTTCCCTCCGGCACGTTCGTGGTTTCCGATATCGAAACCGGCCTGTATGTTTTTCGGCTGGATAGCACGGGCGTGGCCAGCGTGCAAGGCAACGTCACGAACAGTGAGGGCGGCGCGGCGCTGACGAACGCCACCATTCACTTTCTCGAAGCCAACAAAACCCTGCGCGCCGGCGCCAATGGCGAGTATCGCTTGCGCACGAGCAGCGGCCAACATACCATCGTTTTCAAGGCCTTTCCTTTTGCAACCGATACGGTACGCGCCAATGTGGCAAATGGTGAGGTTCTGCAACTTGATAACAGCCTCACACCGCTGCTGGAGCTGAGCGCCCTGCGCGGCGAGCTGCGAGAGGCAAGCGGCAAGGGCATTCGCGCCAAGCTGACGCTTTACGTGAGCAGCGATCAAAGCGCAGACTATGTACTCACCGACAGCAGCGACAGCCAGGGCAATTTTGCCTTCGAGAATATTTTTGTTTCCTCTCCGCCGCTGGTGGCCTATGATCGGCTCGTGATCGAACCGGAAATTCCCTACTTGACGCGAACGTTGCCAAATCTGGTGGTGGCGCCCGGAGCGCCGACCGTGTTGCAGGTTACGGTTGAGCCGGCAGACATTTTGGTGGTCAACGATGATCCCCTGGGAAATTTTCAAAATTATTATACCACGGCCCTGCAAGCCGCGCAAATCTCGGCTTATTTTTGGCCGCAAGCGCAACGCGGTCCGGCGCCGGTGAGCGCGATGAATCGTTTCAATCGCAATGTGATGATTTGGTTTACCGGCAACGCTTCCGGCAGCGACGTGTTGACGCCGGCGGAGCGCGACAGCCTGGCGGCATATCTTGATCGCGGCGGCCGCCTGTTTCTCACCGGCCAGAACATTGCCGAAAGCCTGCAAGGCAGCGAGTTTTTACAGCACCGTTTGCATGTTTCCTTCGAGGAAAATCTCAACGATTTCTTCTTGCACGGCGTGCAAAGCGATCCCATCGGCAAGGACTTGCTCTCGGTTGTGACGGCCGGCGGCGGCGGCGCGAATAATCAAACTTCGCGTGACGTTCTGTTGCCGGACGCCCACGCCGCAGCGTGCATGGTCTATGATACCACCTCGGGCATGGTCGCGGGCGTGCATGTGGAAGACGCGACCAACCAATCGCGCCTGGTGTTATTCGGGTTCGGCTTCGAAAGTATCATCCGCCAGCCCGCGCGCTATGCCACTCCCGAGCAGGTGTTGCAGAATGTGATGAATTGGCTGACCGGCGCAACCGGCGTTGCAGAACCTGGCACCGAACTTCCGAGCGTGTTTCACTTGAGCGCCAGCTATCCCAACCCCTGGCGCATGAATGCCGGTTTATCTGAAACAATCATTCGTTTTCAATTGCCGATCGATCTCACCGCGGAACGCGTCACGCTGAAGATTTTCGATTTGCTGGGAAGGGAAGTCACGACATTGCTCGATCAAGCCTATCAATCCGGGCAATTTGCCGCGCGCTGGAACGGCCGCGATCGCGCCGGCGATATGGTCAAAAGCGGCGTGTATTTCTACAAGCTGCAAGCGGGCTCGCAGCAACAGGTAAGAAAGTTGCTGATTGTGAGGTGACATCTTTGGCTCTGTCGAGCCGACAACTGGCGCTTCGCCAGTGCTGTGCAAGTTCAAAAGACTGCCGCAAAAGCAGAAATCCCACAGCATCTCGCAAAAACGCTTTTCTGTGGGATTTCAATTTTGTGAGTGAGCCGTTGAGAGTCTTAATGCAGATTTCGATCATCATGCGCCCGATCAGAAAGTGATGATTTAAAATCCATCTTTGCGATTATCAGCACTCAATCACATTCACCGCCAGGCCGCCCTGCGAGGTTTCCTTGTATTTCGTCTTCATATCCGCGCCGGTTTGCCGCATCGTTGTGATCACCTGATCGAGCGAGACTTTGTGCGAGCCATCGCTTTTCATGGCCATGCGCGCGGCATTGATCGCTTTCACCGCGCCCATGGCATTGCGCTCGATGCACGGAATCTGCACCAGGCCGCCCACCGGATCACAGGTCAACCCGAGATTGTGTTCCATGCCGATTTCCGCGGCATTTTCGATTTGTTCGTTGCTGCCGCCCAGCGCCGCAACCAGACCGGCGGCGGCCATCGAGCATGCCACGCCCACCTCGCCTTGGCATCCCACCTCTGCGCCTGAAATCGAGGCGTTTTGTTTGTAGAGCTTGCCGATCGCGCCGGCTGCTAAAAAGAACCGGATAATGCCCTCTTCTGTGGGAAAAGCCGAGAGCCGCTGATAATAATGCAACACGGCCGGCACGATGCCGGCGGCGCCGTTGGTCGGCGCGGTAACCACGCGGCCGCCCGCAGCATTTTCTTCATTGACGGCGAAGGCATAGAGATTCACCCAATCCATCACACTTAACGGATCGCGCAGGCTTTTCTCCGGCGCCGAGGTCAGTTCGCGAAACAGTTGCGGCGCGCGGCGCCTCACCTGCAACAGCCCGGGCAAATAACCTTCCTGCCGCAGGCCGCGTTGCACACACGCCTGCATCACCTCCCAAATCAACAAGAGCTTTTCGCAAATCTCCGCTTCACTGCGCCAGCATTTTTCATTTTCGAGCACGAGCTGGTGAATCGCCAGATTGTGTTCGCGGCCGAGGCGCAACAGCTCCTCACCGCTGTTGAATGGAAAAGGAATGGCGTGGGACTCGCCGGCGGTTTGCGTGTTGGAGATTTCATCTTCCTGCATGACAAACCCGCCGCCCACCGAATAATAAACTTGCTGATCGAGTATTTTTTGATTAGCCGCAAACGCCGTGAAACGCATGCCGTTGGGGTGCAGCGGCAAATTCTGATTGTAATGAAAAAGCAAATCGCGTTTTTCCTCGAACGCGACCGCATGGCGTTTGAGCAACGCCAGGGCCTGAGCGCTGCGGATGTTCGCCAGGCGCCCTTCGATTTCATCCGGATCGATTTTATCCGGCTCTTCGCCTTCGAGCCCCAGCAAAATTGCGTGATCCGTGCCGTGCCCTTTGCCGGTCAACGCCAGCGAGCCGAACAGTTCGACGTGCAGCGCCTTGGTTTCATGCAACTGTTCGGCGGCTTGCAAGGCCCGCACAAAGAGCCGCGCGGCTTTCATCGGGCCGACGGTGTGCGAGCTGGAAGGCCCGATGCCGATTTTAAAAAGATCGAAAACGCTGATGTCAGCAGCCATAAGAAAATGCCCTCGTTCGCTCAAAAATTATGATACTGCTTTTCCAAATATGCCCGGACTTCGGGAATATCCGTTTGCATGGTCAAATCCGGCACATGCTCGGCGCGGGGAATGGCGAACACCGCGCGCGGCGATTGCGCTATCATCATTTGCACGGCTGCCGGCAACTCTTTTTCCCGCCGCACCGGATGCAGAGGCGCGGCTTCTACACAGGGAAAAATTTGATCATACGACAAACGAAAAATGTTCATGCTCACACCGATGCGGCCGTCGCTCTCCGCCGCCTGCGCTATTTCCTCCGCTGAGGGTTTTTCAATAATATTTTGCAGAAATCCCTCTGCGTCCTTTTGAATGACTGCAAATTGCTCGATGCGGCTTTGCGTGAATTGCAACGCGGAACGATCGTAATCAATCAGCGCATTGTCATGCATGTCGTGCAGCAGCGTTTGCAAAGCAGCAACGGA
>QEVD01000289.1 GCA_003576975.1 Candidatus Zhuqueibacterota bacterium
ATTGTGTACGCCTGCCGTCATCGGCGAAAAGACTGCGGGCAAAAACGAATTGGATGCTGACTTGGACAAGTTTGCCCAAATCATCCGCAAGTTGAGCGCGCAATACGGCCTGCCGCTGTGCGACTTGCGGCGGATTTTTCTGGAACATCTAGCGCACGTCAACAAAGAAAACAAGGAAAAAGGCATCCTCACCAACGACGGCGTACATCTCAACGAAGCTGGCAATCAGTTGGTTGCCGAGCATATGCTGAAGATCATCACGCAGCCGTAACTCAAATTTGAATATGTTAAAACCTCGCGCCAAAACAGGTTTTGCGTTCTGCCTCGCTGTGTTTTGCCCCGGCCTGGCGTTTGCGCAAATTCCTCCGGACGATCTGCAAAAAATTGAAGAGGCCGCACCGCGGCACGCGTCCGTGAAGCCGCAACAACCGCGCAAGCTGCTGGTGTTTACTCGCGCAGAGGGCTATAAACACAGCGCGATTCCATACGCGGCGAAAGCTCTGGAGCTGATCGGAAAACAAACCGGCACTTTTACAACCGTCGCCAGCGCTGAGATGTCCGCGTTTGCGCCGGACAATCTCCAACAATTTGATGCCGTGCTTTTTGCCAGCACCACACAACTCATCTTTGAAGATCTTGCGCTGCGCCAGAGTCTGATGGCATTTGTTAAGAGCGGCAAAGGCATTATTGGCATTCACGCCGCGACGGATAATTTTTATAATTGGCCGGAAGCTGCTGATATGATGGGCGGACACTTCGATGGCCATCCCTGGACTGCCGACGGAACCTGGATGATCAAAATCTCCGATCCGGCACATCCGCTCGCGGCCGCATTTCAAAGCAAAAATTTTGCAATCCGCGATGAAATCTATCGCATTCGGCCGCGCAGCTTGCGGCAACATGCCCGCGTTTTGGTCGCGCTCGACATGGCAGATGAAACGAATCGCGCTGCGAATGGCGTGCGGTTCGGCGATCGCGATATTCCCATCAGTTGGGTGCGCCGCTTTGGCGAGGGCCGGGTGTTTTACAGCTCGTTTGGCCACAATCACGAGATCTACTGGAATCCCGCGATTTTACAGCATTTTCTTGCTGGTATTCAATATGCACTCGGCGATTTGCCCGTTGAAACAACGCCGCTGCCATTCGAAGTTGAAGAAGCGTTTTTGCCGGGCGAGATTGATCAACTTTTTGAGAAAATCAAAACCTACGAGTATGGCCAGAGCCGTGAGCCATTGGTGAATCTCATCGAATACTTTCATCGAATACTTTCGGCTTGCTGGCACATCACCAAAATTGCAGCAACAAAATGAGACGCGCCTGCTGCAAATTCTAACCGGCAACGCAACTCCCGCCGGCAAGCAATTCAGTTGTGAACAACTGAGTCTTATCGGTTCGAAAGCTTCAGTCCCCACATTGATCAAATTGTTGCATGATTCTTCCACCTCGGATATGGCGCGATATGCGCTCGAACGCATTCCTGATCCTGCGGTCGATAAGGCCTTGCGCAACGCTTTAACCAAAAGCAGCGGCAAAATTCGTCTCGGCATCATCAATATCATCGGCCAGCGCCGCGATGCCGATGCGGTTGCCGAACTGGGGAAACTTGCGAAGAATTCTGAGACGTTGACGGCGGCAGCCGCAATCAACGCGCTGGGAAAAATTGGGGGAGAAAAAGCGGCAAAAATTTTGGCTGAGGCTAAAGATAAAACCTCCGGCGCGTTGCAAGCATTGGTTTGCGAGGCATATTTGAATTGCGCCGGCATGTTTTTGGAACAAGGTGAAACGGAAAAAGCCCGTGCCCTCTATGCGCAACTCAACGCGCCGCAATTTTCGGAAGCGACACGCTTTGCGGCGTTGCGCGGCCTGGTGCAGACGCGCCGGGAAAACGTGAATGAATTTGTTCTAGGTTTGATCAAGAATTCCGAAGCACAAACGCAAACCCTCGGTGTCAATCTCGTCAGTGAAATTCCCGCGACGGAAAGTGTTGCCGAGATTGCACGAATCCTGCCGGGCTTGTCTCCGGATAACCAGGTTCAATTATTATTCTCACTCGCGGAAAGGCCAGAGGACGAGGTGCGGCAGGCTGCCATTCTTGCAGCGCAAAGTCAGCACACTGAGGTTCGCGTTGCGGCTTTGCAAGCGCTGGGCAAAGTCGGCGACGCCTCTGCCGTGCCGTTGCTGGCAAACGCGGCAGCCGCAAAAAGCGCGGAATCCGCGAGTGCGCGCAAGAGCCTTTATCGCCTCAGCGGCCCCAATGTTGATGAGACCATTGTTTCCAGCCTTGCCTCTGCTGCATCCGAGGTGCAGGTCGAATTGATTCTCGCGGTGAAGCAGCGTGGCATCAAAGCTGCGGCGCCAACGCTTCTGCAGATGGCCAAATCTCCCGAAGCGCCGGTTCGCTTGGAAGCCATTCGTGCATTGCGGGTGATTGCAGAAGAAAATCATTTGCCGGATTTGGTTGAATTGTTGGTACAAGCGCCGAATGCCGCGGAACGAAACGAGTTGCAACAAGCCGTCATTGCGGTGGCGTTGCTAACACCTCTGGAAAAACGCAACAGCTCCGCCGTGCTGAATCGTCTCAAACAAATCCCGCCGCAAACAAATGCGCCAGCGCGGAAATCATTGCTCTACGTTTTGGGCAGCATCGGCGATAAAGCTGCGTTGCCGGTTTTGGTGGATGCGTTGCAGGACACCACCGCCGGCATTAAAACCGCGGCCCTCAATGCTCTCTCCGAATGGCCCTCTGCCGAGCCGGGCGATCATCTTCTTGCCGTCGCCGAACGATCCCCAAACAAAACCCATCAAATTTTGGCTCTGCGCGGTTTTGTTCGCCTGTTGCGTTTTGAAAGTGATCGACCCTCGCCCGATACCATCAAAAAATTCGGGCGCGCACTGGAGTTGGCTGCCAATGCTGAGGAGCAGAAGATGATTTTGGGATGGTTGGCTGACGTCAAAGCGCTGGAGGCAATGGATCTCGCCATGGTTTATATGAAAAATGAAGCGTTGCGCGCAGAAGCTGAAATGGCTGCTGTAAAAATTGCGGGCGCCGTCAGCGGCAGTTATCCGGCGGAGACCAGAACAAGGCTACAGCACATTTTGCAGAGTGCAACAGAGGATACGCTCGCGCATTTGCAACAAGCGCGCGCCGTGCTGCAGCAGATTGAGCGTTTCGAGGATTTCGTGACGAAATGGTTGGTTTCCGGGCCGTATGTCAATCCTGATGAGAACGCGTTCGATTTTGCTTTTCCGCCGGAACAGGCCGGGCAGAAAAAGATTAAATGGCAAATCATGCCGGCGAGCATGAATGCCAACGCGCCGTGGCTGCTCGATTTGGCCAGCGTCTTCGACAGTGAAAATTGCGCGGCGTATTTGCGCAATCAAATTTGGTCGGAGCGGGAGCAGCGTGTTCGCCTGGAATTGGGCAGCGATGACGGCATCAAAGTCTGGCTCAATGGCGAATTGATTCACGCGCATCACACCAGCCGCGGGGTTGCTCCGGGAGATGATATTGTGGAAATTACTCTGCGCCCTGGCGAGAATTCGCTTTTGCTGAAAATCACTCAAAGCACGGGAAACTGGGGCGCTTGTGCGCGATTGCGCAATTTGGACGGCAGCAGCGTGTCGGGCGTGAAAGTTGCATTGCCAGAGGAGTAAAAATCAAACGAAGCAAAAAACTGCGGGCGTTAGAACAACAAACCGCGAATTGACGCGAATGAACGCTAATATTTTACGCCAGAATTTTAGGCAAGCGGAAATCTGAAGCTCTTCAAACAGCTTCAAATGGTTCGCCCACCGAAAAGAACTCCCACAGAACCAACAAAAGTCTTTTCAGTGGGATTTCATCTCGGCGGGCGAAAAACTTTCATCACTTTATTCTCTGCGTTTGAAAAGTTAAACGCCTTCTCGGTGTCTTTTAACTTTCATTCGCGGTTGCTTTGTATGATCTCAGCTTCAAATTCATATTGTCGTGGAACGCATCGCAGATATGTTTTTCAAGGTAATCTTAACCTCAACGTTAAACGAGATGGTGAGAGAAGGGAGTTTTTATGAAGAAGAATTCTGTTTTGGTTTTGCTGCTGGCATTTTGCATCGGTCACGTTTCTTCCGGATTTTCTGAAATCCGTTTGCCGGCGGTGCTGGGCAGTCATATGGTGTTGCAGCAAAATAGTGAAGTGAATCTTTGGGGCTGGAGCAATCCCGGTGAAAAAATCCGGGTGATGGTGGATTGGGACACGACGATTTATCACGCCACGGGCTTGCGCACTGCCAAATGGAGCGTGAAGATCAAAACACCCGCTGCCGGCGGGCCGTACAAAATCATCCTCAATGGCAATAATGCGATCGTGCTGGAAGACGTGATGATCGGAGAGGTTTGGCTGTGCAGCGGCCAAAGCAACATGGAATGGAGCGGCAGCCAGGGGTTGCAACAATCGTTCGATGAAGCGCCGCACGCCACCAATACCAAGATTCGATTTTTCTATGTCCCCAAATCAACCGCGGATTTTCCGCAGGATGATTGCACCGCAGAGTGGCGCGTTTGCAATCCCGAGGACATGAAGCGGTTCAGCGCCATCGGTTATTTCTTCGGCAAAAAATTGCAGCAGGAATTGAATGTGCCGGTCGGTCTGATCAATTCCAACTGGGGCGGAACGCCGGCCGAAGTCTGGACGCCCAAGGAATTGGTGGAGAACGATCCGGCGTTGAAGGAAGCTGCCGGAAAAGTGAATGTCACGCGCTGGTGGCCGGTGCAACCCGGCGATATCTACAATGCCATGATCCATCCTCTCGCGAATTTTGCCATTGCCGGGGCGCTGTGGTATCAAGGCGAGAGCAACACCGGAACTTATGCCACCTATCAATCGCTGTTCACGACCATGATCGGCGCATGGCGCAAGGCCTGGCAAAAAGATTTTCCGTTTTATTATGTTCAGATTGCGCCGTTTGCCGGCTATGGACATGAAAATGTCTGCGCATTGCTGCGTGAGGCGCAAACCAAAAGCCTGAGTTATCCCAACACCGGCATGGTCGTCATTAGCGACCTGGTTGATGACATTAACGATATTCATCCCAAAAACAAGATTGATGTGGCTCAGCGTTTGGCGAATCTGGCTTTGGCGGAAACCTACGGCAAAACTGGACTCATTTACAAAAGCCCGAGGTACAGCCGCATGAACATCGAAGGCGGTAAAATCCGCATTTATTTTGATCATGCTGAAAATGGTCTCATGAGTAAAGGCGGCGCGCCCACTGAGTTTTATATTGCCGGCGCGGACAAGAATTTTCTGCCGGCCGTGGCTAAGATCGAGGGCAATACGGTGGTGGTTTCGCATAAGGATATTAAAAATCCTGTGGCCGTGCGCTTCGGGTTCAACAATACGGCCATGCCGAATTTATTCAGCAAAACCGGCTTGCCGGTGGATCTCTTCCGCACAGATGATTGGCCGGTTGATACACCGCCAGTCAAGAAATCGTAACCGGCAAAACTTCGTTTGAGATGATGTTCTTGCAACGGCTTGGCCGTTGTATTAAGGATCGACGATTAAATAACTTTCCCAATCTCCAACCGCGAATAGACGCGAATCATCGCGAATTAAAAAGCATTAGCGACCTTTCGCGTTGATTAGCGGTTTAAAGAATTTGAATGGCAATCCTAAAAATTCGCGAATTCTCATGAACGCACGCCTCCTCCAAATTCCGCCGAGCCGAGGTTGGAACATTCTCAGGCGGGCGCTAAGGATTCTGGCTTAAATAACTTGCCCATATCACTTTGGTGAAAACATTGCAGGCAACCATGAATGCTGTTCTCGAAGTTTTTGATTTACGAAAACAATACGGCGATCTCAAAGCGGTTGACGGCGTGAATTTCAGCGTGACCCGTGGAGAAGTATTTGGCATTCTCGGGCCGAACGGCGCCGGCAAGACCACCACGCTCGAAATGATCGAGACGCTTCGCCCCATCGACTCCGGACGCGTGCTGCTCAATGGCATTGACGTGCAGCGGGAACCGCAAAAAGTAAAACAGATGATCGGCGTGCAGTTGCAATCCTCCTCGTTTTTCGAAAAGCTCACGCTCACGGAACTGTTACTTCTCTTCGGCGAAATCTACGGCCGTCAAGTGGATGCCGTGGCATTGCTCGAAGAAGCCGAGCTGCGGGATAAAGCAAAAGCCTATGTCGCGCAACTTTCCGGCGGGCAAAAGCAGCGTTTCTCGATCCCGTCGTGCTTTTTCTCGATGAACCGACCACGGGCTTGGATCCGCAAGCGCGCCGCCATCTCTGGGGCGTGATCCGGCGCATTCGTTCTGAAGGTAAAACGATCGTGCTCACCACGCATTACATGGAAGAGGCGGAAGAACTCTGTGATCGTGTGGCGATCATGGATGCCGGCAAGATTGTTGCCAACGCGCCGCCGCAAGAATTGATTCAGCAACTGCTCGCCAAAGGCTTTTCGAAGGCAGCGCCGCCGCAAGAATTGATTCAGCAACTGCTCGCCAAAGGCTTTTCGAAGGCACGGGTCGAACGGCTGGCCAGTTTAGAAGATGTGTTTTTGGATTTAACCGGACACTCACTGCGAGACGAATAAATGCGCCTTAAACTAAAATTGATGGCTGCTGTTTTTAAAATGTTCATCCGGCAACGCGAGGCCATTATTTGGACATTGTTGTTGCCGCTGTTTATGATATTTTTGTTCAGCTTTGTCAAATTCGATGGCCTCGGACAGGTCAACCTCGGCATCGTCAATCATTCGCAGGATTCGACACTGGTCAATTCCCTGCGGTCAATTCAGGCCTTGCGGATTTCAGAGGGGAAGGAGGAAGAGGAGCTGGCGCAACTGAAAGACGGTGAACGCGCCCTGGTGCTCGTCATTCCGGCTTCGTTCCAGCCAATCGGACAAGACTCGCTGAGGCTTTATCTCAACGCCGAGCGTCAACAGGAAACGCAGGCCGGAGCGCTGATCATTCAGCGTGCATTGGATGAACTCGTCTTTCGGCAAAACCCTCTGCTGCGCCACGCGCTGCGCACGGAATTGGTTAACAGCCGCAATCTCACCTACATCGACTTTCTGCTGCCGGGCATTCTGGCCATGGCCATCATGCAAAGCGGCGTTTTTGGTGTGGCATTCGGCTTTGTGATTCTGAAAAAACGCGGCATTCTCCGCCGGTTGCTGGCAACGCCCATGCGCACCAATGACTTCATCCTTGCGCAAGTGGCCACACGCCTGCTGTTGTTGATGACACAGGTGGTGATTATGGTCGGCGCCGGTGTTTTGTTTTTTAATTTGCATTTTATCGGCAGCATGTTTGATATGCTGGTCGTCGGCGTGCTGGGCGGCATTATCTTTCTTTCGATCGGGTTTGCGCTTTCGGGCATTTCAAAATCAGAAGACCAGGTTGCGCCGCTCGCTAATATCATCACCCTGCCAATGCTAATGCTGTCCGGAGTCTTTTTCAGCCGCTCGAACCTGCCGGGCATTGCGCGCACCATCACGGATTTCTTTCCGCTCAGTTACCTCGCCGACGGCTTGCGCAGTATTGCCATTGACGGCGCAACGTTGATAGATGTGTTTCCGCAAATCATCGGGCTTGCCGTGTGGGCCGTGATCACACTATTCATTGCAATCAAAGCGTTTCGGTGGGAATGAAGAATGGGGCGTAGTAAAAAATACATGAGTGCATATTCTCGGAGGAGAGATCAGCGACTTGCTTTTTGCGGAGATAATTATGCAGTTAAAACATAGCAATCACCGTTTTGCAAAAGCTTCCGCGATTGGAATTTTCTTAAGCGCCTCAACCATGAATCCCGCCTTTTCTCAACAAAGCCCTCTTGGGTTGTTTGATGGCCAGATCGATGTCGGGCAAGTTCTTCACCCCGGTTCAACCAGCTACGATGCGGAAACGCAGGCCTACACGCTCAGCGGCTCCGGCGCGAACATGTGGTTTGATCGCGATGAGTTTCATTTCGCCTGGAAACGCATGAAGGGAGATTTCATTCTGCGGGCGCGCGCGCATTTTTTGGGCGAAGGCGTGGATCCGCATCGCAAACTCGGCTGGATCGTGCGTCCCAGTTTTGAAACCGATGCGCCGCATGTCAATGTCGCGGTACATGGCGATGGCCTCACCTCTTTGCAGTTTCGGCGTGCCCAGGGCGACTCAACCGAGGAAGTAAGATCATCCGTTATCTGCGCGGACGTCATTCAGTTGGAGAGAAAAGGCAACACCTACATCATGTCGGTTGCGCGGTTTGGCGAGATTTTCGCAAGCGAGCAGGTCACAGAATTGGCGCTGGGCGATGAAGTGTACGCCGGCCTGGTTGTTTGCTCGCACAACAAAGATGTCGTCGAGCAGGCCGTTTTCCGCGACGTGCGCATTATCGTGCCGCCCAAAGATGACTATGTGCCGTATCGCGATTACCTCGGCAGTAATCTCGAAATTTTGGACATTGCAAGCGGCCATCGCAAAATCATCCATCGCTCGCCCGAATCGCTGCAAGCGCCCAACTGGACGCCGGATGGCCAGGCTTTGATCTACAATCACAATGGCAAACTCTATCGTTTTGATCTCGCAACGAATGAACCTCAAGTGATCGATACGGATTTTGCGACCGCCAACAACAATGATCATGTGTTGACCTTCGACGGTAAAATGCTCGGCATCAGCCATCACAGTGCGGAGGATAACCATCAATCGATCATTTACACGCTTCCGGCAACCGGCGGGAAGCCTAAGCGCATCACCGCGCAAGGCCCTTCGTACTTGCACGGCTGGTCGCCTGATAACAAGTTTTTGATCTACACCGCTGAGCGCGAGGGCGATTATGATATTTACAAAATATCTGCGCAAGGCGGCGAGGAAATGCGGCTCACGACTGCGCCGGGCTTGGACGATGGCTCAGAATATACTCCAGATGGAAAGTACATTTACTTTAACTCCGTGCGCAGCGGCGCCATGCAAATTTGGCGCATGAAACCCGACGGCAGCGCGCAAGAGCAGATCACCGATGATGAATTCAACAACTGGTTTCCCCATGTTTCGCCGGATGGCAAATGGATCGTCATGCTTTCTTACACGAAAGACGTCGCGCCCAGCGATCATCCTTTTTATCAGCAGGTTTATTTGCGTTTGATGCCTTTCGGCGGAGGGCAGCCCAAGGTGATTGCCTACGTTTACGGCGGCCAGGGTACAATCAATGTGCCGTCCTGGTCGCCGGACAGCAAAAAGATCGCCTTTGTCAGCAATACGGCGATGGAATGAGAATTCTGTTGTTTGAAAAAATGAATTGTAGGCGATTTTGCTTTTTATTCTGTTAAAAGTGCAATCTTTGTTTTTTAGCAAACATTTTCAACCGCTAATCTACGCGAATGAACGCTAATATTTTATTCGCGCTCATTCGCGGTTGTTCCCTTGTTTGGTTTATGAGGCATGGATCGGGATCCGTACTTGGAAGGCAGGCGATTATGCATGAGTGGCGAAGAACAAGTTTATCACTACTTCTTGTGATTGCGACGGTTTTGGCAATTTGGTGGCTATTACCCTCTCTTTTGCGATTCTTGGGCGCCAAAGATGAGTCTGTTCAGAATTTGAGCGCCTTCGTGCAGTTACTCATTTGGTCCGGCGCCGCTCTTATTTATTTGTTTCGCCGTAGGAAAAAATCAGCGCGGGCGGAAGCGTCACCAACCAGCCTTCCTGCCACCGCAACGATCCTTCAATCCAATTTGACATTCGGCCCGCAGTCGCAATATGTCAAGGACGCTACTGTCGGAGGCGACGTGCTCGGGCCGGGTGCCAGCAAAACCGTGCAGCACATTTCTCTAGAAAGCGAGCGACAACAATTTGACCAAGCGCAACGGCGCTATCTCAACAAGTTGAAGCGCGTGTGTGAGGCCTTGCCTCTCGCCACCCTCGGTGGGGAAGAAGGCGCCGAAGATGAACTCCGGCTTGAGCATGTTTACATTGCGCTCGATACGGAGACGCGCGTCGACCGTGAGGTGCCAAAGAATAAGAAACGTCAGGAACAGATACTGGAACGCGGGCAAGACAGCAGGCCGTTAAGCGTGCTGGAGGCATTCGAGCAGTGCCCCCGCCTGGTTCTTCTGGGTGCGCCGGGCGCCGGCAAGAGTACATTTGTCCGCATGTTGCTGGCCTGGCAAGCCGGTGTTTTGCTGAACGAAAAAGACGAAGCACTACCGGGCTGTGGCCGGGATCTGTTCCCGCTTCTGGTGGTCTTGCGCGATTTGGGAATAACGCTGGCAAACCTGTCACTGCAAAACCTCAACGAAGATCAACAATCTGAAGCGCTCGCCGTGTCCGTGCGCGATCACATTCTGCGTGAGCTTAAGCGTTATGAGGCGGAGGCGTTTAGCAATGGCATACGGGAGGCCCTGAACGAGGGCAGGTGTTTGCTCGTGCTTGACGGCTTGGACGAAGTCGCCCCCCGACCGGCGTGAACTCGTGCGCCGCGCCGTCGCTGCAGTAATCCGGTACTACCATGTACAGCGCCTTATCATCACCTGCCGCATTCGTTCCTACGTCGGTGAGGCTGTGTTCTCCAGCTTTCCCAGCCATACGCTCGCGCCGTTCGAGGAAGAAAAAATAAAGGCCTTCGTGACAGCGTGGTACAACACGCAAAAAATGATGGGGCGTGTCGATGCCGTGCAAGCACAGGAGAAAATCGATGATCTCACGCGCGCTGCCCTAGACCGGGATCTGCTCGAGCTTTCCTCCAACCCGATGATGCTCACCACCATGGCCATCATTCACCAGCGCGAGATTGGCTTGCCGAAAGAGCGCGTGCGGCTTTATCATCTTGCGGTAGACGTGTTGCTGCGACGCTGGCAAAAACGCAAAACCGGCGAAGGCGATGGCGCTCTCTCCAAGGCCATGTCGGATTTTCTCAAAGACGATCGCCGCCTGCGTGAGGTGATGGAGCGCCTTGCCTTTGAGGCTCACCGTCTTGGCAAAGACAAAAAGGAGGCTGCGGATTTGGACCGCGGCTTTGCGCTAAAACTGTTGGAGCAACCCGAATATCTTGGCGCTGCCGCCTTGGCAGACGAGTTTCTTAACTACGTGGATGAGCGCGCCGGCCTGCTCGTGGGGCAGGGCGCAGATCCCAAACGGCCCTTGAATTACAGCTTCCCGCATCGCTCTTTTCAAGAATACCTCGCAGGCTGTTATCTGGTAAGCAGCTCGCGCCATGCGTGGGAAACACTGTGGAATCTAACCAATGAGGGCGATTATTGGGCGCGCGCCGCGCAACTCGGCGCGGAAGAACGGCTTTATAACGGCGGCAGTAAAGGCAAACTCGATGTGCTTGATCTCGCCTATGGCCTGTGCCCGGTCAATCCCATCAGCACTCTGCCCGCTAGGCGCGCATGTTTATGGTCCGCTAACATTGCCGCACTTTTGGGAAGTGATGAAATCGCCCAGGACAAGGCGCATCCCGAACACGGGCATGGCCCGGTCTATTTGCAGCGCTTGTTGCCACGCACTCAGGAATTGCTAGTCAGCGACTTAACGCCAGCCGAGCGCGCCGAAGCTGGCATAGCGCTCGCGCGCCTCGGCGACGAGCGCAAAGAGGTGGCGACCATCAATCACATGCAGTTTTGCTTTGTGCCCAGAGGGCCGTTTTGCATGGGTAGTGTAAATGATGACATGGCTTGGGATGATGAAAAAACGCCAAACGTGATTCGCCTGATGGACTATGATTATTGGATTTCGCGCCTTCCAATTACCAACGCACAGTTTGAGGAATTCGTGCAAGCCGGAGGATATCACAACGATGAGTATCGGCGTTTCTGGCAGGAGGCCGAGAAGGCCGGTGTTTGGCAGGAGGGCAGGGTGAAAGGTTTGCGAGATGATGAGCCGCGTTCGCGACCGCATGATTTTGGCGCGCCATTTAATTTGCCCAACCACCCTGTGGTAGGTATCACCTGGTATGAGATGCTGGCGTTTACCCGTTGGCTTACCGTTCTTTTCCAAAGAAACGGTTGGATTTCACACAATATACATATATGTTTACCCTCGGAAGCGGAGTGGGAAAAGGCGGCGCGCGGCGGTGAGAAAATTCCTGATGTTCGTGGACTCGATGGCGCCAAGCAGGCTCAGCGGCGAAGCATTTGCGACAAACTCGAGGCCCCGTCGCTCACATTGATTCCAAATCCCGACCCGCAGCGTCGTTATCCTTGGGGGCCTGAGCCGGATCCGAATCGCGCGAATTATACTGATAGCGGTATTGGTTCTCCTAGTACCGTGGGATGTTTTTCGCTTGGCACCACACCTTATGGCTGTGAAGACATGAGCGGCAATGTCTGGGAATGGACCCGCAGTTTGTGGGAGAAATATCCTTATCCTGATGACATCAAAGCACGAACTGAGCGTGAAAATCTTTCAGCTTCGCGAGATGTCGCCCGCGTGGTGCGCGGCGGCGCGTTCCACCTCTATCATCGGAACGTACGCTGCGCCTTCCGCTACTGGTACTATCCTAACCTCTGGTACTTCAACTTCGGGTTTCGTGTGGCGGCGCTCCCATTACTCTGATCTCTGTAAACTCTGATCTCTGAAACTCTGGAAATCTGTACTCTGGGGGGATTCCAAAGGGGGCGCGCCCCCTTTGGGTAAAATTTTTTTAGAAAAATGAGACCCGCACCGCTCGGGCGCTTTTTCCAAACAGAGATTGGTGTTTATGGGCATGATCAATCGCAAAAACTGAGTGCCCGGGCGGTTGTTTGATATTATCATTGAGGAGATTGAATGGCTTATCAAGAGATGCCCATCTTCACCCGCACCTTCGATTTTTTGACTTGGTTGCTGCCTGCGACCAACAAATTCCCGCGCGCACACCGCCACAGCGCCACCAAGCGCTTGTTGGATGCCGCGTTCGATTTGCGCGAACGTTTGGACGAGGCAAATGCACGCATGGAAAAACAAGCGCGGCTGGAGCGCCTGGCGCGCGCAGATGAGGCGCTTTCGCGCGTGCGCCTGTATTTGCGTTTGTGTGTGAAGTGGGGATGGCTGACCGCCGGACAGTATCAGCATGTCGCGGAAATGGTTACAGAGATCGGCCGTTTGCTTGGCGGGTGGAACAAAACGACGAAAGGCGAAAAAAAGACGAAAGAAGCAG
>QEVD01000290.1 GCA_003576975.1 Candidatus Zhuqueibacterota bacterium
CACACGGCCGCGCAAATGATCAGGCACGCGCCGTTGCAGCGCGCTGTTGCTGTTGACATTGAACAGGATCAAGCCGAATCCCATAAAGGCCAAAGTTGCCAGAGAAAGCAAGGCATTGCGCGACAAGGCGAACCCGATGGCTGCCAATGCGAAGATGCCAAGGCCGGTTAACAAGATTTTGCGCGGCCAAAAACGCCGGCCGATGGTTGCCGTAAAAACAGCGCCGGCTAATGCGCCTAGGCCGCTGGCCGAGAGCAAGCGTCCAAGCTGAATCGCGCCGCCCCCGAGAACTTCGTCGGCAAAAACGGGCAAAAGCACGGTAAATGACCAACCAAATATCGTCGCCACTGCCACCAGCGCGAGCAGTCCCCAGACAAGAGGAGAACTTCGCACGTAGGTTGCGCCTTCTTGCAGCGAGCGCCAGAGCGGCAGATGCGCTTCATCATTATCGCCGCGGGTGTGCATGCGAATGATGAGCAGCGCAAAAATCCCGGCGAGAAACGAGAGGGCATTCGCCATCATGCACCAAGCCGTTCCGAAACCGGCAACCACGAGGCCGCCAAGCGCCGGTCCGAGCAAGCGCGCCGCGTTGAACATGGCCGAGTTTAAGGCAATGCCGCTGGCGAGATCTTCCTTGCCGACAAGATCGACGAGCAACGCCTGCCGCGCGGGAATATCAAACGCGTTGACCAGCCCGCTTAAAAACACGAGCAGCGCGACTAAATGAATCTCGATCGCATGCAACCAAATCAACGCGGCAAACAAGGCGGCAATCAACATCGTCGTCGTGTAGGTGGCTAAAATCAGGCGGCGGCGATTCACACGATCGGCCACGCTGCCGCCCACCAGCGCAAAAAGTGATAACGGCAACGTGCCGAGAAAGCTGACCAGGCCGAGCCAAACCGCAGAACGCGTCAATTCGTAAACCAGCCAGCTCTGGGCTGTGCCCTGCATCCATGTGCCGACGAATGAAATGAATTGGCCGGTAAAAAATATGCGGTAATTGCGATGGCGCAATGCGCCGGAGTTGAAGAAATGAGACACGTTTATTTAATGTGGGAACGAACACGGCAAGTCAAAAGCCATGCGGGAAGCGGGCTGTATGAGCAACCCATCATTTGATTACACTTGACGCAAACGCTTTGATCGCATCATTTACTTTCTGCAGGTCAGCCGGCAATGCCTGCACACGATTGGCATAATAAAAGGCAATATCCTTGATTGCTTGTTGATGATACGCAATTTTAAAATCAGCGAATTTCAAACCGTTGGCTGTTGAAATAACCACGACATTGTCGGACTGTTTGATTGCCCGGCGCGCCGCCATCTTGGCCAGCGCGGCGAGCGCAACGCCGGTTTGCGGGCAAACAAACAGCCCGCACCGATCCGCGAGTGCAGCGGCATTCGCCAATTCATGCTCGCTCGCTTGCTCAACAACGCCGTCGAACTCTCGCAAAATGCTGATGGCTTTTTTATAACTTACGGGAGCGCCGATTTGAATCGCGCTCGCGAGTGTTGCTTGTGCCAGCTTTGCTTTAAACTCGTGAAAATTGTTCTGAAAACTTTCATAAAGGGGATTCGCATGTTCCGCTTGCGCGCACACCAGCCGCGGCAAACGGTCAATCACGCCCAGTGCGCGCATCATGAGAAACCCTTTGCCAAGCGCGGAAACATTGCCAAGATTGCCGCCCGGCACGATCACCCAGTCCGGTACACGCCAGTCGAGTTGTTGTACAATTTCAAACGCGACGGTTTTCTGTCCCTCCAGGCGCAATGAATTCATGGAATTCGCAAGATAGATATCCGCTTGTTCGGCAAGCTGCTGCACCAGGCGCATGCAACCGTCGAAATCCGTTTCGAGCGCCAGCGTCAACGCGCCGTGAGCGATGGGTTGAATCAATTGTGCCGGGCTGATTTTGTCGGCGGGCAGAAGCACAACGGCAGGAATATTGGCGGCAGGACAATAGGCCGCGAGCGCCGCAGAAGTATCGCCCGTAGATGCGCAAATCACCGCTTTGATTCTGCGGCCGCGTGCGATCATCTGCCTGACTTGTGAAACCAGCACCGTCATGCCCAGATCTTTGAAGGAACCGGTATGGCTGTTGCCGCATTGCTTGAGGTAAAGATGATCAAGCTGGAGATGCCTGCCTAAACGTTCTGCCTTCAACAAATGCGAATAACCTTCACCCAATGAAACAAGATTGTGCTCATCTAAATGCGGATGCACCCATTCTTGCTTTGCCCAAACACCGGAAGCGGCAATTCCGGTGCGCAGTTGATAACGTTGTTCGAAAATAGCCTTCCACTCATGCCCGCTATGCTTCGCCAGCGGCTGCAAATCGTGAATCACTTCGAGCAGGTCGTCACATTTCGGGCAGCGATAAATAATTTCATCGAGGGTGTATTCGCCTTCACATTGATTGATGCAGCGGTAGCTGGCGTGCAAATCACTTATTGCCATAAATTCCACTACCTGCCTTGAAAATTCGCCGGGAGCTTTTCCAGAAAAGCTTTCGTCCCTTCCTTCATGTCTTCCGTCGAAAAACACATGCCGAAAAGATTCGATTCGAGCTGCACACCTTCTGCTTGCGGCATTTCCAAACCGTGCATCACCGCTTCGAGTGTGAGTTTGACGGCGATAGGCCCTTTCTTGAGCACGGTTTGCAGAATTTCTTCACACTTGGCGATCAGTTGATCCGGCGGGGTAACATGATTCACCCAGCCAAGACGATAAGCTTCATGCGCGTCAATCATGTTGCCGGTGAGCAACAGCTCAATCGCGCGGCCCTTGCCGATGAGTCGCGGCAAGCGCTGCGTGCCGCCGTTGCCGCACATGATGCCAAGATTGACCTCGGGCTGGCCGAATTTCGCTTTCTCGGAGGCGACCCGCATGTGACACGCGAGCGCCAACTCACTGCCGCCGCCGAGGCAAAAACCGTTCACCGCAGCGATGATCGGCTTGGGAAAATGCTCCACGAAGCGCAGAATCTCCTGACTCTGCAGCGAGAATTCTTTGGCGCTCACCGGTGTTTGTTGCGCCAGTTCACCGATATCCGCACCCGCGGCAAAGGCTTTCTCGCCGGCGCCGGTCAAAATCACGCCGCCGACCGTCGCATCATCTTTCACCGCAGCCAAGGCATGCTGCAGTTCCTGCATGGTTTTCCAGTTCAATGCGTTGAGCTTGTCCGGGCGGTTCAGGGTGAGATAGGCGATTTTATTTTTGATTTCGACGAGAATGTTCGTGTAATTCTCCATTGCAATCTCCTTTTCGTGATAACCTGCCTTCATCATGCGGCATATGCGTTTTTATCTTGCCTAATGAAATTTGACAATCAAAATCAGCAATCATTGAACATTATCGCGCTTGAATGTCAAAACTCATCAGGATTGACGATATTGTGCAGCGCCACGTTCTTAAACAAATTCGCCCACAGAATCGCAAATTTCGCTGAAATTTAAAAGCAAAATATTCAGCAAAATCTCAACTCTGCGGGCGAAAGCATCGCATGAAAACCTTGCGAATCGATCACCGCTATGCGCTTGCACGCCGTCGCAATGCGTTTAACTTGTCTTCGCCGCTTTGGCCTTCACCAAATCCCTGCGTTGTAGATGCAGCTTATCAAAACTTGCGGCCGAAATCACATAATACCATTTGGCAAAACGCGCATTCAATTCATTGGAAAGATTGCGTCCTTTTTCGATATTCTTTTGCCAGGCTTCATATTCGTCATGAATCTTTTTGTTCTCACGATCGGCGTCGGTCCACAGGCTGTCCGCTTTCGTGAGAAAATCAGTGTTGCGCGGTTTTTTCGGCTCGGGCGGCAATTGCTTGGGGTCGAAGCTCGTCGTGATGAACAAATAGCGATTCTCGCCTGGTCCCTGGGCTATATCTGCTTCGCTGGTTTCTGTGCCGGCGCTCACGGCCTCGCCCTGACCGTAAACGATCTCCCCAAAACGCAGCGTATATTTCACCCCATCTTTCGTTAACGCTTCCAGCTCGCCTTCATTCGAAAGTAACTGGCCGTTGGGCGTGAAATAATAACCTTTGCTCTGCAAAGACATCACATCCGCCTGCGTAAGCATCACGCCTTCACTCAATTTTTCCAAATTTTGTGAGAGGCCCGCCGGCTTCACCCGCACACCGACGATCGACAAGCCATCGAGCGTTGTGAGGAAATCATTGATCTTGGTTTTGTCAACTTCCTCGCTGCTCGACATTTTATTCGCGACCCAATCACTGTCCTTCTTATCGAGCACAACCACATCGCGTTGATTGACGAGGCCGCGCCGTTCATCGATCGAATAATCCTTCAACACGACTTGCTTGATGTCGTCTTTGTTGACCTTCAACAAGTCGGACTCGATCCAATCGCTGAATTTCGTCGAGATGTCGATGTTCATGCGCACCGCATAAACCCGCTTTTGACCGGGCACACGCACGAACCGAAAACCTTCACGGCCTTCGACTTCCTTGCCAATGATAAAATCCGCCAGCACTTGCTCACTGCCGCCCTTGAGCGTGACGCGCTTGCCGCGGCCTTTGAGGCTGGCGGCTGTTTCATCCAGCGGATCGACAACGCCGCAGGCTTCATGATCCGCAATGTTATCGGAACGGAAATCATCTTTTTTGATGTCGATGACGGAAGCTGCGGTTTTTGCAAGGCGATCTTTGCCGTCGGCCGGATAATCGTTGTGCGAAGGAATCGTCCATTTTCCATCCTTCAACAGCACCTTGAATGGCCGGGCGCTGCCGGTGGCTTCGTCGTAATCGATCACTTCGAGCGAGGTTGCGGCCAGCGGATCTTTGAAATCCGCAAAAAATGGCTGGCCTTGATCATTGAAAGCGGACGGCGTCACGCGCCGGGGCGCGGTAATAAATGCCAGCAGCAAGAGAGCCGCCGCTACGCCGGCAAACGTCAGTGTTTTCTTTTTTTCGTTCATGGTTAGCTCCTCAGTCTCCTCGCCGCCGCCGCGCCTTCTTGTTCGCGCTTACGCCGGCGCATAAAAATCATGACGCCCAAGACCAAAACTGGAATCGGCGGCAACATCACGGCCAAAGTTTTGATTCCGCTTTGAATGCGTTGAATTGCCGCTTCCATGTTTTCCTTGCTGGCATCAATTTTGGCTTCTTTCGCCGCTTCAATGTTGGCTTTCTGCACTTCGAAGCGACGGTTCTCGACTTGTTGCAGGTTCTCCGCCATGATTTGCTTGGTCTGCGCATCAAGATCCGTGCGCTGGCGGACGTCCGCCACCTTCTCGTTCAACTGGCGTTGCGCCTCGTCCAGCGCGCGTTGCGCTTCGGCTTCGGCATCCTGCTCTTCTTTCACGCGCTGCTCGACGTAGGCGCGCGTACGCGCTTCAACCGTCTCGAGCGTGCGGTGCTTCACGCGGCGCTTGCGCAGGGTGACGAACGAATCGTCGCCGACGAGATAATCCATGCAATTCAAGAAAAATGTCACATTGTCGAAATTGAGATTCTCAAAGCCGCGGCGGCGCAATTCAAAAAATTGGTCGGAAATAAAATCGAGATCAGCAATAAAAATGACCTTGAGGCTCTTGTCGCCGCTGAGCGAATCTTTTTTCGCGCCGCGAACATACGCTGCCAGGGTTTGATCCGCATTGATCGGGATGTGCCGCAGCCGGCGTGAATCGACCATTTGCGTGCCAAAAAAGCTGCGCTGAATCATCTGTTGATAATTCAACGTGCCGGATAATACACCGGTTTTCAACAGCGGTTGGAATTCATAGGAGCTGCTCGGCATCGGCGCCAACGCACCGGGATAGAGCAAAACAACTTCCTGCAAACCGGCGCTAGCAATATGCTCTTTATTGAAGGCCTCGACGGTTTCATTGTTTGCGCCGACAAACACGATCTCCGGTGGAATCTGCGCGAGATCCGGATGCGGGTTGTAGGTATCCCACGTGATTTGCGCGGAATTCCAATTGATGCCGAGGTTGCTCATGAACGCTTGAATATTGCCTTTGGGTTTGGGCGGCGGCGCATTGTTGCGCATGAAGGGATTCATATCCGCGCCGGAACGCTCCGAGGGCGCCAGGCCGATATTGACGATAGGCAACGGGTCGTCGAGCAAAAGCGTGGGCATGCCGGCTTCGATGCGCGCCAGCACATTATCCATCGCCTCTTGCGGCAACGCCGAAGGCATGGCCACCAGCAAGCCATCAAGCGAATCCGTGAGGGCGCTTTCGGGATCAACCTGCACGACTTCGTATTGTTTTTTCAATTCCTCGACCACCGGCCAGGCCGCGTTGCTGCGCATCGTTTGAAAATCAAAACCGCCGAAGAGCTTGGCATCGGTGTTCACAATGCCGATTTTCTTGCGCTGTGTTTTGGCGACAACGCGAATGCTGCGCGCCAGTTCATATTCCACCGGCAAACCGGCGTCAAAAAACGGGATGACTTGTTCTTCGGCGCCGCAGGTGAAGGCCACGCCCATGAACACTTGCGAGGTGCTGGCGCGCGCACTGCCGGGATTCGGAATCTCGTTGGGCGTGATGCCGAACTTTTCACGCGCGTCGCGCGCTTCTTGCGTGTAGGGTTCGGTGTCGTGAATCAAAACCTGCACACGGCTGCCGCCCGCGGAAGCAATCTCGCGCAAAAAGCTCAACAGATTCTGGCGCGTTTGCACATATTGTTGCGGCACGTCTTTGCTGATATAAGCTTGAATCAAAACCGGGCGCTGATATAAGCTTGAATCAAAACCGGGCGCTCGGCAGGAATTTCTGTGATCAGTTTTTTCGTCTCGCCGGAAAGCGAATGCAATTGCTCTGCGGTAACATCAAGGCGCATGCTGAGACGGCTCAACACCGCGTTGGCGCTGATCACCGCAATCACCAACGCCGCAGCACGCACCAGATGATGCTGCCACATTTTGTAGCCCTCGGCTTCATGCGGCCAATGCCGGCGGCTGATGAGAGTGACGTTGAGATAGAGAAACGTCGCCGCGATCGAA
>QEVD01000291.1 GCA_003576975.1 Candidatus Zhuqueibacterota bacterium
GATTGGTATCGTCTGCAACCGTGGGAAGCCGCGAACGGAAGAAACTTCAATGCCAACGCAGCCCGGCGGCGTTTCGGTGGCGATATTCAGGGCATTATCGACAAGCTCGATTATCTCAAAGAACTCGGCATCACCGCGATTTATTTGAACCCCATGTTCGAATCGCCGACGCTGCACAAGTATGATACCGAGTTGTATCATCACATCGACAATAATTTTGGTCCGAACCCGGACCGCGATCGCGAAATCTGGGCAACGGAAAATTTTGCTGATCCCGCCACGTGGAAGTGGACGACGGCGGACAGCCTCTTCCTCAAGCTCATTCGCGAAGTGCATAGCCGCGACATGCGCATCATTATCGACGGCGTATTCAATCACATGGGCGTTACGAATCCCGCGTTTCGCGATGTGGTGCAGAACGGCCAAGCGTCGCCTTATGCCGATTGGTTCATCATCAAAAGCTGGGATGATCCCAACACTTCGGAAAATGAATTTGAATACCAGGGCTGGTACGGCGTGAAAGATTTGCCGGAAGTGCGGCGCGAAGGCGACAACCTCGCGCCCGGGCCGGCAGCGCTGGTGCGCGCTGTCGTCAAACGCTGGATGGACCCCAACGGCGATGGCGATCCTTCCGACGGCATTGACGGCTGGCGTCTCGATGTTGCGGAATTGGTGCCCAAGGGCTTTTGGCGCGATTTCCGCAAATGGGTGCGCGAAATCAATCCCGAGGCCTATCTCACCGGCGAAGTGTGGTGGGAGGATTATCGCAATCACAAAATGTTCAACGCGGCGCCGTGGCTGCAGGGCGATATTTTTGATGCAGTGATGAATTATCGTTTTGCTGATGGTTTGTTGAAATATTTCGTCGATACCCACAATGCCTACGATGCCAAAGGCTTGCATGCGCATCTGCAGCAGGTTCTGGACGATTATCCGCAGGATATCAATTATGTGTTGATGAATTTGTTGAGCAGTCACGATACCGAGCGTCTCGCTTCGATGGTGATCAACCCTAATCGTATGATCGATCACGAAAGCAGCGCCGATCGCCATCCTAATTTTCAAGTACGCAAGCCCACTGTCGAGGAGCGTGAAACGCAAAAACTGATCATTGCATTTCAGACGTTGTATCTGGGCGCGCCGATGATTTACTACGGCGACGAGGCCGGCATGTGGGGCGCAGACGACCCCGACGAACGCAAGCCCATGGTCTGGCCGGATCTGATTTATGAGCCTGAAAAAGCAATGCCCGACGGCTCTGAACGGGCTGCGGATGAGGTTTATTTCGATTGGGATTTGTTCAACTATTACAAAGCGATGCTGGCGCTGCGCCGCGAACATGAAACCATCCGCAATGGCGATTACAGATTTGAAGAGGTGAGCAACAGTCCGCATGTATTCGCCTTTAGCCGGAATGACGGCAAACAAGGCATTTTGTGTTTATTCAATCGCGTGCTTACGCCGCAAGAGGTGGCGCTGCCGGAGCGTTTTCAACAGCATGAAATGCTGCACGGCGGGGGAAACCTTGCGTCCACAACAAAAAGCCGTTATTTGCTGGCCGGCAAATCTGCCGTGGTGTTGTTGACAAATGCAAAATGAGAGATCAACCGGATGTACTCTTTCCATGACTACGCTTAGGATTAGCGCAAAGCAACGTGTTCTCATGATGCGCCGATTTACTTTGCCGTCGCTAATCCTGTTGCTCTTGCTGCACAGCTTTACGCATGCCGGAGAATATTCCTCAAACGCAGATTCATCTTTTGAGTCGCGACAACGCCAGTTTTTGTATCATCGTCTCGCCAGCCTCGGCCTGAATCCGCGCGGCGACCTTGCCATTTACGGCGAAAACCTCTTCCCACAAACCTCCAGTCGACCTCTGGCAATCGGACAAGTTTTGTTGCCCGAGAATTATCGTCTCGGGCCCGGCGATGTCGTGGGCGTGTATTTGCTCGGCAAAGCCCAACGTGATTTCGAGCTGACCGTGCTGCCGGAAGGCAGGGTTTATGTTCCCACCGCTGGACTCGTGGAGGTTGCCGGCTTGACGATGACGCAAGCGCGCGAAAGATTGCGCGAACACATGTCGCGATTTTTCAATACGAGTGAATTCGATGCGACTTTGTTGAATGCCAAAACCGTTGTTGTCGAAGTCGTGGGCGAAGTTCGCCGCCCCGGCCGCCATTCGTTGAGCGGCCTGCATACGGTGCTTGATGCCATTCAGATTGCCGGCGGTATCACCTATGCCGGCTCACTGCGCAATATCATGGTCGAGAACCGCGCTCAGAAAAACGTACGCGCCGATCTCTATCAAACGCTCTTGCAACCGCAGTCAAATGAAACGCTTTTGCTGCAAGCCGGCGATCGCATTTTTGTGCCGCCGGCGCGGCGTTGGATCGCCGTAGCCGGTGAAGTGCATCGTCCGGCAATATTTGAATTGCGCGATGATGACTCCGAATCATTGTCGAGCGCCTTAGCGCTTGCCGGCGGAACAACGTCTCTGGCAGATACGCTGCGCCTCGAGTGGAGCCGTTTGCTGCCCGAGGGCCGGCGTGAGACCCAAGTCGTCAATCTTGCGGAGACGCATGCCAATGGTAGTTTCGCTCCGCTGCGGCACGGCGATCGCATCACCGTTTATTCCAAACTCACTCAAGCCGAAGTTCCTCAAGTTGCTGTTTACGGTGAGGTGATTTCGCCGGGTGTTTATGCTTACGAAGAAAGTCTGTATGTGAGTGATTTAATCCTGCGCGCCGGCGGGCTGTCACGCGCAGCATACTTGCTGGAAGCAGAACTGGCTCGCATCGACCCCGGCCAGCCGCCGCACCGTGAAAAAATCGCGCTGCACAAGATTCTTCTGTCTCAAACCAGTGATAATACCTCCGGTAAGAGTGCGGATGATGCCCTCCTGCGTCCGGATGATCAGCTTTTTATCCGGCGCATTCCTGACTGGCGCGTTGGCCCGCTCGTTGAAATTCGCGGTGAAGTCAAGTTTCCTGGAATGTATGCGATTGATTGGGGCAAAACACGTCTCAGCGAAATTTGCCAACTGGCCGGCGGGCCGACGCCGCAGGCCTCTTTGCGCGAGGCGCGATTATATCGCCGCCGCCTCGAACATGCTCCCTTACAAACAGAGACAACGCTTCCGGCAGAAATTCTAACACGCTTTGATCATGAAAAAATCAAGTTTGACCGTGACCGCCAGGAAGCCAGTCTTATCAGCGTTGATTTCGCCAAGCTGCTGTTGGCCCATGAGGCGCAACACGATGTTGTGCTCGCACCGGGCGACCTCATCGAGTTTCCGCGGCAAAGCCGTCTGGTTTATGTCACCGGCGCGGTGGGTCTGCCGGGCGGCATACCGTTTGTCCCGGGAGAGAAGGTGAGCGGCTACATCGCCCGCGCCGGCGGCTTTGGTTTGCATGCCAGCCGCAGCCGCGTGAAAGTTGTGCGCGCTACCGGCGAGATTGTGAATGATGAAGAGGCCGGCCCGCTGGCTGCCGGCGACACAATCTGGGTGCCGACACGCAGCGAGCGCAGCGGTTGGAACACGCTGCGCTTCTTGACCACGAAACGTGCAAAAGACGCCAAGAGTTGAACCGGGATATTTCGCGAGCTTTGTGAGTTGAGAATGAAAAATATTGAAGTGAGATTTACGTCATGAAGATCTCCGATATGCAACTTCCAGAAACAAAGTCGCCGCCTCCGTCGAACAAGCCGCGGCATTTTTGCGTGCGCGAGTTCGTGCGTTGGGGTGATATTGACCAGGCCGGCATCATTTGCTACGGCGCGTACGTGCGCTTTTTTGAAATCGCTGAAACCGAATTCTTTCGTGAGATCGGGCTGCCCTATTCCGTGTTGTTTGATCGCTTTGATTTTTGGCTGCCACGGGTGCAGCTTCACTTCGAATTTCACCGCCCGGCTTTGCTGGACGATCTTCTCGAGGTCGAAACCTGGGTTGGGCATGTGGGCCGTAGCTCGCTGCGCTTCGAATTCTCCGTGCGTAAAGTCGATGGTGAGATTACCGCCCAGGGCTATGAAATCGTCGTTGCGATCAATCGCAAAACCTTTCAACCCATTCCAGTGCCGGCAGAACTGCTCGACGCGCTACAGCCTTATCAGGCGGCTTGAGATGCCGGCTTCGTTCGCAACAACTGAAGCGAAAGGTTCAAGGCAAAACCATTTCGGGCAGAACGCTTGCAAGCGCGGAAAGCTGAACAACAACTGCCGGGTTACTCCAACCGAAACAAAGGCGCAATCGATGCCGAAACTGTTCTACCTGCATTGGCATGAAGCCGAACTGCAAGAACGCATTACGCCGCTGCGCAAAGCCGGGTACGACGTGGCCGGCCATGCCCACATAGAATCACTGGCACCATTTGGTGAAGCGTTGCCGGACGCGGTGATCATTTCTCTTGATCGCCTGCCATCTCACGGCCGCACGGTGGCCGGATGGTTTTGGGAAGCAAAAAAGCGGCAACACGTTCCGATTATTTTTGCCGGCGGCGAACCGGATAAAATCAAAACCACAAAGGAAAAATTTCCTCAGGCGATTTTTTGCGCCACAGCAGAATTGCCCGAACGGATCGCGCGCCTGGTGAAAGAAAAGTGATGGCGTCACGACACAAATTGCGCCTGGCACACGTTGCCCTGCTGCTTTGCCTCACACCGGTTATTGCACAAACACAAGAGCTTGACGAGGCGGCCCGCGCGGCCATGACGAACATCTCCGGCGATTCACTGTACCGGCATCTCTTGTTTTTGGGCAATGATTCTCTGGAGGGGCGCGGCACCGGCACACGTGGCGGCGAGCTGGCGGCCGCCTATCTCGCGCAGCAGTTGCAACGGTTCGGTTTGCTTCCCGTGGGCGAAGATCATTCCTACAAACAACAAATTCCTTTGCATGCCAGCAAGCCGCTGGCGGGTTCCAAGTTTCAACTTATATCGAAGGCGGGCGTGACGAATTTGGTGCTGGGGCGTGATTATTTGCTCTACAACACCGGCGCGCAAACGTTCATTCCCAAGCCCGCGCCGCTGGTGTTTGTGGGGTATGGCATCACCGCGCCGGAATACGATTATAATGATTATCAAACCATGAACGTCGCCGGAAAAATCGTGGTTTTTCTCTCCGGCGAGCCGGCGGCGAATGATCTCTCCTATTTTGAAGGCGAACGCCAAACCATTTATGCGATCCCCGAAGTCAAACAAAAGCTCGCACTCAGCCGCGGCGCGGTAGGCAGCATCATGATTCCCTCCCCGCGCGATCTCTCGGGCGCGGGGCGCAATTGGCAGTATTGGCTGGAACAATTTGCCTTCGAGGACATCAGCCTGCTGTATTCTGCCGCCGGTAATTTGAGCGTGGTCATGAATCCCGCGGCGGCGCAAGCGTTGTTTGAAGGCGGGCCGCATTCACTCGCCGAGGTTTTCGCGATGGAACGCATGAATAGTGTGCGCAGCTTTGCGCTGCCGGTCTCCGCCTCGTTTCGCGGCAGCTTCCAACAACGCGATTTCCTCGCGGCCAACGTCATCGGCATGCTGGAAGGCGGCGATCCCGAGTTGAAACATACTTATATCATCATCTCGGCGCATTACGATCATCTCGGCATCGGTCCGGCAGTGCAGGGCGATTCGATTTACAACGGCGTGTTCGACAATGCGGTTGGCGTCACAGCCACGCTGGAGATGGCGCGTGCGTTTGCCAGGTTACCGGTGAAACCCAAACGTTCGCTGCTGTTTTTGTTTTTGACCGGCGAGGAAAAGGGCTTGTTGGGCTCGACCTATTATGTCGATCATCCCGTTGTGCCGTTATATCGCACCATCGCCAACCTCAACATCGATGGCTTGGCAATGTTCGACACGTTCGATGACGTTGTCGGGGTGGGAGCAGAGCTTTCGACGCTCGGTGAGTTGCTGCAAGAAGTCATCAAAGAACAGCGGCTCAGCGTCTCGCCGCTACCCGCGCCGTTCGCCGAGGCCGCTTCATTCGGCCGTTCGGATCAAATCGCATTTGCGCGCGGCGGCATTCCGGCAATTTTGATTATGGAAGGCACAAAGTATCGCAATACGCCGTCAAACGCAGGTTTGCAACGCATGATCGAATGGGGCCAGCGCATTTACCACACGCCGTTCGATGATCTCAGCCAACCCATGAACCTGCAAGCGGCACAGCAGCATGCTCAAATCCTTTTTGCTTTTTGTTATCGCCTCGCCAATCTCGCGTCACCACCAGAATGGAAAAAAGGAACGCCTTATCTCAATGTCCGGCTGCAATCGCTGGCGGAGCAACGCTGATGATCAAACACCTGTTCATCCTGGCGTCTTGCTGGCTGTCTTTGCTGGCATGCAGTGCGACACGTTCCCTCAGCCCCTCGGCGCATACACTTCGCCTCAAAGGCTCGGACACGATGGTGCCGCTGGTGCAACACTGGGCGGAGGAATTCATGCAGCGGCATGCCGGTATCGCCGTTTATGTTGAAGGCGGCGGCACGGCTACCGGTTTTGACGCACTTATCAAAGGCGAGATTGAAATCTGCATGGCCTCACGCCCCTTGCGTTCGCTCGAAGCGCGGCAATTGGTCGAGCGCCAGCAAAATCTCGGTGTGGCCACCCTCGTTGCCAAAGACGGGTTGAGCATCTATCTGCATCCCGACAATCCCGTGCGCAATTTGAGTCTGGCGCAACTGCGCGATATTTACCTCGGCAAGATCAAATACTGGCGCGAAGTGGGAGGTTCAGAAGAAGCGATCGTGGTGTTGAGCCGTTCGCCGAATTCCGGCACCCATCTCTATTTTCAAGAGCATGTTTTGGAGGGACAGGCATATGGCAGTCATGCCATCAGCATGCCGACCACCGCCGCGATTGTGGCAGAGATTGAAAAAAATCCGCGTGCGCTCGGCTATGGCGGCATCGCGTACGGCCAACAACTTGTGCATTGCAAAATCAACGGCATCAGTCCCACGACAGAAGCTGTGCGCAAAGACATCTACCCCATCGCGCGCTATTTGTATTTCTACACCATCAAAAAGCCGGAGGGCTTGACCAGGCAGTTCATTGATTGGGTGTTGAGCCGCGACGGACAGCGCCTCGTGAAAGACGCGGGCTACATGCCGCTGTTCGAGGTGCCGTGAAATTGTCGAAATCGGCGCGCCAAATCTGATTCCAACTCCCTCCCCCCTTATTTGTCAAGTTTTGCAATAACGCAAAATTCCTCATCGCATTTTTCCACTTCTCGGAAATGGTTTTCTCCGAGGCGAATCCGAAGCCCGTTAAACTCATATAAAATAACTGGCGTTATCTCTACTACTTTTGGCATGTTAGTTGAAAAAGCTCTATTGCAAAGTACAATGTGCTTTTTCTTTAGCTTAGATTCATGAGTAGTTGCTCATAAAAGCAAACAAGCATAATGAGGTACCTTATGAAAATCCAAGTTTTTGGTCCAGGCTGCATGAATTGCAAAACTCTCGAACAGCGGGCGCGCCGTGCGGCTGAAGAACTCGGTGTGGCGGCGGAATTTGAGAAAGTCACAGCGATCGACGCCATGATTGAGGCCGGCATCGTGCGCACGCCGGGCCTGGCGATCGACGGTGAGTTGATGAGCCAGGGGCGCGTCAACAGTGTCGAGGAAATCAAAACCATGCTGCACAAATTTGTTGTGACGGCGAGGTAATGCCATGACTGCCTATCTCCATGTTCTGCGGCTGCGCTGGCAGAACTGGCTGCTCACAGAGCCGGAAACGCGGGAGGAGTGGAAAAAATTTATTTGGCTGATTGCTGCGTTTCTGGCCTTTTATTTTTTGCCCATCACTTCTGCCGATGCAACCCGCGCGCTGGCTGGTGGCTTGGCGTTGCTGCAAGAGTATGCGCGCAAGCACGTGCTCACGTGTTTGGTGCCGGCTTTCTTCATCGCCGGCGGCATCGCGGTTTATGTGAAGAAAGACTCGATTCTGCAACTGCTCGGGCCAATGGCGAAAAAATATATTGCTTATCCGGTGGCCTCGATTTCCGGCGGTTTGCTGGCGGTGTGCTCGTGTACGATTTTGCCGTTATTCGCCGGCATCTATAAACGTGGCGCGGGAATCGGTCCGGCCGCGGCGTTTCTGTTCTCCGGGCCGGCGGTCAATGTCACGGCCATCATTCTCACTTCCTCGGTGATCGGCCTCGACTTTGCGATGGGACGCCTGTTCTTTGCGATGACGATCGCCATTCTCGCCGGCATTGTGATGATGCTGCTCTTTCGCGACCACGACCAAAAAAACAGCAAGGGCTTCGCAACGGGCGGCGTTGAGGAAGCATCTTATTCCGCCGCCGCAATCATCGCGTTCTTTGTGCTGCAACTTGTTATTCTGGTCGTCTTCAGCCTCGGCATCACGCAAGGCTTGAAATATGCGATTTCCGGTATCGCGCTGCTGGGCTTGCTGGCGCTAGTGTTCCACAAATTTTCATCCGAAGACAATCGCCGTTGGATTGCCGAGACCTGGGATCTTTCCAAGAAAATCATGCCGTATCTTTTCATTGGAATTTTTGCAGCCGGCGCGATTGGGGAAGTTCTTCCGGAAGACTGGGTGACGGCCACAGTGGGCGGCAACTCGCTCACCTCGAACGCTATTGCTTCAGTCTCCGGCGCGTTGATGTATTTCGCTACGCTGACGGAAGTGCCGATCATCCAAAAACTCATGCAGCTCGGCATGGGGCGCGGCCCGACCATGACGCTGTTTCTCACCGGCAACGCGCTCAGCATTCCGAGCATGATGGTGCTGTTCAAGCTCATGGGCGCGAAACAGGCTACGACTTACATTCTCACAGTTGTCGTATTGTCTATCATCGCCGGACTGCTGTGGGGAAGTTTATCACTATGACGAGGCAAGGCCATGCCCAAAACCACGAATGATTTCAAAGCCGCTGTTTTCAAAGCGCTGGCGCATCCCAACCGCCTGCGCATTCTCGTAGCGCTGCGTTCCGGTGAGAAATGCAACTGCGAGCTTGGCCCTCTTCTCCGTCTCGAGCAGTCCAATCTCTCGCGGCATCTGCTGGCGCTCGCGGAGGCCGGACTGGTGACGGCGCGACGGGAAGGCGTACGCATGTTGTACCACGTCGCCGATCCGAGCGTTTTTGCGTTGATTGACCTGGCAGGCGAAATGATCAAAAAGGAATTTGCTCATCGCGCCGGATTGCTTGAAATCCTGTAACTGCTGACAATATCAAAAAAGCGCTTGCACTGAAGAATTATAAGAGTATATTATATGCTAATAATGGCATACAGGCATACAACATGATCAGAATTCCGGACCTATTGAAAGCTCTGGGCGACGAAACCCGGCTGCGGCTCGCTCATCTTTTTCTGCAAACCAATGAAGACATTTGCGTCTGCGAGATGGTGGACACCCTGAAATTACCGCAATACCAGATCTCCAAACATCTGACCATTCTCAAGAATGCCGGCCTGCTGCACGCCAGCCGCAAGGGGACATGGGTTTATTACAGCCTCAACCGCGACGAGGCGGCGTTTTGGCGCGATTTGAGCAAGGCCTTGCGCCGCCATCTCGAGCAACCCATTTTTCGTCAAGACGCCGCAGAATTAAAAAAACGGCTGGCGCTGCGCGAAAACGGCAGATGTGTCGTGGGTTTCGTTGCTATCAAAGCATTGCGTTCTTCCGCACACTCAACAAAGGCGAACCGATGAATCAAAAACAGCGCGTTATTTTCATCTGCACCCACAACTCCAGCCGCAGCCAAATGGCCGAAGGCCTGTTGCGCCACCTCGCCGGCGAGCGCTATGAAGTTTTCAGCGCCGGCACGCAATCAACCCGCGTCAATCCACTGGCGATCACGGCCATGGCTGAAAAAGGCATCGACATTTCGCAGCACACGTCGGATCACATTGACAAGTACATGGGAATGGAATTTGATTACGTCGTCACCGTGTGCGACAACGCGAACGAGACTTGCCCCTATTTTCCCACCAACAAAACGAAGTGGCATTGGAGTTTCGAAGATCCCTCTGCCGCCGTTGGTACCGAGGAAGAACGCTTGACAAAGTTCCGCGAGGTAGCTGCGTGAAGAGCTGCGCTTTCCGGTCGTCTCAAAAAATTGAAAGGAAACAATATGCAAATCGGCAGACTCCTGGAAAAAATTCAGAATTTCAGACTCCTTCCCCTCTTCGTCTTAATCAGCATGATCGCCGGCATCGGTATCGGCAAGATTTACGGCATCTCGAACTTTGAATTGACGCCGCCCATCGATGCCATCGTGGCGATTTTTCAAGGCACGTACACATTTTCATTGGCGAATACGCTGGCGCTCGGCGTGGTCGTCGGCTTGTTTCTGATGATGTATCCGGCCATGACCAATATCAAATTTGAAGATCTCGGGCGCTCATTCAAATCGCCTAAGCAATTATTCGTTGTGTTGTTTTTCAATTTTGCCATTGCGCCATTTTGGATGTTGCTGTTGGCGAACTGGTTCTTGGAACCGGGCAGTGATTTTCATACCGGCCTGGTACTCTACGGCCTCGCGCCTTGCATCGCGATGGTGATCATCTTTACGTTTCTCTCGTTCGGCAATACGGCCATGGCCATCGTGCTGGTGGCGCTGAATTCCATTTTGCAGATGATTCTGATTCCGGTTTACGCCAAATGGTTGTTGGGCGAAGTAAGTTTTGACGCGTGGCTGGTGGCGGAAAGCGTCGTGCTTTATCTCGGTTTGCCGCTGGTGGCGGGATTTTTCACGCGGCGCTGGGGTGTGAAAAAGTACGGGGAAGAAGGCTTCAAAAAAGTCAAAACCTATCTCGACAGTCTGTCGATCATCGGTTTGCTGTTCACGCTTATTGTGATGTTCGCGCTCAAAGGTGATCTCATTGTCGCAGAACCGGGCATTATTCTCAAATTGGCGATACCGATGACGTTGTTCTTTTGGAGTGTCTTCATTGTGGTCTATCTGGTGGGATGGAAACTGGGATTCAATTACCAGGATGCCACGGCCGTTGCATTCAACTCCACCGGGCGCGATTTTGAAATCGCCATCGCAATTGCCATTACAGCATTCAATCCAACCGTGGCGCTGGCGACAGTTGTCGGCCCGCTCATCGAAGTGCCGGTGATGCTGGTGCTGGTGTGGTTTGCGCGCGCCACGAAACAAAAACTATTCGGCGAAACACCTGCGACGGCGCCTGTGAAGCTCACTGTTCCTAAAACAGAACGGCAAGCCGTTTGAGGGAAATGACAAAACTCATTCGGAATCGCTGCCCGCAATGAAAAAATGCATTCTGCTCGTTGACGAAGATCAAGACGTGCTCGATCTCCTCAAATTCAACCTGGAAGCCGAAGGATATGAGGTTGTCACAGCGAAAGACGGGCGGCAAGCGCTTGCAGTGTTGCATAACCGGACGGATTTGATCATTCTCGAAGAAAAGTTGCCGGAACAGAGCGGAGGGGAAGTTTTTCAATGGCTTCGTTCGCAAAACGTTGCCAAAGATATACCTGCCCTCTTTCTAACCACCGCGCCTCTCAACCCCGATATCGTAGCGCAGCGCTCACCTGCAACATTGGCATATCTCGTCAAGCCGGTCAGCATGCGCGCCTTGCTGGAGCGGGTAAAAACTATTCTGGCTGAAGCATCATAAACAGTGTTCGTCTGAAAATGCTCCATTCTCGGCTTATCCGAAATTGGGAATCGCGAGGACTCTTGAGTATTTAGTGCTACGGCCAAGCCGTTGCAGGAACGTTATCTAAAATTACCTTGCTTGCGAACCGAAACCAAAATCTCTGCACGCAACACTCGAATTTTAACCAATAAAAAAAGCCCGAACATTCATTCGTCCGGGCTTTTCTATTTATGTAAATGACGGGGAAGATTTAGCGCGCGAGCAGCAGTTTGCGCGTGTAGACTTGCCCGCCGGCTTCAAGACGATACACATAAACACCGCTGGCGAGATTCGAGGCCTCCCATGTCACGGTGTAGCTGCCGGCCGTTCTCACACCGTCAACCAGCGTTGCCACTTTTTGGCCGATAACATTGTAAACTGCGAGTCTCACCAAGCCGGTTTTGGTTACGGCATAATCAATTTTGGTGGAGGGATTGAACGGATTGGGATAGTTCTGGCTCAAAGCGAAATCACCAGGGACTTGAGCAGAGGTTTTGTTCTCTTCCACTTTCGTCGGTTCGCCGGCGCCGTCCGAAGTCAAAATACCAAGCGCAGAGAGCAAGGTCCAATCTGCGGCCCAATTGACATTACCGAATGCGCCGAGATAATCCGCAGCCACAAAGAAGCCATCACTCGGAGGCGTCGCTGCGCCGGTGAGCGCGGGACTGCCGCTGGCAGGACGTGGATCAAGGCCGCCATCTGTGGTGCGGCTGATGCCGCGCAATTGCGGATCAACGAAGCGATTGTTGTTGGCAGCATTCGTCACGTAAGCGCGGGTGAAATCCTGCGCGATGAATTGATCCACCGTTGCGCCTGCGCCAAATCCAAACCAGAGATTATTCTGCAGCACAAGATCGC
>QEVD01000292.1 GCA_003576975.1 Candidatus Zhuqueibacterota bacterium
GGATGCGGCAAAATTGTTTTGTGATAAGCAAAAAACACCAGAAACATGCCGGCCAGCACAAAAAAGGTGATGGACCATGCCAGCGGAATATTGCCGGCGCGCGCTTTGAATTGTGCGGAGGAGGCCAAACGCAGTTTCGGATCGAGCTGAATGACGGCCATGACCGGCTTGTTCCAATTGTCAGCATCAAAAACAACACGGCTGCCCTCCACCAGCGCAATGCTCTTGTCGCCGGATTCATTGCCGAAATTCACCACAATTTCCTGCCCGGCCTCCGGCGCGCGGGAGAGATGAAACGACACAATGCCCATGTTGCCGGCAAGGCCGCTTTGTTGCGCCGCCACCGCCGCAGGCGCAAAATGTTTTCGAAGAAACGTTTCGAGCGGCTGTACCACGACACGCTGCCACCACGACGGCGCCTCCGGCTTCCCATCAACCGCCGGCGTTTTCTGTTCGACGGAATAAAAACCGTGCCGAATGTTCCAACTCTTCGCCCACGCGAGCAGGGAATCCACTTCGGTTTTGGGACGGCTTGCCGTGCTGATTTCCACATTGCTTGCGGAGACGACCAGGCGGAGATCGCCCTCGCCCGGCAATCGTGCAAGAGTATCCGGCAGAAATGTCGCGGTTGTTTGATAGTGCGGCCCGGCCGTCACGGTGATGTCAGCGGGCGGCAGGCCGGTTGTGCTTTCGAGGTAGCCGGCGAGAATGATCAGCAAACCCTGGCCGGTGATCATGGCGAGACGATAAAACGTGCTGCGAATGCCCACAAAAAAAGCCTGCTCATGCTGCGGCAGCGCCAGCATGTAAAAGCCGTCTGCGGCAATGTCATGCGTTGCCGAACTGAACGCCAGCAACCAAAGAAACGCCAGCGAGTATTGAAAGAAATTTGGCAGCGGCAGCGTGAGCGCAACGCCGCCGAGTCCCGCGCCGATGAGAAGCTGCATGATCACGATCCAAAAGCGCTTGGTCTTGAGAATATCGACGAGCGGGCTCCACAGCGGCTTGATCACCCAGGGCAAATACAGCCAACTGGTGTACAGCGCGATGTCGGTGTTGGAGAGGCCGAGACGTTTGTACATAATGACGGAGACCGTCATCACCACGACGTAGGGAATCCCTTCGCCAAAATACAAGCTCGGCACCCACAGCCAGGGCGTGCGTTTCTTCTCCATTTCAGGGTGATTGCGTGTACTCGTTGGCGAGGCCATGAGGCGTCCTTTTTGACTTGAGATGAGAGGGGCGGAGCGGGCAAGGCGGCGCGCGGTGAATAACCGGGATCAGCCCGGTGACGAGGCGATCCTACCAAAAAATAAACCACAGATTTCGCGGGCTTTCACGGATATAATCTTGCATCTTTCCGTGCCGTGCGTGAAATCCATGGTTCATTTTTTCAGCCAAGCTCCGTCAATTGTGTGGCGAGTTACATGCGGCGGCGCGGACCGCCGTAACGGCGTTGATGGCCGCGGCGCCGGCGCCGGCTGTCTGGACGGCCGTTTTGCTGCGGTGTTTGGCCTTGATTCTCCGACTCAGGTCTCGCGCTACTCTCTTGAGGCGGCCGGTTCGCGGCTCGCCCGGCCGGCGGCTGCGCCGGTGTCGCAACCAGGTTCACCGCAAAACGCTGAACCAACCTCGGGACGACGATGATAACGCCCCACGCCAGCACGCGCAGCGGCAGATACGGCGTCAGCGTTTTGTCAAAAGGAATGAGAAGAGAAAGCAAAAACAAAACCCCGCCCGCCAGCAGAGAATGATGAATGAGCCGCCATTTGCTTTTGGTTTGATAGGCATGGCCCTGGCGAATCATAATAGCGAGTAAAATCTCGATGAACGCCAGGCTGATGGCAAGCGCATTCGCTGCGGCCGTCTGCGCCGCGGTTCCCGCCAACGCGACGCGCAGAAATGCCGGGAGCAAAACGAAATTAAGGGCGAGCAAAGCACTGAACACGAAGCCGCCTTTGGCCCAAAAAATCCCGTTGGCGGACATGCTGCCCAAACGCCACCACACACTGGCGAGATAGGCAAACACGACGGTGAAAACAACTAGAGTTTTGAGGAAAAGGGAAGAAGTCAAATCCGGCAGGGTCGCAACCGCCAACGCAGCGATGACAAGCGTAAACGCGAGTACATCCGTAGCAACGGTGTAAGCTAATGAAGCTTGTGCACGTCGATCCATAAACCTCCTTCTGGAGGAAAATACAATGAATGAAATTCCCGGCGACGATGAACCGTTCTGCTTGTTTGACACGGAGCAGAGAACACGTTGCCTCGATCACGAAAAAGCAGATTGAGCAGCCGGCGCATGCGCGGCGCTCCCGGAGAGGCCGTAGGGTTATCGTCGAGGTGTCAAAATTGGTTGCCATAATAACGAAATCAGGCTTGAAGTGCAACAAAAAAACCGAAAGACAAATTCATGAGGCATGAGCAGCATCTCCCGGCGGTGATGAAACGCGAATGGCTGTTGGTGAACGGCATGGGCGGTTATGTCATGGGCGATGACCATGGCGCCTGCACGCGCACACGCCACTATCTTCTGGCGGCGCCGGTGCGCCCGCCGCTGCAACGCGCGGCGTTTGTGCGCACCCTGACCGAAACGATTCTGACCGACAATGGCTGGCTGCCGTTGCGTGAAATGTGCCGGTTGCATTATGAAAACCGCCGCGGCTTGCCGGTTTTTGTTTATGAAAGTAACCATTTCACCCTCCTCAAACATCTGTGGATGGCGGATCACTTTCACGGCGTGTTTATCCGGTATGAGTTGCAGCGCGGTGAATTGCCCGTGGAAATACGCCTCATGCCTTGTCTCGACTTTCGCGACCTCGAAACCGAAACGGCGTTGAGTGAATTTTACACCGTCAGGCGTTCCGAGCTTGGCGCCGATATTTACGCCGACGTGAATGACAAACCTTTGCGCATTGCAGCTTCGCCGGCGACCGGCTATGTGCCGGTGAATCGTTGGCATGAAATCTTTTTGGAAGATGAGTCCGGCACGCCGCAGCGTTATGAAGTTTATCTGCCGTTTGTCTTTGAACATGAATTGGCGGTGGGCAGAACTCTAACCGTTATGCTCGCGCATGACGGACCGGAGTCGTGGGAAGCCGAAGCTGCCCGGCATGAAACCCCGGCCCCTTTGTTGTTTGCCAGCGAAGAAGCGCAGGCCTTGTCGCGCGCTGAAGGCTTACCTCATCTCGCCGCCGGCGCTCACGCCTTTTTGATCCGGCGTCCGACGATACTCTCGCTTGACAATACCACGCTACTGGCCGGCTATCCCAATCTTGCCGACAGCGGCCGCGAGGCCATGCTCGCGTTGCCGGGGCTGCTCATTGCCGCCGGCGAGTTCGAGCGTGCAAAGCAGGTGTTCAGCATTTTTCTCAAACACGTGCATCATGGACTGATTCCCAATTATTTTTCGAAGCGGCCGGAAAGCCCGAATTACGACAGTATCGATGCGACGTTGTGGCTGTTTGTCGCATTGTATGAATATTGGCAGGCCAGCCGCGATCTGAAATTTCTCGAAGAGAACTATTCGTTCCTGCTCGAAATGCTCAATTGCCATTTGCGCAGCCTCACGCCGGGAATTAAGTTTGAGGCTAAAACCGGCTTTTTGTATGCCCTCGAGACGCAGCGCGCCATGACCTGGATGAATGGCCGGTTGGGCAATTGGCTCGCGACGCCGCGCTCAGCGTTTGCCGTGGAAGTGCAGGCGTTGTGGCACAATACGCTTTGCATCATGGCGGAATTTTCCCACCTGCTCGGCAAAGAAACGGGCGAGAGCAAATGCCGGGAGTTGGCCGCTCAAGTTGAAATGAATTTGTCGCGCAGCTTTGCCGTGCCCGCTACGGATCTTATTTACGACAGCCTGCCGGAGCAGCTCATGTATGAGGGCAAGGAAAGCATTTTCCCGGCGGGCGATGACACTTTGAGGCCGAATGCTGTGATTGCCGTGGGCCTGCCGTTTACCGCGTTTTCTGCGGTGCAGATCCGCGCCCTGGTTGATTTGGCGCTGCGCTGGCTCATCACACCGTTCGGCTTGCGCACACTCGCGCCGGATCATCCTGCCTATTGCGGGCAATGTTGGGGCCCGGCAAAACATCGGGTCAGCGCACAGCATAACGGCGCGGCGCATCCCTGGTTGATCGTGCCGTTCGTGCGCGCCTATTTGCGCGTGTATCACGATCGCGATTTTTTGCGGGGATTGTTTGCGCCTTTGTTTGAAGGGCGGAATTCGCCGTGCGACGGTTTCATCGCGCAAATGTACGACGGCGATTCACCGCATGCGCCCGCAGGCGCGCCGGCCTTCGCCGCCAGTTCCGGCGCGGTTTTGCAAGCCTGGGAGATGTTGAAGGAGTGAAAATCTCAGGTAGCGTTTTGGAGAGGTTGGCGCGTTTGGAAAAATTTGACGCCGGTTATTGACGAATGACGGTGAATTTTACCTCACCGAGGCGGTTGCCGGGAATGCCGTCAACCGTGAGAATGTATTCGCCGGTTTTCCACCATTCATGATGGAAGTAGCACACGCGCTTGCCATTGCCCGGGCTGAGCGGTAAATCGTGCTCGACTTCGTGTTTTAGTTTGCCGTCTTGATATAAACGAAAACGCACGGGCAAATTAACACTATTGTCATCAGGAAGGTCGAAGGTCAAACGGCAAACCAGGAAAGCGCCGTCTTCCTCCAATCGAAAAAATGTCGCGCCCGGCTTGCCATCAAAATTACCGCAATCTCTCGCCTTGGCCTCCTCGGCTTCCATGAATAAATTCAAGCGCGTGAGTTGTAAATCTCTAAGCTCGAGGGGCAACTCTTCGGCGGTCACATCTTTTATGCGGCCGGTTTCCAACCGCACGCGTTTTGTCTCAAACATGCGCAGCGAAAGCGTATCCGATACCGCGCCGATTTTGAGCGCGTGTCTCCCGGCCAAAATATTCTCCAGCACCATGGGCGTTACGCCGCGTTCCGTCTCGTCGAGCCAGACGATTTGCCCGGGCGGATTGCTGGTTACGACCAGCGTAGCGGGCATGGGATAGAGCCGCACCATTTGCCGCTGGCGCGCCGGCCGGGCGGCGCTGCGCATGCCGGCGCTGCGAATATTGATCTCGACCACATGGTCGCTCACGATGCGAATCGGCTTGACGTGCGCGAGATAACCTTCACGTTCCACGCGCAAGGTATAAACGCCCGGCGCATGCTGCCCCGCGGTGTTTACCGTGTCTTCGTCAAAATAAATGATGGTGCCCGGTTCGCGCCCGATAATGCGGTAAAATCCGGGCGCGCTGGAAGCTTGTGCAAACAATGAGCCGGACCACATTGCCAGGCCCAACCAGAACAAAACATTTGGCTTTCGATATATAAATTTCATTCTTGTCGTGAAGCTCGGCATGCGGCGATCAGAATGAAAGCGAATGAAATGCGCGCGTGACGCAACTTGCGAGCGGCATTGCTCCGCGGTTTTGCAACAAATATAGCCAAATTGCAACGAATGTCAAGAATCTGTAAGGTTGCATTTGGAGCATGGCCTGTTTATATTTTGCCTGCCATGATACCCTATCATACGCTCAGACGGCGCTGGTTGCGCGCATGCTTTTTCGGCGGCTTGCTGTTGAGCTGCGGCGAAGCGCCGCGCGATAATCCGCTCGATCCGCTCGCGCCGGATTTCAATAATCGTGGCCAATTGCTGGTTTACACGCAAACCTACTACTCTCCCAACCAGCCGTTGCCGGGCGTTAGCCTTCTCCTCAAGCCGGACAACCTCGTTCAACTGAGCAACGCTGAAGGGCTGTTTCGCTTTCGTGATTTAGCGGCGGATACGTATCTCGTGGTCGCCAGCAAACCGGATTTTGTGGCGGATTCGCAAACCGTAGTGGTGCAGCCGCAACGAACGAGTGAAATTTTTCTCCAGCTCGATGCCAAACCCCTGTTCAGCAGAGTCAGCGTGCGCTCGGAGAAAATCAGCGCCTTTATCCCCATCGAAGGCGAAGCCCTGCAAATGGTGGTCGAAGCCGATTTGCAAGACGGCGACGGCCTGGATGATATTCAAGAAGTCAAGTTGTTCAGCGCAGGCTTCGGGCTGCTGCAAACGTTGCAGCGCCAAAGCGCATCCAACACCTTTGCCGCGGTGGTGAGTGAAGACCATCTCACGACCGGATCGCTGTATGATTTGATCGGCGACCGGCTTTGGCTCGAGGCGACAGATCGCGCCGGCGCGCTTTCCATCTCTGATCCCGCATTTTTGATACGTATCATCGAACCCATACCCTTGCTTTCCACGCCCAGCGGCTTGATCGAGACCGACTCACGCCCGCGCTTTCAGTGGGAAAACCTGACGCTGCCGTTCGACTACCGTTATCGCATCAATTTGCTGACGTTCGATTTTTCTTTTCTGGTTCCGGTGCCGTTCCGGCAAATCGACGATATTCCGTCCGACTCTTTGTCGTTTGTTTATGATTCGAATTTGAGCAATGGCGCTTATTTGTGGACCTTGAGCATCGTTGACCGTTTCGGCAACTCCAGCCGCTCGCGTGAGGCCGTGTTTTTGGTGAGATGAAGCATGTATTACTCCGAGCACTAAATAAGTTACACTTTAATCTTCAAAAATAGCCGAATTTTCAAGGATTTTCGTCCTTTTTGCAGAGCAGAGGTGTAACCTATAGTCCCGGTCGATGTAAAAAATTAGCGCAAATTCGCGTTCATGAGCGGTTTGGAGAAATGCGCCGGTTGTTAAAATTGAATTCATCACTATTTCATTAAGCCGTCAAAGCCGTTCGATGCCCGCACTCGAAAACATTGACCGTTCGTCGTTGCTCGCGCTGGTCGAGATTAGCCGCGAGATCAATTCGATTCAAGACACGGACGAATTGCTCAGCAAGATTTTGCAGATCGCGATGCAGACGCTGGCGGCAGAGCGCGGCTTCATTTTGCTGCAAGCCCCGGAGACCGAAACCGGCTTCGTGGCGCGCGCGGCGCAAAACATTTCGCCCGAAGCCATTGCCGACATCGCGCATATCTCCAGCTCGGTGGTGCGGCACACGCTCTCCGGCGGTGAAGCAGTGATCTGGCACGACAGTGATTTGCCCGAGGGCCTGGCCAAAACCGAGAGCATCATCGCGCATCACATTCGCAGCGTGGCGTGCGCGCCCTTGCG
>QEVD01000293.1 GCA_003576975.1 Candidatus Zhuqueibacterota bacterium
CACGGTTTTGGTCTTTTGGAAGAATTGGAATTGCTGGAACATGCGGGACTTTCGGCAATATCTGTGATCAATGCTGCAACCGGAACCAGTGCGCAGCGGCTGGGCTACAAAGAAAGGTTTGGCCAAATCAAACCGGGATTTCGCAGCCGCTTTATTCTCACAATGCATTCGCCGCTGAACGGCATTTCAAATTTGCGAAGACCCAAATATGTCGTGTTCGATGGCGTGGTATACGATTCCACCATGAACTTCGACACTTCAGGATTGTGACTCATGGCGCTTGAACAAACGTGGCGGTGGTTTGGCCCGGCCGATCCCATCTCTCTCAAGGAGATCAAACAAACCGGCGCCACCGGCATTGTCACGGCATTGCATCAGATTCCCGTTGGCGAAGTCTGGCCAGTCGAAGAAATTCTAAAGCGGAAAGCGATCATTGCCTCGGAAGGACTGACCTGGTCAGTGGCTGAGAGTGTTCCGGTTCATGAAGACATAAAAAAGAGAACAGGCAATTATCGACGCAGTCTGGAAAATTACGCCGCCTCGATACGAAATTTGGGTCAATGCGGCATTGACATTGTGTGCTATAACTTCATGCCGATTCTCGACTGGTCGCGCACCGATCTTCGAGTGGAATTCAAAGACGGCTCGATCACCACGAAATTTGAAACAAAGGCGTTTGCCGCGTTTGATCTCTTCATTCTGCAGCGGCCGCAGGCAGAACACAGTTATAGCACTGTTCAAATTCGGCAAGCACGGCAATATTTCTCCGGCTTGAGTGAGAGTCAAAAAGAGAAACTCAAACAAACCGTGCTGCTGGGGCTTCCCGGTTCGCTGGAAACCTACACATTGGAAGAACTGCGAACGGCTGTGCGTGGCTACGAAGAAATCGGAGAGGGTGAGTTGCGCGAAAACTTGATCGCGTTCATCAAAGAAATCGCGCCGGTTGCCGAGGAGGCGGGCGTGCTGCTGGCCATCCACCCCGATGATCCGCCCTGGCCGCTGTTAGGTTTGCCCCGAGTGGTGCGCAACAAGGCAGATATCGAGCAGGTTTTGCAGGCCTGTGATTCACACGCGAATGGATTGACGTTTTGCACCGGCTCGCTGGGCGCAGGCTTTAACAATAATCTTGTTGAGATGGCAGAGAATTTTGCAAATAAGATCAATTTCATTCATCTCCGCAACGTCGCCTGCAATCCAGAAGGCGACTTTATCGAAGACAATCATCTGGAGGGCAACGTGGATATGTTCGGCGTGATGCGGGCGCTCTTGCTCGAGCAAAAACGCCGTATCGAGGCGGGAAGAAAAGACCACCGTATGCCCATGCGGCCGGATCATGGCCATCTCATGCTGCCCGATCAACATCGGAAAAACCTCTATCCGGGGTATTCCTTGTTTGGCAGAATGCGAGGACTGGCAGAATTACGGGGATTGGAGTTGGGGATTCAGCGCTCGCTTCAACTATCATGAGTAAGTTTTGTGTAATTGATTAAACTCGCAAGGTTTTTGAATTTTGGATAGGCTTGGGAGTATGTCACATGCATCGCGCCGTCGCGCTTGCCAGAGAATTGATTGCCATCCCTTCCGTGAACCCCATGGGGAAAAATGTTTCAGGAGAAATCTATTCTGAAAAACAAATCGCTGCGTTTATTCACACCTTTTTGCATGCTCTGGCAGTTGATGTTCGTATTGAGTCCGTTGATCCGAATCACCCGAATGTGATTGCCATAATCGATGCCGGCAAAGCAGAGACCGTGCTGTTGGAGGCGCATATGGACACGGTTTCGCACGAAAACATGAGCATTTCCCCGTTTGATCCCAAAATAGAAAATGGATTGCTGTTTGGCCGCGGTTCGTGTGACACGAAATCGGCGCTGGCGGTTTATTTGTATGCCGTCGAACAGATGCTGAAGCAGGGATATTCCTGGAAACGCAATTTGATACTCGCCGCCGTCCATGACGAGGAATATTCGTTCGGCGGCGCGCGACAATTGGCGCAGATGAATCTCAATGCGACGTTCGCCCTTGCGGGTGAACCGACCTCGTTGAACATCATTCACGCGCACAAGGGCGTTTGCCGATTTCTATTATCGACGCCCGGTAAAAGCGCGCATGCGGCGTTGCCGTGGCTGGGTGAAAGCGCAATTTACAAAATGGGAGAAGTGATCAAGCGGTTGGAAGCGTATGCGCAACGCTTGGTTGAAAAAAAACATGCCGAGCTGGGTCCCGCCACTATGAATATTGGAAGAATTTGGGGAGGCGAAACCGTCAATACCGTGCCATCAACCTGCACGATTGAGATTGACCATCGCCTGCTGCCGGGCGATAATTATGATTCCATCCGGACAGCCATTGAACAAGAATTGCAGGGAATTGCTGAATATCGCCTCGATCCGCCGTATCTTGAAGCCCCGGGTGTTTACAACGACAAGAACAGTCCGGCCTGTCGCGAGCTTTTGTCTGCCTGCCAAGCAGCCGGGTGGACGCCTGCGCTTAAAACGGCACACTACGCGACAGATGCCTCGATTCTAAATGCGGCAGGAATTCCCACGATTGTTTTTGGGCCGGGGGACATTGAAAAGGCTCATACGGCAGCAGAGTGCATTACGGTGCGTGACATCGAAAAAGCGGCAGAAATCATGCTGGCGCTGCTGCGCGCCGATTGATCACATGCGTTTGCTCGTCACCTTCTCTTCATACGATTTCATTTCTGATAGCCAGGCCATGCCTACCGGCACATTCATGCGCTCACAATATTGATCCCAAACGGCACCGAAAGGCAGAGTTTTGATTTCTTCCAGCAAAGCAAGCCGGCTGCTGTAATCTTCGGCACGTTCATATTCTGCCAGTTTATCTACCGGTTCCACGAGCGCGAGCAACAAGGCTTTGATAACGGCGCGAGTACCGATAACCCATGCGCCCACGCGGTGAATGCTGGCGTCAAAAAAATCAAGCGCGATATGAATGCGATCGATCATGCCGCTATGCACGATTTCTGCGGTCACGGCGCGCACCTCGTCATTGAGCGTGACGACATGATCGCTATCCCAGCGCACACCGCGGCTGAGGTGCAGCAAAAGCTCCGGGGAGAATTGCAGAATCGCGGAAAGTTTGTCGGCAACGGATTCGGTGGGATGAAAATGCCCCATGTCCAGGCAAATGATTTTTCCTCGAGTGAGGGCATAGCCGAGATAGAATTCATGCGAGCCGACCACATAGGCTTCACTGCCAATGCCGAAAAGTTTGCTTTCAACTGCGTCTTTCATTGCGCTGGAAGGGTATGACACATTGAAGATTTCATCCAAAGCTTCGCGCAAACGAAACCGCGGCCGCCAGCGATCAGCAGGAATATCTTTGTAGCCGTCGGGTATCCAGAGATTGTGAAGGCAAGCGCCGCCCAACTCGCGGCCCATAACCGCGCTGATTTCGCGGCAGCGCTGCACATGCGCCATCCAAAATTCGCGAATCGCCTTGTCGCGATGGCTCAAGGTGAATCCCGAGTCGGCTTTGGGATGTGAAAAACACGTGGCGTTGAAATCAAGTTTGAGATTTTGCTGTTTGGCCCATTCCATCCAACCCTTGAAATGCTCCGGCCGGATTTGATCGCGCTCAACTTTTTTCCCGCCGAATTCACCGTACATCGCATGCAGGTTGAAGCGATGCCGCCCCGGTATCAAAGCGAACGCTTTCTCCGCATCCATGCGCAACTCAGCTACCGTGCGTGCCTTGCCGGGATAGTTGCCCGTGGCTAAAATTCCGCCGCCGGAGAGTGCCGCCTCCGGCTTCTCAAACCCGCCGACATCATCGCCCTGCCAGCATTGCAGCGAAATCGAAATGTTTTGCAGGGTTTGCATCGCGGCTTCCGTATCGACGCCGAGAGCGGCATATTTTTCCTGCGCCAGTTTATAAGCCGACTGATTTGCAGAGGTGTTCATGCTCCAGTTCCTGTTCATAAAGCGTGGTTCTGTGTTAACGCTGAATGCTTCACATTTCTCATTGCACCAGTTTGTGAAATCGCACAAACGCCTCGTTCCAGGCTTCTTGCTCCTGTGGCTCGAAATGTACGGGCGGAAAGGAAGTTGCCACGACGCCGCGAATCTCCGCCAGAGATTGCACTTGCCCGGAGGCCAGAGCCTGCACCATGATATTGCCAATGGCGGTAGCCTCGGTTGGTCCGGCGAACACCGGCAAACCGGTGGCGTTGGCAGTCCATTGGCACAGCAAAGTGTTGTTTGCGCCTCCACCGACAATGTGCAGCCGGCTTATCTTTTGTGAGTGAACTTGTTTCAGTTGCTCCAAAACCAGGCGGTATTTGAGCGCAAGACTTTCATAAACACATCGAATGATCTGAGCGTGAGATTGCGGAACTGCTTGCCCGGTGCGCAGGCAGTAGGCCTGTACTGCTGCAGGCATATCCGGCGGATTGAGAAACTCCGGGCTGTCGGGATCAATCCACGCCTTGCCCGGCGCAGCGCTGGCTGCCAATTGCATGAGTTCCTCGTAAGTGTATTGACGTTGCGCTAGCCACGCCCGGCGGCATTGTTGTACCAGCCACAGCCCCATGATGTTCTTGAGCAAACGAAACGTACCAGAAACTCCGCCTTCGTTCGTAAAGTTGAGTTGTTGTGTTTGCGCCGTGATTACGGGTGCATGAACTTCTACACCCATGAGAGACCAAGTTCCTGAGCTGAGGTATGCCCAATCCTGACCCTGCGCCGGAACTGCTGCCACGGCTGAACCAGTATCGTGACTGGCGCAGGCAACCACAGGCACTTGCTGCATGCCGGTTTCGCGGGCAATAACAGGAAGCAGGACGCCAAGCCTGGTGGCGGGCGCAACAACTTCCGGCATGAGGGCCCGCGAAACACCGATGGCCTTGAGCAATTCTTTCTCCCAATCGTGCTTCAAGGGATTATACAATTGCGAGGTGGTGGCAAGTGTGAACTCGGATTTTTTTTCGCCGGTGAGAAGATAGCTCAAGAGATCGGGGATGAAAAGCAAATGCTGGGCGATTTGCAGCAGCGAGGAACGGTTGCGGGCCATGGCCAGCAATTGAAAGATGGTGTTGAACGGGAGCATCTGAATCCCGGTGAGTTGATACAGCCGCTCCTGCGGCACCATCTTGAACATTTCCTCCATCATACCGGCGGTGCGATGGTCGCGATACGCAAAAGGCAATCCCAAAATGTCGCCCTCGCGGCCGACCAAGCCGAAATCCACGGCCCAGGTGTCAATCGCGATGCTGGCGGGTTTGTCCGTGTGTTGGGCAGCGCACGCTTGCAATGCATTTTTAATCTCTTCAAATAGCCGGTATATGTTCCAGTGTAAATGGCCATTCACCTCCAGCGTGCCGTTGGCAAAGCGGCTGATCTGTTGAATGGTCAATTGCCCATCCGCGAGCGCGCCCAGTATTGCTCGGCCGCTTTCCGCGCCAATATCAAAAGCGAGATATTGTGAAGTTGACATGGCGTTCCCGATCAATTATGGTGTCGCGCCACTATCGGTCTTTATTCTTGATCAACGCGTGAATGCACCCGCGTGGCCGGCATCGACGTTAAGGAGATTGCCCGTGGATTTTGCCGAAAGCTCCGAGGCAAAAAAGTAAATCGCCTCGGCAATGTCTTCCGGAAAGACATTGCGCTTGAGCATGCTGCGTTTGCGATAGAATTCTTCCAGCTCGTCGGTGGAGAGATTATAAGCTTGCGCGCGTTCCTGCCGCCATTGACCGGACCAAATCTTTGAGCCGCGCAAAACCGCATCGGGATTCACCACGTTGGCGCGGATGCCATAATCAGCGCCTTCGAGCGCGATGCAGCGTGCCAAATGCAGTTCTGCCGCTTTCGCCGTGTTATAGGCCGCCGCTTTGGGAGAGGCTGCCAGCGCATTTTTACTGCCCACAAACACGATTGATCCGCCCAATCCCTGCGTCTTCATGATTTGATAAGCCGCGCGTGATACTAAAAAGTATCCGGTGGCCAGTACGTTCACATTCTTGTGCCAAAGTGCCAAAGTGGTTTCTTCGAAAGCAGCGGCGGAAGCCAGGCCGGCATTTGACACTAAAACATCCAATCCACCGTATTCTTGTATCGCACGGCGGAATGCAAGTTCAACCGAGGCCTCATCGGTGACGTCGCTGACGGCCGCTCGCACCACATCCCGGCCAAATTCTTTCTGCAATTCCTTTTCAGCAGTCTCCAGAGCATGCGCGTCGATATCCATTAAAACCACACAAGCGCTTTCCTGCAAGAAGCGGCGCGCCGTGGCTTTGCCAATACCGCCTGCTCCTCCGGTGACGAGCGCGACCCGGCCCGCCAGAGTTTTGGGTTTGGGAAGGCGTTTCAGTTTGGCTTCTTCGAGCAGCCAGTATTCGATGTTGAATGCTTCCTGTTCTGGAATACTGAGATAATCACTGACGCCCGTAGCGCCCCGCATCACGTTGATGGCGTTGACGTAATACTCGCCGGCGATGCGGGCCGTTGCTTTATCTGAGGCAAACGTGAGCATGCCCACGCCGGGCAGAAGAATCACCACCGGAAAAGGGTCGCGCATGGCCGGTGAATCTTCGCGGCGGCAGCGTTCATAATAGGCTTGATAACCCGCGCAGTATTCTTGCAGCATTGCATCGAGTTTGCTGATGACGCTT
>QEVD01000294.1 GCA_003576975.1 Candidatus Zhuqueibacterota bacterium
GCCTTTGTACATCAGCAGGCGTTTGTGATAGGCGTGATTTTCGAGAATGTTCATGTTCTCGTGAATCGAGTCGAGAACTTTTTGCGCCTCTGCCGCCCGCCCGAGACGGCGATAGATCATGTAGAGCCAGTCGCTGGTGGCGCAAATCATGTCGTCGTTCTTGGAGAATTTCATGCACTCCAGAAAACCGCGCAACGCGTTCTCAAAATCACCTTTGAGATAATACGCCAGCCCGAGATGATACCAGACATTCGAGTGCGAAGTACTGGTGGGAATGTTGTATTGATTGGGCGCACCGTCCGGCTCGGTTTCATCCGGTACGTTGCGAATGAGCTTTGCCGCCTTTTCCAAGTCCGCGATGGCTTTGTCGAATTCCCGCACGGTGATATAGCGATGCCCGCGATGGCGCAGGAGTTTGTATGATTTCGGATGCAGCGCTATCCCCTTCGAAAAAACCTCGATGGCCTCACGATAACGCCAGAGATACGCCAGCCGCCGTCCCAGCCAAATGAGGCGTTCGCCGGCGCGTAAAGCGGCTCGCCAAAAAGCGAATGCGCCTCCGGCTGCGGCAAATATTTCTTGGGGAATTTCGCAACCACGGTGTATTGCGGATCGACGATGTTGGACACGCTGCTGGTTCCGACTTGCGACAGCACTTGATAAGCTTCCCAACGGTCGAATCCGTATTCCGTTTCGAGCCATTCGATTACTTCGACGTGCGCCAGACGGAACGCATCAATCAGCGGCCTTGCACTGCCCGCCACCATGATAAAATCATCATCTTCGAGGCGCGGCCAATCAATCGGTTTGTTCTTGATGAGATCGATTTGCAGCGTGACGTCCATCGTGGCTTCGAGTCCCGTGCCCGCAATCTCACCGTGGCCTTGCAGCGCATGGCCGTCGCCGAAATAAAAATACGCCCCTTCGTGAAAGATGGGCAAATACACCGTCACGCCTTCGCGAATTTCCGGTTCCGCCAAAATAACCCGGCCACAATCCCGTGTAAGATTCCTCGCCGCGCGGCGCTACGGCCAAGCGGCCGAGCATGGGCGCGAGCGGCGCTTCAATGCGTGGCACGCTGCTGCGCTTCAAATCGAGAATGCCGAGATTGCGTTTGCGATCGAGCTGCCAGAGAAATCTCTCGTTCGGCACGGGCGGATTGAGCAAGCGCACGCGCACATCGCTCGCGAGTCCGCCAAAGTTGCCGCTGATGGCGGCGGGTGCAAGATCGCGATTGGGCCGCACACGCAACAACTTCACCACCAGTTGATCTTGCGGGGTCGCGCCCTCGATGTAAATCGGGCCGACTTCACCCGGCCACGCGCCGCCTTCTTTGGTGTAATACGGCCCCATCATGGTTTCGCTGATCAACACCTGTCCCGGTTTCATGCGCAACACCGGCTCGCGTACTTTGAAGGTTTGATAACCAACGGCGGGTGTGAAGCGAAGGGTGTCTTGGGCGGTAAGCAAAAACGGCAGCAAGAAAATAAACCAGCAGCAACAGCAAAAGCCGCGATAAGCGTTCATAAGGTTTTTCCTCCTCGAAATCAGCCTGTAATGGTTATGGGAAAATGAACTTGTAAACTGGCTGAGGTTTTCGTATGTTTTGGCCGAAAACGAGCCGCGTTTTTTCACGGGAGTAAAACATGGTTGTAAAAAAAACAATTCATGCGCCCGAGTGGGTTGAAGAAAGAGAACTGTGGAGCTTACTGCTATCCCACGCCACGACGAAATATGAGTATTTCGCCAGCCGTGCGCGTGCATTTGAAACGAAACACGGCTGCGACTTGACGGCGTTCAAAAAGCAGATCGATGACTCAAAAGAAGAATCATTTGCAAACTGGGACGACCTGGTCGCATGGGAAGCATTTGACGCCGCCTCGCAGGAATGGAAAACTCGCCACGAGGAATTGCGGGCATGCTTCACATCGTAGAAGCCTTGCGCCAAAGCCCGGCGATCAAGCAAGTGCAGGTTATCGACTTCATTGACGAAGCCACCGTCAAGTATTTGAAATGCCGGGCAGAGTGCCTTGACGGCTCGATACTTCAGATCGAAGAATCGTTCATTGCCAGCAAGAATAAATACTCGTATCATTGGCAGGATGGGCAGCAGCGATTACTCGTTCGCTGGGACAATGCCCCACATCATCCCCACCTCTCCACCTTTCCTCATCATCGCCATGAAAGCGGCGCAGTACTTGAAAGCTTACGGGTTTCAATTGACGACGTACTGACGGAAATTGAAACACGCCTGCAAATCAGCAAATAAGCCGCACCGGATTCCTTCCTCCAGTCAATGAGAGTCTGGCAAATATAACCGCAGCAATGTTTCAAAGCAAATACACCGGCTGGTCCACGCGGTGTGAAAATACCCTTGCACAGAGAAGGAGGCTTTTGTATGTTTTGCACACTATTCCATGAAGATCTTCCATGAAGTCAAGGCAGGGCAAGACGACCATGGGAAAAGCCGAGTTGGTGCAACATTGGCTGGATTCAGCGGCGCAAGATTTGACCGTTGCCGAGTCGCTGTTTGAGAAAAAGCATTATGACTGGTGTCTTTTCGTTGCTCATCTGGTTATAGAAAAGACGCTCAAAGCAATGTGGATTCGCGCTCATCATCTCCGGATTCAAAATCTCGCCAAACTGGCCGAGGCGATTCCGTTGTCCTTGTCACCTGAACAAACGAAGTTCTTACTGAGGGTCAACGACTTCTACTTACAGGGAAGATGTCCGGAAGACAAGCAGAATTTTTATAGAGTTTGTACAGCGGAATTCACCCATGAAAATTTCACTGCCATTAAGGAATTTTATCAATGGTGCCTGAAAGAATTTTGAGTCTGGTGAAAAGATTCCTGGCAAGAGTGCGCGAACAAGGGGTTCCAATCGAGACCGCATATTTGTTTGGCTCATGGACGCAAAACCGGGCCAATCAATGGAGTGACATTGATCTTGCCATCGTATCTCCTTTATTTGATGGCATAACTTTTTTTGACCGTCGCAAAATGCGATGACGCTGTCATTGCCGTAGATACCGCCATCGAAACCCACCCTTTCCGCCCCGAAGATTTCAACGAATCCAACCCCTTTGTGCGCGAAATCCTGCGCACCGGCATTCGCATTGCCTGAAACATACTCCGCCAACCATTCCCGCTGCGAGATGGCTTTTGGGGATAAGCCGCCGGCAAACCATCACAGCGTTTTCAATTGTTAATCTCTTGCGAGTGAAATCGTTGTTCTAAAAGCAATAATTTCCTCCAGCAGGTAGAAACAACCCAGCGGAGAAAGAGTTTTTCATCTGCTGCTTTTTTCTCTCTGCTGGCGATTTCCTTTGAGTTTCGGTTTATCCGCGTGGGGAATTTGACCGGCAAGATCGGTAATCCCGGTTTATCTCACCAACACGAGCTTGCGCGCCTTCACTTCTCCCCCAACAAATAAACGGCAAAAATAGATTCCGCTTGGCAATGCTCTGCCATGTTGATCATGGCCATCCCAAACCGCATGATGCAGCCCGGGCTCAACGCGCCCGGCAACGATTCGTCTCAACTCTCGACCGAGCATGTCGTAAATGGCAAGTTGCGTCTCGCCGGCTTGCCTCACGGAAAAAGCAATGCGCGTAACGCCGGCGAAGGGATTGGGATGGTTCTGCAACAGCGAAAAATGTTCCGGCGGCGAGGGCGTGGCCTCCCGCTGCGCCACGCCTGTGGAAAAATCTTCAATATCAGGATAGCTTGCCTGCAATTGTTGCGCAATGGTTTTCATGCTGGCAATGCTCGACAGGCGATCCGCGCCCAAGCCGGCGACATAGGCAACGACAATTTCTTGTGTATCCTGCGGCGCCATGTTAAAAGGCCCCGAGGAAATCATGAAACGCCGATCGCCCGGGGCGTATGAATAGTCCGTGCCGAGACCGTCAATATGGCCGGCACCCGTGATCGGGTCACCCGCAAGCGGAAACGGGCCAGCCTCGACCTCGGGCGGATGAGCAAAACGTTGGTCCGGACCTTCCAACGGCGCAAAACCGCGCAGCATCTTGTACCAGAAAAGCGCATTCGTATAATAGCCACCATTCGGGTCGGTATATCGACTGGTGCTTGAAAAATTAGTAAACGTGAAGGAAGTCATATGTAAGTTTTCATAACCTGCGCGCAAAGAAAGATCGAAGTAACCTGTGTTGTTTGATGCCGGGATAACCGGCCCTTGCAGCAAAGAAAATCCGGCCGCCGGCGGCGGCATATTGAATTTTTGATATTCCAAATCAATTGCATTGGCATTGTAGACGTAGCCCAGGTCCAGCGTCGTGTCGCATCCAACCAAATCATCACGATTATCTCCCAAATCCGGATCGACCCACTGGCCGACGTACATGCTGTCCAACCAAAAGGCGCCGCGCGCGCCGCTATAAACGACTTCGACGCCGCCTTTATTGATAAAACGCACACGGCGAAAAAATACGCTGCCGAGCGCAGCATCGCTCTGGTATCCCCAGAGCGTTATCTGGATTTCCAAACCGGTTGGCTCAGAGCCAAACCGCCCGACAGAAGTTATCCTGTGCAAATCATTGCAGACTGTCCAAATAACTTGATCCGCCGGCCTATTCACATTTCCCAAAGCGATGCCAGGCTCATCGTAGTTGCCCGGAATCAAATCTTCATGCGTGAACGTGTCACTAAACGGCGGCGGCGCATCATATTTACCGTTTTTGTTGCGGTCAATAAAAGGCGCGCCCCGGCCCGGCAGCCACTCTTTCCAATCCTTCTCATAACGGTCGAAAACGGCTTGCATATGCTGTTGATTGACTTCGGTGATCTTGATTTCGTAAGACTCGGCTGCATCACGGCGCAATTCCTCGGTGAAATTGCCGTTAAAATCCCGAAAGGCCGTCCGCCAATCCCGCCGAATGCGATAAATACGGGCGCGGGGATCTAAAGAGGGATCGAGGGGCACAGCATTGGCGCCCCGGCCAATCACCCAGCCCTGACGCAGGCCAGACGAATAGTTTGAACCGCCAACGCGAATGTGCTGGCCGTATGGCGCAGGTTGAGTTTTGTTGGAGTCCACAAAAGCTTTGGAGCCGAAAATGAAGCCGTAGACATAGGTTGTCCAGGTCGTACCTCGTGGAAAATACGTTCCAAAACCTTTGGTTTGGCCATCATAGGTTGCCCACGTCCAGAGATTGTTGATGTTGAGGATTTGATAACGGTTTGGTTCGTACGCGGAGGAGGCGCCACCGCGCGGTTGAGGTTTCTCGTGTTTCACCAGGTGTTGCGCTCCCAGTTGACCAATCAGGGCAATGCTCAAACTGGCGAATGCGAAAAGAGAACTTGGGCGAATAAACCAAAAACATCTGTTCATTGCAACCCTCCATTTGATGGGATGGGAATACGATAGATCAATTGACGGTGTGCTCCCCAGCACAAACCCATCTCAAGAATGTTTTAGAGCAATCTTCACCTGTTCCACGATATAGTCAATCTGAGTTCTCCCCAAAAACGAATGAAACGGCAGCGCAATCGTCGTTTCATAAAGTTGTTTGGAATTTGGGCAAACATCTGTTGCAGCAAAAAGCGGTTCGAGATGCTGCGCGTAGGTGCCGATGGTACTGTGAATGCCTTTCTTCTTCAGCTCCGCCATCAAATGATCGCGCCGGTTCTCGTTTTCGAGACGGCACACGAAAGACTGATATGTGTGATAAGCTTTGGGATCGGCATAGGGCAGCGCGAAGCCCGGCAAATGCGCCAGCGCTTGACGGTAGTGTTCCGCGGCTTCAACTCTCCTTTCCAACAACGCCGGCAAATGGCGAAGCTGTTGCAGGCCGATGGCGCAATTGATGTCGCTCAACCTGAAATTGTACCCGAGCTGATGGAAGCCATAGCGCAGCGGGCCGCCGGCTTTGAACTTGTCCGAAGCATCCACGCCGAGCGAAGAAAGCGCGCGCACTTTGCGGTAAAGCTCGACATTGTTTGTCACCACCGCGCCGCCCTCGCCGGTGGTGATGATCTTGCGCCCGTGAAACGAGTAGCACGCCAAATCCGAAAGCTCGCCGGGAACGATGCCGTCATTATTCGCGCCAATCGCGCACGCCGCATCCTCAATCAAAGGCAGGCCGCATTGCTTGCACCAATTTGACAGTTCGCGCATCGGCGCCATTTGTCCGAAGGTGTGCACCACCATCACGGCTTTGGTTTTATGTGTCACTAACCCGGCAAGTTTTTCCAGCGCGATATTGTACGTGTCAAGCCGCACATCTGCGAACCGCGGCGCTGCGCCGGCGTGCATCACCGACATACCGGAAGCGGGAAAAGAGAAATCGGCGACGATGACTTCATCGTCCGGGCCAATCTCAAGCGCGCGTACCGCCGCAAATAATGCCGAGGTGCAACTGTTCATCGCCACCGCATATTCACAGCGCGACAACTCAGCCAGTTTTTTCTCGAAACGCGCGGACTCGCCCCCGCATCCCGCCACCCAACCGGACTGCAAGACGCTTTCCACCGCGCTCAACGTGTCTTCATCAAAATTGTGATGCACGAAGCGAATGCCATCCACGCCGGTGCGCAAAACTTCTTCACGTTGGCTCTCCAGCGCCGGCAACTCATAGGCGCGCTTGCAGGACTCGCAGACAAATTGATGGAGATTGGTATTGGCAATGTGATAATCGCGATGCAAATGGCGTCCGCACACGCAAACATAACCGATGATTCTGGCAGGATTGCCCACCACCAGCGCATGCGGCGGCACATTCTTGATCACCACCGCGCCGGCGCCCACCATGCAATGCGCGCCGAGCCGCACGCCGCAGACGATCGTGGCATTCGCGCCAATTGACGCGCCTTTCTCCACCACGGTTTCCACCACGCGCCAATCGGTGTGATGCGAACGCGGCAGGAGATCGTTGGTGAATACGGCATTGGGTCCGAGAAAAACTTCGTCTTGCAACGTGACGCCGTGATACACCGACACGCCATTTTGGATTTTCACGCCGTCGCCGATGCTGACGTAATGATCAATATAAACATCCTTGCCAAGCACGCAATTCTTGCCGATTTTCGCGCCCTCACGTACATGAACATAGTGCCAAATCTTTGTGCCCGCGCCGATTTCTGCCTGTTCGGAGACGGCAGCGGTTTCATGAATGAAAATATCGTTTCGGCTGGAGTTCAAAGTAGCGTCCATGTTCTCTTTCGCCTTGTTGATTGAATCATTTTTTGTTAACTGGAAAGAAATAAACCAGCTCGCGCTTATCTGCAGGCACGATCTCGAGCGCTCGCGTTTCGACTTCCGGCCTGGTTTTGCCGCTGGCGATAATCATCCCTTCCAAAATTCCAAACCAGGCATTCTGAATGCCGATCATGTTGAAATGTTTCTTGAAAGATTTTGCGGCGCTTTTTCCCATTTCCTGATGATAGAAGACCAGCAGGTCGCGGCTTTTTCTGGTCAACGCATAAATTTCAGCGGCATATTCCTCGCGGCTCGCCTGCGT
>QEVD01000006.1 GCA_003576975.1 Candidatus Zhuqueibacterota bacterium
GATGTTCTCCTCCCCGCCGGCAACGTTGATCACCGCTTTGCCCAGAATGATCACACCGCCCCACAAGCCGCGCGCATCCAGCGGAAGATCATTGAGATCATTGACATCATCCGCTTCCGCGGTGAAGATGATCGGATTCGTCGCCGTGCCGTTGGCAAAAATCTTGGCACCGCGCGCAATGATCAACGCGCTGGAATTCTCCCCCTGACCCGGCTTGCCTTTGATCACCGTGCCCGCCTCGATGGTGAGCGTGGCGCCGTCCTCGACAAACACAAAGCCGTTCAACAGATAAATGTTGTCCGCCGTCCAGGTCACGCTCTGGCCCGGCCCGATATCTGCATCAAAAACATTGACGATCGGGCGATCCTGCGCCAGCGCTAAAATCGGTAACCACAAAAACAGTAGACTAAACTTGCGAAGCATGTAACACCTCCCTAGCGAGTTGAGAAATGGGATGAATTATGAGCGAGTATCCGATTGAAACATTTGCCGGGCCGTGAGCAACATCTCATGCACGGTTCGGGCGATGGTTTCGGACAATTCCATTTTGTCTTTCATGGCTTTGATCATCACGGGCACGTAAAGCAAATCCTGAGGCTGGCGGGCTATTGCAAACTCGTCGCCGGCTTTTTTGCCTTCAAATTGCGCAAGAAACTCAGGCGCAATGTCTCGGGCGTTTTCGATCACGACACTGGTGATCGCGCCGCCGGTTGCAATGCCAACCAGCACATTAAACTCATTGCTGTCAATTGTCAGCGACCGTTGAATAACGTGCCCCAAAAACTTTTCTTCACCGGGAGCATAGCCCTGATCCCAGGCGTCGCCGAGAAGTTGGTCGCCGGAAACGCGCACGTTGGTGCAAGCGTCAGCGCCGGGAAAAACCAGGGCACATTTCTGTTTGGTCAATGGTTGCTGCGCCTGCGTAACGGGGGCAGCCAATAAAGCTCCCATCAGGATGAGATTGAAGATTCTCATATTGAAGCTCCTTTCTTCATGATGCCGGATTGCCGGCGATTATGAGGGCCGGGGTCTGGGTGCGAATTTCACACCAGACCCCAAACCCATCGCCTCTAGAAAGGAAGCCCGTGAAGATCAAGACATGTTACAATCGTCGTGTCATCAACTCGCCAGGGAGGTGAATGACGGTGTGCGAAACGACACTCCCGTGCTACTCGATATTGTACGTCAAGCCGAGAGAGTACGTCCGTCCCAACTTGTGTTCACGGGACACGTAATCCACTTCTTTGAAGTGATGCACCTTGCGAATGCTGGTATCGAGCAGATTCTTTCCAGAGGCTTTGATTGTCAAGCCGCTCCACACGCGTTGCGAAGCCGTCAAATCAAGCGTGCCGCGCGGCTGTTCGTAGATGTTCGGCGTGCCGCCCAAACTGATTTCAGACAGGCGCTCGCCGAAGATGTTGTAATAAAGTCCCGCCGTGGTGCCGCTGGTGATGTTGTCATAAGACAAGTCAACATTCAGCAGATAAGGCGACTGACCTTGCAACTCACGAGTGCCGCTGGCCTGCGGGTCAAGCTCGCGCAGCGTCGCCAGCTCTTTGGCGGGAATATCGACTTGCGAATGCACCAGCGTGAGATTGCCGCCGATCTGAAAATTTCTCAGCGCCGGGGCAACGCGATCCAGGCGTTGGCGCACTTCGAACTCCGCGCCAAACACGACAGCCTCGGCAACGTTTTGGAATTGGCCTTGATTGTTATTGGACACGATGGCGCGCTCGATGGGATTTTCAAAACGCTTGTAGAAGCCGCTGACGGCGTAAATCTCTCCGGGTCGCGCGAACCATTCCCAGCGCATGTCATAATTGTCGACCAGCGTGCGCTTGAGATTCGGATTTCCGACAAAGATAAAATCGCCGACGAAATCAAACGAGGCGAAGGGCGCCAATTCGCGGAACGTGGGACGCGCCAGGGTTTTGCCGTAGGCGGCGCGCACGTTCATGTTGGATTGCAACTCATACACAAAATTGATCGACGGCAGAAAATCTTCGGTTTCCAGCCCGCCCCTCGGCTTTTGCGGATCCTGGCTGGCAACGTTCATATCTGTGGTTTCGAAGCGCACGCCGCCAATGAAGCGCAGCTTGTTTAACAGCGGCAAGTCGAGCATGCCGAAGAAGGCCGTGATCGTTTGATCGCCGTCATAATTATTGGCCAATTGGCTGCCGTCAACGATATAGTTTCCGAAGCGATAGCGGCCGCCGGTGCTGTCCACAATGCCGACCATCGAAGTTGAAAAAAAGCCGAACGGATCGCCATTGTAGCGCGCCGAGGAAGATTGATGAAATTCGAAGCGACGCTCGCGGAAAAGGCGATCCTTCGTGCTATGCAAGCCGCCAAATTTAAAATTGGCTTGCAGCCCGCGCCATTGCTTGAATGGAAGCGTCGCGGTGAGCTTCGATTCCCACTGTTCCTCATCCAGATTGCGGTAGTAATGCACCGGGCGGGAATAGTTGGAAGGCGAGATCGAATAGAACGTTTGCGCCGCGCCGTTGCGCTCGATTGGTGTGAAATCATTGCTGAAGAAACGCAAGTCCGGCTCGTCCTGCGCGGTGTTGGTTAACGAGCTGGTCCACTCGACGCGCATGCCGGCCAGGTTGGGCAGAAAATGCGAGCCGCTCAATTGCGCCGATCTTAATTTGCGCTCGGTGTATTGCAACACGCGCGTTTCATAAAACGTTCCGGCTGCAAGATCGCGCGGCATCGGCCCCATTTGATAGCGCGCCACCGACTCGCCGCTGCGGTTGTACATGAAATTGCTCGAGAGCTCATGATGCGTCGATAACTTGTAGGAAAGCGACAACAAGCCGCCCCACAACACTTCATCGGCGCTGCGATCGTCCGAAAGCAGATAGAGATTGTTCAGCTCGTTGACTTCGGCAACTTTGCCGGAGAGTTGATATTGTGCGGTGGTGCCGTCGCGATAAGAAGAAAGCGCGCGGCTGTAACTCAAACTGCCCAAAAAACCGAGCGGGCGATTGAACAGCGTTACTTGATCGCCGACCGAAAACGAATAGCTTTGATCGATGGGCGCGGATTTTCGATGGGCGCGGATTTCATCGTCGGCGCAAGCTGGGAAGAAAAGGCTTTCGAAGCGCGATCGAGCGCATAAGCCTGCTGCGCGTTGTTAAATGCCGAACCGATGTTGGGAATCACGGCCTGCGGGTCTGCAATCAACTCCGGCAGATCGCGCGTACCGTCATCAAAGCCGAGCCAGTCTTTGTTGCCGCCGGAATACGTAAGGAAGTTGTCTTTTAAGCTTGTTTGCGTATTGAAAGAAGTCGAGGTCGAGACCGTCAGCGAGAACGATTCAGGATAAGAACGCGTGGCAATATCCACTGTGCCGCCGGTGAAGCTGCCGGGTTTGTCGGGCGTGAAGGTTTTGACGGTGACGATGTTGTCGAGCAATTTGCTGGGAAACAAATCGAGTGAAACCGTGTTGCGGTCCGGATTGGCGCTGGGCCGATCGCCCAGGCCGCGCACGTAGACGTATTTTCCATCCACGATCGAAGCGCCGGTCACCTGCTCCATCGCGTCTGCGGCGCTGCCGCTGCCGGAGCGTGAAATCGCCTCCGCGCTGATGGCGTCGCTCACTGCTGCAGATTTTTGCCGATTCTTGAGCAACGAGGCTTCGGTATTCTTCAAAGCTTGCGCCTCCACCACCACTTCATCTTGCTGCAGCACTTCTGATTTCAATGAGAAATCAAGTGCGGCAACCCCGTTGTCAGATACCGTAACGTTGGTCACGCGCAGCCGCGCATACCCAATCATCGAGGCGACAACAGTGTGCGTGCCCGGCGGCACGGCATTGATCGTGTAAAGTCCATCAATGTCAGTCGCCGCTCCCAGCGTCGTGCCTTCGATCAAAACATTTACTCCCGGCAGAGCTTCACCGGTTTGGGCGTCGACCGCTTTGCCCTTGATTTTGCCGCCTGCCGGAACGCCTGCCGTCACGGCTGCGGCCATGCTCATGAAAACGGCAAGAATTGCCGCTTTGAGCATGTTTAACATCTTCGTACTTGTGGTCATAGTGCTTCTCCTTTCGATATTAGAGGCGTGTGGGTAGCGCCGTCGCTTTACCCGGGAGAAGTATAACGTGTAAAGATTAATTCGGAATGAATGACACATTAAAAGATTGTTAACGTGTCAACCGAGAGAAGGGAATTGGGGGAAGGAGGAGAACAAATAGGGAATGGAATATCAAGAGATTGAGAGCTTCATATTAACTTAACATGAAGCTCATCAGTTGAGGCTTTTGCCATTCTGCAAGAGCAGCGCAATTTCTTCTGTCTGAAAATAGCCCTCGCCAGGCGCATCTGCGACGACGGCATCCGCCGCCCAGTATCGAAAATTGCTGGCAAGATCCTGAGCCGGAGCGCGAAGAATGATGGGCAAACGGGAATCGTGAGCGGAGATTTTACCGATGAGATCGAGGCCGTGCATGTCAGGCAAGACGGCATCGACAATCACGAGGTCAACCGGGGTATGGCGCAATGCTTTCAGCGCCTCATGCCCCAAAGACGTGCTCAGAACATGATAACCTTGCGACTCCATGTCCAATTTGCACATCTGGCGCTGCTGCGGGTCGCACATCACCAGCAATAAAGTCGCCAGGGGAAATTCGTCTGAAATCGCGATGGCGATTTCGTCACTGTGAAAGCTCTCTGCTTCGATAATAGACAAGATTAGGCTCCTTGACATGTTGAATTTCTCAATCGGCCCAGGCAAAGAGGTACACAAGGTTGAGATTTTTCATCGTCATATAAACGTGACGGTGAATGCCGCATACTTCCAACACCATGCCGCGGCTGTGCAATTTCTTAACGAATCTTGCCAAATGGTACAAACCGCCCAAGCTCAGCACTGGCAAGTTTTTCATGTCAATTGTCCAGTGCGTCGCGGGATAATGCAAAACCGTTTCCAAAAAGCGAGATAAGGCTGCCGCGCTTGGTCCGGCGATCACGCCTTGCAACACAATTTCCCCGCGCCGTTGCCCTTGGACAGCGGCATCTGCAAGTTCGAAACTGGCGAGAGGGGCTAGTTCGTTCCCGGCAAGCTCCTCATTCAAAACGGTTTGCACTCGCAGAGTTTTGTCTTGCGTCATGATGATCTCCTTTAAGCCGTTGATTATATATTGCATTGACCGATGTTGAGAAACAGGAGGTAATCAACTGCAACGCGCACAATTTTACTAAAATTCGAGGAGCGTGTTGTCATGAGCAGGTAGCCATTTTGTAAAATCGTCGTTACAAAAAACAGTTTTTTTGTACGAATTGACAGCCCCAATCTAAACCAAAGACATCATGTAAAAATAAAAAACTGATGAAGAAAACGTTAAGAGCTGTTTCGTGATATTTTACAGAATCTTTACGGTTTATTAATCGTGAATTAATCCACGAGTCATAAATCGTTGTCGAAATGTCGTTTTATGCGCAAACCGGCGCGGACGAAAACTCCGTGTGACAGGGTACCGAGAGAAGTCATCACGGACTTTTAGGCAGTCGCCTACTTCGGGGCTTCCATATGAAGGAAAAATTCACTAAACTTACGGCAAAGTACGCGCCAGCTAAACCGGTTCCGCATTCTTAAATTTTCAAAACCCAGGCCGTCTCTTGAAATTCGCAGCCATCGATATCGGTTCCAACGCGGTTCGCCTGCTCTTCGCAAATGTTTTCGAGGAGAAACAGAAAACCAGTTTTCGCAAGGAATCGCTTATTCGCATGCCGTTGCGCCTCGGCACGGATGTTTTCACGCATGGCCGGCTTTCGCAAGAAAAGGCTGATGATCTCTTGAAAATGATGACGGCGTTCAAATATCTCATTGAAACGCAGCGGCCCTTGGCGTTTCGGGCGTGCGCCACTTCGGCGATGCGCGAGGCGGCCAACGGCGCAGAGGTGACGGCGCGAATTCTCGCGCAAACCGGTATTGCCATTGAAATCATCGACGGCAAAAAGGAAGCGGAGTTGATTTATTCGAATCACATCGCCGATAATCTTGCGCCGGGAATGTCGTATCTGTACATCGATGTGGGCGGCGGCAGCACCGAGTTGACGTTGATTTCAAACAATCAGACGGTGGCTTCCGCGTCATTCGATATCGGCACGGTGCGCATGCTCAATGATCTCGTCACCCTAAGCGCATGGACGGCGCTTAAAGTGTGGGTGAAGAAAACCACGGCAGATCATCGCCCGCTTGCCGCCATCGGCACCGGCGGCAACATCAACAAGTATTTCAGCTTGTCCGAACAGCGCGAGGGCAAGCCCTTGGCGTTCAAAAAACTGCGCAGCCTGTATGCGTTTTTGCAGGCACACTCATTGGCCGAGCGCATTGAACAGTTGGGCTTGAAACCCGACCGCGCGGACGTCATCATTCCCGCGGGGCGCATTTATTTGTCAATTATGAAATGGGCGGATATTGCGCAGATTTACGTGCCGCAAGTCGGCTTGTCGGATGGCATGATACACACTTTGTATGAAGAGTATAAAAAAACGCGCAAACCTTGAGCTTGCGCGGGTTCAACCATTTTAGAGGCGGCCATGTCAAAACAAATTTTGATCGTTGACGACGAACAGGATATTCTCGATCTAATCAAGTACAATCTCGAGGCGGAGGGTTACCACACCCTGCTCGCGCGCGACGGCGTGCAGGCGCTGAAACTGGCGCAAACCGGTTCACCGGACTTGATCATCCTCGATGTCATGCTGCCCGGCAAGGACGGCTGGCAGGTGATGCGCGAGCTGCGGCAAAACTCCGATACCAAAAACATTCCGGTGATTTTTCTCACGGCGCGCTCGAGTGAAATCGATGAAGTCGTCGGCATCGAGCTGGGAGCGGATGACTATATCATCAAACCGATCAGCATTCGCAAGTTGCTGGCGCGCGTCAAAATGGTGCTGCGCAAGGCCGCACCGGTTGCCCCGGCGGTTGACGAATTCCTGAATTTCGGCGAGGTGCAGATCAACACGTTGAACTACTCGGTCAAAGTCGAGGGCAAAGAAATACCCTTCACCAAAAAAGAATTCGAAGTTCTGGTGTTTCTCGCGGAGCGGCCGGGCCGCGTCGTAACTCGCGAAACCTTGCTGAACGAGATCTGGGGCGACAATGTCGTGGTGATCGACCGCACGATTGACGTTCATATTCGAAAAATTCGCGAAAAACTCGGCGAAAAAAACATGCATATGATCGAGACGATCAAAGGCGTTGGCTATCGCATGAAAGCTGAAAATTAGACGCACGGGGAACGGTGTTGGCGACTTAAACTAACACAGATCATGTCGAGGCTCAAAAGTACCCATGCCATAGCCTCGGCTGTCGGCAGAACGTATTCATGCCACGCTCAGCCATTCTGCTTATTGAAACAACTCACCCATGAGACTCTCTCTCCGAAAAAGGCTGTTTCTCACGCACATTGTTCTGCTCACGTTCGTGACGGTGGCCGCCGGGCTTATTACGAATTTTGAGCTGCAAGAGTATTACAAAGATCGTCTCTTTCAGCAGTTGAAAACGCAACTGGACGAAGTGGAATATCTGCTGGCGAGCGGCACATTTGCCGGCGATGATGCGGCGTGGCAATACGAGCAACTGGTGAATTATGCCCTGGCCGGGGGCGTGCGGTTAACCTTAATGGATTCGGCCGGAACGGTTCTCTTTGATTCGGGAGTGCCGCGCGATTCTCTCGATTTTGTTGAAAATCATCTGCTCCGGCCCGAGGTGCAAATGGCCATCGCCGACAGTTTCGGACGATCCGAGCGCACCAGTGAAACGATACACCAGCGTCTGTTTTATGCTGCCAGGCCGGTGGCCGCACGTTTTGCTGGCCGGGAACAACTCGCCACGGTGCGCTATTTGCGCCTCGCCATGCCGCTCACCGAGGTCGAACGCGTCGTGCGCGATGTACGCTGGAAAATCATTGCAGGCGGCGGCTTGGCGCTGTTGCTCACGGCGCTGGCAAGTTACTGGGTATCGCGGCGCTTGACCCAGCCCATTCACAAATTGGCGGAAAGCGCCGATTCGGTGAAGAAAGGAGATTGGGACGCCCATTTTGAACGCTCTTCGGACGACGAGATCGGCGAGCTGGCCGATTTACTCAACGAGATGCTGGCCAAGCTGCGCGACGATCTCAAGCAGATGCACAAACTGGAGAACATGCGCACGCAATTTCTCGGCAACGTTTCGCATGAGTTGCGCACACCGATTTTCGCGCTGCAAGGCTATCTCGAAACGTTGCTCTACGGCAACGTGAGCGAAACGAATATGCAGAAGGTATTCATTGAAAAAGCCTATCGCCAGGCCGGACGGCTCAACAATCTGCTGACCGATCTGATTGACATTTCTCGCATTGAGTCCGGCGAGATGAAGATGAGCTTCCGCTATTTTGATGTGGCTGATTGGCTGACCCGGCAAATTCCGGACTTGCAAAACCTCGCAAAACAATATGAGGTGTCTGTCACCTTCAAAAACGACGCGCGGGCCGCGACGGTGATCGCATTGGGCGATCGCGAGCGTCTGACTCAGGTGATCACGAACCTGGCGAACAATGCGATTAAATACAACGTGCCGGGCGGCAAGGTCGAGCTTGGTTATCACGTCAACAAAAAGCAGGTGGAAATTTACGTGGCAGATACCGGGCGCGGCATTCCCGCGGAACACGTGCCGCGCATCTTCGAGCGTTTTTATCGGGTTGACAAAGAGCGCTCGCGCGACGTGGGCGGCACCGGGTTGGGATTGGCGATCGTCAAGCATATCGTGGAGGCGCATGACAGCAGCGTCAATGTGCAAAGCGAGGTGGGCAAAGGCTCGATGTTCAGCTTCACGCTCAAAAGAAATCTCAGCAAGGCGTGAAACTTTTCGGAGTAAGCCGGGGCAATATCGCCCAAAAGAGTTGTATCGTGTCCGATCAACGCCGGCCAATCGTATCTGCGGATTGACCAGCAAAAAAAATGAAAATTTTATTGGAGTTTCAACCGCGTTCTGCATCTGTAGCAATGTGGGGCGGTGGCGCCCAAGCATGCCAACCGCCGATGCAGCTCAGATAAAATTAACTTAGGATAACGTCTGATCTGCCACATTGAACCTCAATCTTCCCAAGGAGAGTACCATGCCAGAACGCAAACACCTCGTTCCCGCCTCCCAAATTCCCTGTTGCCCTGAACTCGAAACCGATCCGGTGTGTGACGTTGTACGCTTGGCGTACCGTCTGACCCGGAATGTCGAAGTGGTGATCAACGATCGCCGCGTCGTCGTGCCGGTGGAAGTCGCGATACGCGCCAAGTTCGAGCGCTGCTCCGGCCCGCTGGCCCTGGGTGACCTGGTTTATTCCACCACCCTGCTGCCCGGCGAAAAAGTGAAGCTGTTTTCACAGGATCGCCGCACGCGCTTCAGTTTCGACAGCGAGAACAAGCTGAGTTATCGCCATACGCAAATGTCTGAAGAGCGCGCTTACATGAGCATGTTCGCGCAATCGATGAGCGACGTTAGCGTGAATCAGAACGCGATTGACACGCATCAGTCGCAAGGTTCCTTTTCAGGACATGCCGAAGCCGGCTTAGACTTTTTTGGTTTGGGCGTCGATTCAAGCGCGAGCGGTTCGTACAACGCCAGCTCGATCAACACGTTTGCCAATGAGTTGAAGAGCCATGCGCAAGCCTCACATTCGCGTTCCGAAGTCGCGACGCGTGCCGCCAGCTCGGTTTCCATCGGCGAAGTCGCAAGCCGCTCGCACAGCGAAGGCGAAACGCAGGATCATTTTGAATCGGCTTCACGCGAATTTGCCAATCCGAATCGTTGCAAAGCCGTCACGTTTCTGTTTTATCAGATCAACAAAATTCAAATGGTGAGATTCGAGGTCGAAGCCATCACCCGGCGTGTTATCGACCCGATCGACAACAGCCGCGTCAGCCCGAACCTGCCGATCCCGCGCACGGGTGTGGCGCCGCTGCCAGACAGCGTGCTCGCAACCAACGGCAAACGTTTGGAAGTTGAGAACACCGCGCGCGCCAGCGTGTTAGCCGAACGCAATTTTGCGCTTGAATTTCGCGGACAGCGCACGGCCGGCTTTGCCTCCCGCACGGCTTTCTTTCCAGCCGCCGTGGCCGCAGAAGAGCCTTTTTCTGCGGAAATCCGCAAACAAGCGTTGCTGCAAGTCGATGAAGAATTGGTGAAAGAAGGCCTGTTGGAGAGAGTTGGTGGAGATATTGCGCCGGAAGCGAAGACGCGCCTGTCGTTTGAATCGCGTTCCTCGTTGCCGACTCCGGGCGTTATCGTCAAAGGCTGCCTCGACGATTGCGATATCTGCGAACCGGCGGTTGACCGCGAAATCAATCTCAACCTTGAGCGCAAGCGCCTTGAAAATGAGCTGCTCAAGAAACAAATTGAGTTGCTGGAAAAGTCAAAAGAATATCGTTGCTGCCCGGCGGGCGAAGAGGAAGACGTCCCCGCTGACAACGAATGATTTCTTGCTGCGTAAGCGCCTCTTTAGATAAAACGGCCCCGGGTTGCACCATGAAACCCGGGGCCGTGTTGTTGGTCTCTCTAAAGTTGAATCGTTGCAAAAAAAGCAAAAATTTTCTCACCACCAAGGCGCGAAGACACCAAGAAAAAAACTTAGTGACTTCCTGACTTGGCGGCAAAATTTGGTTTCGGCTGGTTCGGGTTAGGGCAGATTGAATACGAAAATCATTTGGCCGTCGGGCGATTGCATGACGGCGTTGGTGGGATCCATTTCAAGAACAAACGTGAAGCCTTCTTCCTTGAGTTTGACAATTCGATCTTTCGAGTCCCTTGAAAAAAACGACAGCGCCGTTTCCTTGAACTCCGTGGTTTGATGAAGGCCGAGCACGGTCACGCTGTCGGAATAAATGCCCCAGGGGTAGGGTATGTCGCTTTCGTGCATTTTCTGAAAGCCGAGTTTTTGCCAAAATGCCGCGGCCGTAGCACGTTCCTTTACCGCAATTGAAAATTCACCAAAGATGCCGATTCTCGAGTAATGTTTTTCTTTGCCGGTCGGGCCGGCGGGTGTCATCATTTCAAAACCGACGTCGGGGCGCGGAACCGGCGCTTCCGACTTGAGCACGACGCGCTGGCCGTTCCGGTCGGAAAATTCGATTTCCGTTGCCGCGCCGTTCTTCTTTTTTAAAATTGTCGCCGCGACACCGGTTTCTTGCAACAGGCTCATGCCAGCCGCTAAATTAGCGCCGTAGTACGTTATCGTTGGCGAGGCGAATTCTGCTTGGTGCAGCGCCAAAACGACGTTGCCATCGGTGACTGCGGCGACTGGATGATCTGCCTTTGCCGCGGCGACGGCTTTGAATCCCAGGCTTTCATAAAACGCTTGCGTAACTTGAACATCTTTGACGGCGAGATCGAATTCGACGAAGCTTCCCAGTTTCACCGGATTCTTGGCATTGTTGAAGAGTTGAGGCTGTGCAACGACCGGCGTGAGTCGCAGCACGCTGCACATCAAACTCAAACAAAAAAGCGTTGCTTGATACTGTATCGCCAATCCAGCGCAATTCCCTCTTTTCATCACGAATCGCTCCGTTGGAATTTTTTGAAGAGAACATCTATGCGAATCCGCGTCATCCGTGGCTGGGTTGTCTGTTCAGCGCCGGCTCATTCGGAGGCTTGCTGCGACTTATGCCGGCTCAAACAGCGCCGCCACCGCGCCGGCCGGATCTTGAATCACACACGTGCGACCATAACTGCCCATGCCTTTCGGGCCATCGATGATTTTGCCGCCCAATTCGACGCACGTGGCCGCGCTTTTGTCGATATCTTCGACCGTGATGTAAAGCAGCCACTGCGGCGGCAAATCTGCATTCACGCCGCGCGCGTGACAAATGCCGGCCACCGTTTTACCGTCGGCGGGCGAATTCATGTTGTAATCATTGTAACCGCCCATGTCCACCGGCGCAAACGTCCAGCCCACGACTTTGCTGTAAAAGTCTTTGACCGAGTCGGCATTTTTCACGGTCAAATCAAACCAGGTGATGCTGCCAATCTCTTGTTTGTTGGTGTCGCTCACGGGTTCTCCCTTCGTTGATGAAAAGCGGACTTTCGATGAGAGTTATCTGATTGTATGCTGCCTACGACAGGGGTATCACGATCGTCACATTCGCGCCGCGCTGTTTGTTGGCGCTGCCGATTTTGCATCCGTACATGCCTACGCCCTGCAAGCCATAAAACGCGGCGCAACAATTTTCTTTGTCGCCGGAATCGACCACCCACACCCAATAAAATTTTCCCAATTCTTTGGAGGAAAGAACAACGTTTTGTGCTGTTGCATGTTCGCGCCAAAAGCGCTGGGCGATCAAAAGCTCGGGCGAGGTAAAACCGTCCCAGTTTTCGTCTTTGAATAATTTCGCGATTTGATTGCCTTTTTTACCCACCGTCTGTTTGGGAAGTAATTGCAAATTATAAAAAAGCAAATACGGCCCTTGCTCGCGTGACACGAGTCCGTTGGAGGTTTGATAAACCCGGCCTGTTGGCTCTTTTGCCCAGTTGTCAGAAATGTACGTTTTGGCAAATCTCGGATCGACTGGAATGCCGGGCACGGGCGCCAGCGCCGTTTCGGCAATCACCGTTGTGATCGAAGTCATTTGCGTTCTAAAATCCGGGAAGACCAGTACCTGCGTCAAACCAAGTTTTTCGGCACGGCCCAGGGCCGCCTCTGCTTCTTTATTCAACTTGATCGATTGGGGCAGAGCTTTTGCCCATGCTTCCAATTTGTGCGCACGATAAAAATCTTTGCTGGCAGCAAGAATGCCGTTAAGATTCATGCAAACTCCGTAGGGCATTGAAACCGGATAGTAAAGAATACTATTTTTTCATCCCAATTCGGCGGGCAAGGTTTCAGGGAAATAATCGCGCCCGGCAGTCATCAACGCCACGAAGGTTGCCGGGTCGTCGCTCAACACCGCGGCTTGCAGCTTGGCCAGGCTTCGGTTGAGAAGATCGAATAATTCTGCAGAATGGCGGTTGAGATGCTGAATTTCGTAGTACAAATAGGGATTCTCGCGCGCGACTTCCGCTGCGGCGCGCGCTTGTTTATAGAAAGTCGTGCTTGCCGTGCGCACCAAATCGTTAAAGCCGCGGCCGCTTTCATGCAGCGTGGTAAAAAATAAAATCGAAGCGAGGTGAGAAAGCCCGAGCACATATTGCATATATTCATCATGCTCCGCCACCGGCAGCCGGGTGATGGCAAGCGCGGTTTCGCGGAACAACGCTTCAGCCTCCGCAGCCGCAGAGGCGTTGCCGCAATCGCAGACGACGATCACGCGCCCTGAAAGCGTCTGCACGTTGGGGCCAAACAGCGGATGCACACTCGCGACGCGCAAACCGTTGGCAGCCGACGTTTGCAACAACTCCAGTACATGACTTTTTAAGCTAAAGATGTCAACAACGAGAGCCGCGGGCTGTTGTGATAATATTTCGTGCAACACCAGTTTGCCTTCCACCAGCGGAGTAGCGATGAGCACAACGTCCGCTTGCTGCACCGCGGGCACAAGCGCATCCGCCGTTTCAAATTCATCAACAGCGCCTTTACGATCGAACGTCACCACCTGATGGCCCTGGTTCGCGAAGAAACGCGCAAGCCAGCGCCCCATTTTGCCGGCGCCGCCGACAATTAAAATGCGTTTCGCCAGCACCGTGCGTTCACTCAACTCGTCTTCTTGCAAGCGCACGGAAACACTGATCAATTGCAGCGCCAATTTCTCCGCGAAATGTTCATCGAGGCCATATTCGCCGGCGAGACGGCGAAAGCGCTCCAACACCTCCGCCTCTGCCGCAAAACTTCTGACCGCAACCCCCTCTTCGCGCTTCACCGCGCCCACCTGCTGCACGATCTTCAAACGATCAGCCGCTAACCGTAAAATCTCCGCATCAATGGCGGCAATAAGAGTGCGCAATTCCTGCAGACGCTGCGACATCTCATTCCTTAATTTGATTTTTGAGGAGCATTCTTTGCTTTTGCAAAATGGCCTTGCCACACGCGGATTTAAACGCATGCGAACAAAGCCCATCGTCTTTAAAGAGTCAAATCACCGCACAAAAAGCAAAGAATTTTTAACCGGCAGAAAAATTCAACCGGTGCCGCGGGTTCATTTGTTGTTTTTTCATCAGATCGAGTTCGTATGCCCGGCTCTCAAAAATCCATCATCACAGCGCGTTTGCGTGTGGAATGCTTACACAACTTGCGGCGACCGTACCAGCCGCGCGCCGGCATAAGCCGCAGGCAAAAACACGAGAATTCCCGCAATCCAAAACCATAACGGTGACGGGATGGTCAGCATGTTCATGATGCCAAAAATCATCAAGACTCCACCGACGATCAGCGCGAGCTGAGTGTGCGATTGCCGTGCGACGAATGCCGCCAGCCAGCCGCCGGTCAAACTGCCCAGCGCCCAGGCAAGTATCACGAACAACTTTGCGCCCGTCGGGGCATTCGTCGCATAGGTTTTCAGGGATTCGGGGTTGCTTGTATCAATGCCGGCTGGCATCGGATAAATCATATGGCCAACATACTCGACGAGGCCGACGACAATACCCCCAAGAATGATGCCCAGAACGACTGCAACTATGCTGCGACCCATAACCTCCTCCTTCATGAATTGGTTGAGATATACGCTGTTAAAGGCTGCACCGATTTTCAATCACGGTGAAAATCAAAGCGCTTCAAGCAGCTTTGTTGACGTCACCCACAAAAGTTGAACCCATCCAAAAAGCAAAAGCCTTTTCAGTGGGATTTCATTTCCGTGGGCAAAAACTTCCAAAAATTTATTTTACATTTGAAAAGCTAATCGCATTCACACCAATTTTTCTTTTTTGAATCTATCAAATCCCTTTTTTGCCAATTGTTTCAGCTCGCGAAAGAGTCCCTGATCAATCTCTTTGAAATTGAAACATGATTTGCCCTGCATTCTTTTTTTCAAAGCCGGGGAAATGTTCTGAAGCAAATCCGGGAACATGTAAACCGGAAAGAGATAGAAACTGACATAGTTTTTGCGAATTTGCACACTGCCGAAGAAAAGCTCTCGTCCGTATTTTTCCGAGAACGGCGCCTCCAGATAATACGCGGCAGGCTTGTCTGTTTTTAAAATCAGCTTCGGTTCAAATACCTGCAAGATCGTTCTAAGCTGATTGAATACTTCTTTGAGTTTTTCGTCTGGCATTTTTAAAACCTCAATCGTCGATTTTCAAATAAATTTCAAAAGCCACTTTGCCGTCTTCCATGGTGACGACTTGGTGTCCACCGGTGGAGCCGGCCTTGATTTTTTTTAACCCCATGTAGTTGAACAGCGCCATGTAGCCTGCCGGAATCACCTCGGCCGGCTCGCCGCTCACTTTGGTATAGAGATATTCATCGCCTTGCTTCATTCTGTAAATAAAATATGGCGGGCTTACCTCCACCTCTTGCTCTACAACAACGCCTTGCAAGCTGCGGTGTCCGCCGGGCTTGGGGGTGTTGGGATCATCGAAATAAACGCCCAACACGTGGTATTGGCGAAACGGAATTTTGTTCGCCTCGAGATGGGTTTGCACTTCGGTGATGTACTTTGGCGCTTCGGCATAGGAGCCGAAAAATTCCTTGCAAACTGCGGCCAAATCGCGGTCAAGCGTGAGGCGTTTGACTTCCGGCAAATGATTCATGTCGATTCCTTTCTGTTGGCGGGCGCCGGCATTGTGGGCGACCCATTCAAAAAACAATTCCTGCAAACGTTCATTTGAAGACGCCTGGTGCAGCATGAACATCTCACGGGGAAAAACCTCGGCGTAAACCGCAGGTTTTTCCGTTTTCAGCCATTTTACAAAATCATCGAAGACTTCCATGCGCCGTTTTTTAAGCGAAGGCGCTTCCTGCCAAGTCGCCGTAACGATCTTGCCGTCATGCAGCACAAACGTGCCCTCCCCCTCCATTTCATACAAGCCGACGACTTCAAATTTATTGCTGCGAAAAGCGCCGTGAAAGCTGACGGTGTCTCCGGCGACTCTGACATTGTCATAATGAAACTTCGCGCTGTAGACAAAATTAGCGCGATAATACTGCGCCAGATTTTCTTTATAGATTGCCGAAAGCGGCGCGCCGGTGTGATCGACCTCGATCAGCGCGGCAGCGTCATCATACAAATCGAGTAAGCGCGTCAAATCCTGCTGTTCATAAGCCGTTTGAAAACGCCACAAGATGTCGCTGGTGGCCTCAGAATTCTTGGCGCTCGTGAGCAGCGTACAACTCGCCAACAACGCCAGCCCGGCGGCGAGAGGCGCAGCGAAACGTCCAGGCGATGCCTGGCTGAGGCGGCGGATACGGCGCTTCATGTAATTGCGATCTTCCAGAATGCCCACGGTTCCGGGAATCGGATCGAGCCTGGCGGCCAGCTCCAGCACTTTGATAATCGTGAAGCCATAGGCTTTGCGCTCGCGCGGCGGCGAGGTTGAGAGCGCGAGATCGTCGCACGCAATTTCGAGATCGGAGCGCATGCGATTGAATGCCAGCCAGAGAACCGGATTGAACCAATAAATGATTTGCGTAAACGTGATCAACCAGCTCACAAATACATCTTTGCGTTTGATATGCGCCAATTCATGCAGAAAAACATGGCGCAGCTCATTCTCGTTCAGCGCGTCGAGCATGCGCTGCGGTAAAAGCAGGCGCGGCCGCAGATAGCCCAGCAGAGCCGGGCTTTGCGCATTTTCGTCGGTAATGATATTGATGGGCAGATAGACCTGCAATTCGCTTTTACAATCTTCGAGCAAATTGAGCAGGCGCGGATCAACCAGGGGACGGAGTTTGCGCGCGCGGCGCCACAGGCGCACATTCAACAACAAGGCGCGCATGCAAAGCAGAAGGACACCAAGCAGCCAAAGGCCGCACAAAACCGCCGCGGCATGCCGCTGCAACAAGTTTAGCGGAGACAACGGCGGCGCGGCCATCGACACGGCGGTTTCTTGAAAATCCGTAATGCCATGGCCTGGCATTGCCGCACGAGGCAAGCCTTCCGCCGCTATTTCTTTCTCTCCAAAAATTCTCAGCCGTTCGAACGTGAGATAACTAAAAATGCTGAAACGGCTGTCGGGCGTGACCGGCAGCAGCAATTTGACCAGCAACAACAACCACAGCGCAGAGGCCCATTTCGGCGAGAGCTGATTGCGAAACAGCCGCTGGAGGGTGAAGATCATCGCCGCCAGCAGCGAGGCTTGCCAGGAGTTGTGCAGCAGCCACGCGCCCGCGGCTTCAACGTTTGCGAGAAGATTTACCATTGCCGGTGCCACCGGTTTTTTCCTCGAGAATTTGTTTCAACTCGTGAATCTCGTCTGACGAAAAATGCGCATGCTTGACGAAATGCGCCAGCATGGGAAGGGCGCCGCCGTCGAACACGCGATTGATGAAGGATTGGCTCTCCTGCTTGATCAATTCTTCTTTGGGGATATTGGGCTCGTAAAGATAGCGGTTCGCTTCCGCGGTGTAGGTCAGCGCGCCTTTGTTCACCAAGCGCGCCAGCAGGGTTTTAATTGTGCGATTGCTCCATTTCTGCCGGGCAGCAAGTTTTTCAACAATCTGCGCCGCGGAAGCCGAGGGATTGTCCCACACCACTTTCATAACCTGCCACTCCGCTTCCGAAATTTTGGGTGTCTTTTTTTTCATGGCGAACTCCATATGACTACAAGTGTAGTCATATATACTACACACGTAGTCAAATGTCAAGAACTTTTTGACGAGAAGGCATTTGACAAACGAGGGTTGTTTTCGTATCTTCCCACCGGTTCTTTCGTTATTCAATCGCTTTCTCCATATCTCATTCAATCGCAAAAGGGCTTCTCATGGCACAGATCGACATGGTCATGCCGCAAATGGGCGAGAGCATCGCCGAAGGCACGATCCTTAAATGGCTCAAGAGCGTGGGCGACAAAATCGAACGCGACGAGACCATTCTCGAAATCAGCACGGATAAAGTAGACTCTGAAATTCCCGCGCCGGCCACGGGCGTCATCGCCAAAATTTTAGTAGAAGAGGGCAAGACCGTCGGCGTTGGAACACCAATCGCGGTGATTGAAACTGACGCTGCTGCGAGCGGCAATGGCAAGGCTGAAAAAACGGAAGCGCAGAAACCTGCGGAACAAGCTGTGGCACCGGCTCCGGCTGCACCGGAAGCAAAGCCGGCAGCGCCGGCTGAAAGTGGCGGCGAAGTGGCGCGCGAAGGCAAACGTTTTTACTCGCCATTGGTGCGCGAAATTGCCAAGCAAGAAAACATCTCCATGGCCGAATTAGAGGCTGTGCCCGGCACCGGCGAAAACGGCCGCGTGACGAAAAAAGATATTCTCGCCTACGTCGAACAACGCCAGGGCAAACCTGCGGCGCCAGCAAAGCCAACGCCAGCTCCAGCACCGGTAGCAGCGCCAACGTCGACAGCCCCTGCCGCTCCGCCTGCAGCCCCGGTCGTTTACGCGCAAGATCGCGTGGAAATCGTGCCCATGGACAACATGCGCCGCCGCATCGCGGAACACATGGTGATGAGCAAGCAAACCTCGCCGCATGTGTATTCGGTTTCCATGTGCGACATGACGAAGATCGTGAATTATCGCGAGCGCGCCAAAAATAAATTCGAGCAAAACGAGGGCACGAAGCTGACGTACACACCGTTCTTTATCGATGCCGTCGTGCGGGCGATCAAAGACTTTCCGCTAATCAACTCCAGCATCGAGGGCAGCAACGTTCTTGTTAAAAAATTCATCAACATTGGCATCGCCGTGGCATTGGAGAACGGCTTGATCGTTCCGGTCATCAAAAGCGCGGATGCCCTCAATCTCGTGGGCTTGGCGCGTGCCACGAACGATCTTGCCAATCGCGCGCGCAGCAAGCAACTCAAGCCGGACGAAGTGCAGGGCGGCACCTTCAGCATCACCAACATGGGCAGCTTCGGCAACTTGTTCGGCATCCCGGTGATCAACCAGCCGCAAGTCGCCATTCTCGGCATTGGCGCGATTCGCAAAACGCCGGTGGTCATCGGCGAGGGCATCGCCATTCGCGACATGGTTTATCTCTCGCTCTCGTATGATCATCGCATCATCGACGGCGCCTACGGCGGGCAATTCTTGCAGCGGGTGGTGGAGAATTTGGAAGCGTTTGAATCGGGCAAGTAGTATTTGTCAAACAAAATCCTATCGGACAGGTTCAATATGATTACATCGAATGCACAATTCGTGGTAGACGCGAAGGGAAAAAAGCGTGGCGTTCTTCTATCTGTGAAGCATTACCAAAAGTTGATGGAGGATTTGCACGACTTGGCGGTAATAGCCGAGCGGCGTAACGAAAAACCGGTTTCGTTGCTGGAAATGAAACGCCGTTTGCAAAAAGATGGCATCTTATAAAATTGTACTCAAGCCGTCGGTTGAGAAAGATTTGCGTTTTCTTCCCAGATCTTTAGTTAAGCGCGCCCTGGCCGAGGTTGAGGCCTTGCAAGATGATCCTTTGCCGCGCCAGGCCAGCAAGCTACAAGGGGGAGAAAATTTATACCGGATTCGTGTTGGGGATTATCGCATCATCTACTGTGTTGATCACAGCATGAAGCAGATACTTGTGCATTATATTCGACATCGCCGTGAAGCTTATCGCAAAAAACATTGAGCGCCAAAACGAATGATAGAATCCATAAACAGGAACTTGATTGCCGAATAATGAGCCTCGCTCTTCCCGTACTCGAACAACAACCGTCTTCATCTTTGCGCGTCGTGCGCCGGCCGGAATGGCTCAAAGTCAAAATTCCCGGCGGCGAGGGCTACCACGAGATCAAGCGCCTGGTCGATCAATCGCGTTTACACACCGTGTGTGAAGAAGCGCGCTGTCCGAACATTGCGGAATGCTGGAGCCGGCGCAGCGCGACGTTCATGATTCTCGGCGACGTGTGCACGCGCAGTTGCGGCTTTTGCGCGGTGAAAACCGGCCGCCCGGTTTGGCTGGATGAAGACGAGCCGCGGCGCGTGGCCGATGCCGTGGCCACGCTCAATCTGCGCCATGCCGTGATCACCTCAGTGAATCGCGATGAGCTGCCGGACGGCGGCGCTGCCATTTTCGCGGCTACCATTCGCGCGATTCGCACGCAACTGCCGGCGTGCAGCATCGAAGTGTTGATCCCCGACTTCAAGGGCAATGAGGCGGCGCTGCGCACCGTGCTGGAAGCACAGCCGCAGATTCTCAATCACAACGTCGAAACCATCGCACGATTGTATCGTCGCGTGCGGCCGCAGGCAAATTATCGCCAGTCACTCGAGCTTTTGGAACGCGCAAAGAAGTTTGGGGCAGTGACGAAATCCGGCTTTATGCTCGGCCTGGGCGAGACGATCACGGAAGCCAAAGATTTGCTGAACGATTTGCAGATGACGGGACTCGACATTGCCACGATCGGGCAATACCTACAGCCGACGCCGGAACACTTGCCGGTCGAACGCTTTGTCACGCCCGCCGAGTTTCAAGAGCTGAAAGAACACGGTTTGGCGATCGGCATTCGCCACGTCGAATCCGGGCCATTGGTGCGCAGTTCGTATCATGCCGATGAACAAGCGGAGCCGTTGATGAAACGCTAAATCCATCGCAACTTTAATCAGAGAGGGGTGCTGCCATGTCTGAGCGAAAAGTGGAATTCAGCGGGACGATGCAAAACACGGTTAGCGAGACAACCCAAAGCAAGTTCTCCGGATCGGGGAAATTAAGTGGGCCGCCGTTTCGAGTGTCCGTAGGAACAATAGCAAAAACCGTCGTGATTGCAATTCCAATATCAATTACTTTCAGTCTGTTTACGCTCAAAATGCTTGATAGTCTGAATATTCATCTATTCGATGGTTTGTCATTAAATCCTCCGATTGAAAGCCCACCTTCAGATATACCACCTCAAGATTTTAAGCCAGATGTTACGAAGCAAGAACGGGAACACGCGCCTCAAGATGATTTATTGGAAAGCCGGGCCCTGCCCATAAATGATGGCTACTCCGTGATCGTTAAAACTTTTGATAAACAAAAAGACGCGATGGGCTTTGCCTCCAAGGTTCGGCAAAAAAGAATTAATGCCAACTACTTCGCTCAAGAAGCGAAGTACCATGTCTATGTGGGCCCGTTTTATGCGAAGCGCAGCGCCGTGTCTGCGCTAAACGCTGTGCATCAGGCGGGCTTTACTGAAGCCTATCTTCAACCTCCGTATAGTCGATAACAACATCATTCCAAGTGGCGATGCGTTCACCATAAAATCACGTCAGGCTCATTCACCATATTCTTCCCACCTTCAAAATCCTGGAATGATTTGCTCTCAAATGCGGTTAAAACGCGCGCAGTAACAGTGGGGAACTGTTTCAAGAAAAACGTATTTTGGGCTTGAATGAAATCATAATTTTGACGATCTTTACCGCCGTTTTGCGTTATGCTGGTGATGGATGGAAAGGAGCTCGTCACGCGCGGTTTTGCCCCGCTCCACACAATTCACTTCAACAAACGATTCAGAAAATATTGGTAAGGAGGGTAAAATGGCCAAACGTTTTGTTTCAAACAAAGATGAAACAGCGCGTTTATTTGAGAACGACTTTCTCGAAAAGTTCACCCACGTTCACTTCACGGTGCCGCTGTTTATTTATGTTCCGGTTATTCTTTTCCTGCTTTATCATACCGCTGCCAAGCTTCCGATCACAATGGCGGCGGCGGCGGGCATGTTTGTTTTTGGATTTTTTGCCTGGACCTTGACCGAATATGTGTTGCATCGTTTCGTTTTTCATTATGAGCCGAAAACCAAGCTCGGGCGCGACATTCACTTTCTCTTTCACGGCATTCATCACGATTATCCCAATGATTCCACGCGCCTCGTCATGCCGCCGGTAGTGAGCATTCCGTTGGCGTTTTTATTTGGCAGCTTATTTTGGCTTGTATTCGGCCCGAATTATTTTCCGACCATGTTTGCCGGTTATCTGGTGGGCTACTTGTGCTATGACATGATTCATTATGCCACCCATCACTTCTCGCTGAAAAGCCGCGCCGGTTTGTGGTTGCGGCAGCATCATATGCGGCACCATTTTCAAAATGAAGATCGCGGCTACGGCGTCAGCACGCCGCTGTGGGATTATGTCTTTGGCACGATGCCCGACGAGAAACAAAAAACGCCTGCCACAAAATCAGGTTTTTCGGAAAGCTTGAATTGATATGATTAATTTGTTCAGGAAAGTCGGCGCGCTGTTTTTGAATTTTTTGTTTCACGTCGGCAGCTTCGGAAAATTGATGTATCGTACCATTATTTCATTTGCCGACGCGCGCACTTGGGCCGGCCTGGTCGTCGAGCAAATGATGAAGATCGGCGTCCAGTCGCTGCCTGTGGTATTGTACATCTCCCTGTTTATGGGCATGGTCACCTCGCTGCAAGCCATTCACCAATTTACGCAAACGGTGCCGCTTTACATTGCCGGCACGGTGGTTCAGAAAGCCGTTCTGCAAGAGCTGGCTGCCGCGATGACAGCATTGGTTTTAGCCGGCCGCGTGGGCGCCTCGATTGCCGCTGAAATCGGCACCATGAAAGTGACGGAACAGATCGACGCGCTGGAAGCCATGGCCTTTAACCCGGTTTCTTATCTTGTCGTGCCGCGTTTAATCGCGGGTATGGTAATGTTGCCCGTCTTGGCGGCGTTTGCCGCATTCATCGCCATGGTCTCCGGTTGGCTCACCGCGGTCTCGCTCGCCGACATTACGACGGTCGAGTTCTTTAAAGGCGCGAAGCAATACGTCAATTGGCGCGATTTTGCCCTTCCGCTTTCGAAATCCATTTTGTTTGGCGCTTCAATAATTATGGTGGCTTGCTATCAGGGTTTTAATGCCAAGCAAGGCGCAGAAGGCGTCGGCGAAGCAGCCACCAAGGCCGCTGTCTCTGCCTGTTTGATGATTCTGACGCTGGATTTTGTAATGGCGACGGTCATTTTGACTTGAAACATTTTACCTTCCCAAACCGCCGAGTTGCGGATGACGGCCAGCCTATCTGAAGCCCTGGCCTCTGTGAAAATCCGCGGTATTTGCGGTTAAGGCATAAGATGATTGTCATTGAGGATCTAAAGAAGAAATTCGAAGAATTGCCGGTGTTGCGCGGCGTCAACTTGACGATTGAAGACGGTTGCACCACAGCCATCATCGGCGGCAGCGGTTGCGGCAAATCCGTTTTGCTCAAACATATTATTGGATTGTTGAAACCCGATAGCGGTTCGGTATTAGTCGATGGTGATAACATTCCACAACTGCCCTACCCGCGACTGGTGGAAGTGCGCAAGAAAATCGGCATGGTCTTTCAAGGCTCAGCCTTATTCGACTCCATGACCATTGAAGAAAACATGGCCATGGGGCTGGCCCGCCACACCAAGCTCGCCAGCGCTGATATCAAAAAACGCATCAGCGAGTCGTTGACGATGGTTGGCCTGGCGGGCGTTGAGCCGAAGTTTCCGGCAGAACTGAGCGGGGGCATGAAAAAGCGCGCCGCGATTGCACGCGCGCTAGTGATGAAACCGCAATTTCTGCTGTATGACGAGCCCACCACCGGGCTTGATCCGCCGCGCGCGGATTCCATCAATCAAGTCATTTTTGATTTGAATGAGCAACTCGGCGTCACCTCGGTGGTGGTGACGCATGACATGCACAGTGTTTACCGCGTCGCGCACAAAGTGGCGATGTTGCATGAAGGACGGATTCATTTCTACGGCACGCCGGCGGAACTGGCGCAATGCAACGAACCTGCGGTGCTTGAATTTCTCGAAAGCGCGCGCGGACATGAATGGTTAAAACGCGATAATTAGTTCGGGAGTAACGCCATGCGGCGATGGACCAATGAAGTAGTTGTCGGCGCAGTGATTCTGATCGCGATTGCGATCAGCATTTACGGGTATGTTTTTCTGCGTAACATTCCCGTGCGCCAACGAGGTTTCGATATCTACATTACGTTTAATAACGTCACCGGGCTGGAAAAAAATGATGCGATCACCGTGGCAGGATTCAAGGTCGGACGCATACTTGACATGAAGCTCGATCGCGATCAAGTCATCGTGCGCGCCTGGTTGAACGGGCAAACGCCGTTCAGCCGCGACTCGCGCTGCGCCATTCGCAGCATTGGCATGATCGGTGAAAAATATATTGATCTTATTCCCGGCACGTCGAATGAATTTCTCAAAGAGGGTGACACCATCGCCGGTGATTATATCAGCGATCTCGCAGATGCCGGCGGCGGCGTAAACGAAATCATGTCCGAAACCAGGGCTTTACTGCAACGCATCAACGCCGTGGTTGATACGGCGCTCGATCGCCCCGCGCAACGCGCCATTTCCGGCACATTGATGAACATGGAAAGCATCTCCAGCAAGATCAATCACAATCTCGACAAAGATCGCCGGCACTTGAGCAACACCATTGCCCGCTTTGACAGCATTTCACGCGAGTTGAAATTATTCTGGCAATTGCACAACACTTCGGTCGATAGCATCGTCAATAACATGGCTGCCAGCACTGCCAGCCTGCCCGCGATGATGGCAAAGCTCGACAGCGCGGTCACCTCAGCACAAAAACTTCTGGCTATAGTGGAGAATCGTCAGGGCACGGTGGGCAAGGCGATGTATGATGAAGAGTTGTACAACAAGCTCAACAAAACGCTCGATGAAGCCAACCTCATGCTGGATGATGTAAAGAAGAACCCCTCGAAATACTTACAGTTCAGCGTATTTCGCTTTTGAGACGGTGTGATTTCAATTCGCCAACAAAAAAGGCGCGAGCATATATGCCCGCGCCTTTTTTAATTGGGTGCTACCCCGATCAATAACGATAATGCGCCGGCTTGAACGGCCCTTCCACCGGAATGTCCAAATACTCGGCTTGCGTCGGCGTCAATTTCGTGAGCTTCACGCCCAGCTTGTCCAGATGCAGCCGCGCGACTTTCTCATCGAGCTTCTTGGGCAGCATATAAACGCCCACTTCATATTTGTTGTTAAACAGCTCGATTTGCGCCAACACCTGATTGGTGAATGAATTCGACATGACAAACGAGGGGTGGCCGCTGGCGCAGCCCAAGTTAACCAACCGGCCTTCCGCAAGCAGCAGAATCTCATGGCCGTCGGGGAAAATGTATTTGTCAACCTGCGGCTTGATCTCGACTTTCTTGATGCCGGGAAACGCGTTGAGCTGCGCGACTTGAATCTCGACATCAAAATGCCCGATGTTGCACACAATCGCGCCGTCTTTCATCTTCGTGAGATGCTCGATGGTGATGATGTCGCGGCAACCCGTTGCGGTAACGAAAATGTCCGCGGTCGCAATGTAATCTTCGATGGTCGCCACTTCAAAGCCTTCCATGGCGGCTTGCAGCGCGCAGATGGGATCGATCTCAGTCACGATTACGCGACTGCCGAAGCCCCGCAGCGATTGCGCCGAGCCTTTGCCGACATCACCAAAACCGGCCACCACGGCAATCTTGCCGGCCAGCATCACATCGGTTGCACGCTTGATGCCGTCAGCCAGCGATTCGCGGCAGCCATAGAGATTATCAAACTTGCTTTTCGTCACCGAATCGTTGACGTTGATGGCCGGGGCCTTGAGTTTGCCTTCCTTCAACATTTTATAAAGCGCGTGCACACCCGTGGTCGTCTCTTCGGTGATGCCTTTGAGACCTTTGAGAAACTGCGGCATTTTGTTATGCACAAAGTATGTCAAGTCGCCGCCGTCATCGAGAATCATGTTCGGACCTTCGCCGTTCTCGAAGTACAGCGTTTGTTCGGTACACCACCAGTATTCGTCCTCGGTCTCACCTTTCCAGGCAAATACGGGAATGCCGGCAGCGGCGATCGCGGCGGCGGCATGATCTTGCGTCGAAAAGATGTTGCATGACGCCCAGCGCACTTTTGCGCCAAGCGCGATCAGGGTTTCGATCAGCACCGCGGTTTCAATCGTCATGTGTAGCGAGCCGGAAATGCGCGCCCCTTTGAGCGGCTGCTGGCTGCGGAATTCCTCGCGTATCGCCATCAGGCCGGGCATTTCTTTTTCGGCCAATTCGATCTCCTTGCGTCCCCACTCGGCGAGAGACATATCAGCGACTTTATAGTCGGGTTTGTGCGGGCTGGCAACGGCGGTTTTGCCGTTCGCGCCGGATTGCGCTGCTTTGGGAGTAATGACTTCGGTTTCGTGCATGTTTGATCCTCATGGTTTGGTTGCTTGAAAGATGAGAACTTTCATGGGTTCATGTTTAGTTAAAATTTCTGATTTGAGCGCAGTAAAACCCGCAGCTTGCAGCCACTTGTTCAAGTCGGCGCGCTTGAAGCCGAGCCACAAATCCGCGTATTTTTCGCGCATTTCAGCAATATCGTGCTGCAAGAGATCGGCGAGCACCAATACCCCGCCGCGTTTGAGTATCCGAAACACTTCCAAGAGCGCGGCCTGCGGCTGCGAAATGTGATGCAAAACCATACACGCCACTGCCGCGTCAACCGAAGCATCCGGAATCGGCAAATGCTCAAGTTCGCCCAGACGAAAATCACAACGGTTAAGCGCCTCGGGCATTTCTTTGTTCATATAATCTGCAGCCACCTTGAGCATCGTGCGCGAGGAATCAATCGCAATCACATTTGTGAAACGCCGCGCTAAAGCCGGCAGCAACAACCCCGCGCCGGCGCCAAGATCTGCAGCCGCCTGCCGGCGTTCCGGCAAGTAATGCAGCACCTGCTCGCGATAGTTAGCGCTGTCCAACACTTCGTGCTGCAAACGTTCCCATTCCGGCCCAACACGATCAAAATATTTCCGACTGACGGCACGGCGATGCTGCACAATGGATTCGATCTGCTGCAAATCCATTGCATAGGAATTGAGCTTGCGGCCGCCCTTTAAGGCAAGATGAATTGCTTCGGACAAATCCAAGTTGCCGTTCGGCTGCGTCAGCGAATAAAATGTCCAATTCCCTTCCCTGCGACTGGAAACCAACCCGGAATCCGCCAGAATTTTGAGATGCCGGGAGATGCGCGACTGTCCCATCCGCAGAATTTCAATCAATTCATTGACATTGAAATCACCCTGCGCTAGAATTGCCAAAAGCCGAAGCCGCGTTTCATCTGCCAGCGCTTTAAAAATCTGCAGCATACGATTAAATGCTATATAACTATATCAAGATTTATTGATATAATACAGAGTAAAAAATCAAAATGCAACTCATTTTTTGCCAAAACCTGTTTCTCCACGATTTTTTAACCCGCCCAGAGCTTCCCGTTTACAGCCACCTTGAGCCTGACAGCCTCGGAATTACCATTGTTGTAAGTCAAAAATGATTCAGATACAATCTTGTGCTTGTGTTCGGTCAAACATTTCGTTTTAGTTTGATCGCGGATTTTGGGTATTACATTTTCGGCGATTACAATTATGTGGGGCAGGAGTCTTGCTGGATGAGGTAAGGCGTTGTTTTAAAAATTGATGGCTCATCCCAGAGTGAAACGAGGAGAGGTTCGTCCGAGCTTGTTGAAAATGATTATCAAAAAAATCAATCATTCCCCTCAAGTGGCCACCTTTTTGCATAAGCGCGGACACGTCAGCGAAATCCAAGCTACTCCACAGCAGGAGCACTTCACATCTTAAGGAAGGATAATCATGATCACTCTAATCACGAAAGAGAGCTTGAGGATGGGTCAGATTTTGGCGGTTGCCGGTTTGGCATTGTTGATCACTACAAACAATTCCTCGGCGCAGGCCGTAGTGAAAGCGGCAACGAAAGAGCCGGCGCTGGCCATGGAAGCGAAAGAAGCCTCTCTCGCAGAAGCGAAAGCCTCTCTGCTTGCGCGATTAAAAGAACTCGACGAGCAATTTGAACTGAAACTCGAAGCGCCGGAACCGATTGCCAGCCCAACCGCGCAACTGGCGGTTGCTCCCGCACCTCCGGTCGATCTTTCTTCCGCGTTGATGCAATCCATCGAAGGGACCATGACTCCGGGAGCGACGCTGAAAGATCGCGAGAGCGCGACGCTCGATACGAAGGCAATGGCAAAGAATATCGAAACCGGCAGTTTCCTGGTCAAAAAAATTGAAGCGTTGGAACGCATGCTGAAATTGTTGGAAATGAAGGAGGAGATTTTGAGCGAGCGCAAGGATTTCGACAAGCGCATGAAAAATGTGCAGGCCAAAATCGAAAAGAACGAAAAGAAATCGCAAGAGCAATAACGCGTATAACGGATGATGCGCGTTTAAAACAAAAGACGGCCCAGGCCGTCTTTTGTTTTTTAACCCACTTTGCGCCGCAATTCTTGCGCTTGTTCCTTCAGCGGCGTGTTGACTTTGGCGCCCATCACCGCTTCGAGGTGAGTAATGGCGCGCTCGACTTCATTCATTTTCATCAGCGCGGTTGCCAGATAATAATGCGCCAAGAGATTCGAGCGGTTCAGCTTCACGGCGCGCTCGAGCTGCGGGATCGCCTCGGTGAGACGATTCAACTTGATCAAATTTTTCCCCCACACCGCCAGCATCACAGAATCCCCCTTGCCCAACTCACCGGCTTGTTCGAACGCTTTTAAGGCCTCCGCCGGGCGATCAACCAAATCGCAGGCAATTCCGAGTTGTTTGAAATAAAGTCCCTTTGTCGGGTTGAGTTTGCCGGCTTGCGCAAAGGCTTTCAACGCGCGATCCGGCGCGCCGGCGCGCTGCAAGGCCACACCCAGCACTGCCCAAACCTGATCATCATCCGGTTTCTTTTCGAGATATTTTTGATACATCCGCGCGGCGCCCTTGAAATCAGAATACAAAAAGGCCTTGTAACCCTCCGAGTACAAACTCTCCAGATCCGCGACTTCAACAGCAGGCCCCGTGGTGACGATGCCGCGCTTCGCGTGCGCCGCGAGTGTGCCTTGTTTATCAAGCTCGATGACTTTGCGATAATTGAGATTGGCGTTCTCGGTGTCGCCCAAAATCGCAAAAATTTTTGCCAGCCCGAAATATGCGCGCACCTCGTTGGGTGAAAGTTCGATCGCGCGCTGAAAACTGGCGATGCCCTCTTTGTATTTTTTGAGAATGCTGTAGACTGCGCCGAGATTGAGATGGGCGAGCGCGTTGCGCGGATCGAAATAAATGCTCTCTTTCAGATGGCCTTCGGCATCGGCAAACTTTCGCATCTTCAACAGAATCGTACCCAAAATCAAGTGGGCGCGATGATAAATCGGGCAAAGCGCAACCGCCTGTTGAAAATTCTCAACCGCCTCTTTGTAATTTTTATTCGCAAAACAGGCAATGCCGAGATTGAAATAATAATCCGGGTCGTGAGGGTTTTTTGCGAGCGCCTGCGTCCAACGTGTGATGGCCTTGCTGAAATCACGCTGCTTGGCATAGGCCATCGCCTCGCGATGCAGGTTCTCCGCCTCGGGATCGGAGGAAGGAATACTCCACTTCAACTCCGCTTGATTCTCAGCGATTTTCACCTGCAACTGGCTGCTGTTGCCAAATTTGCGCTTGAGATACTCCGCGATAAGCGCCGGGGATTTTTTGGAGACGATTAGCTCGTGAATTTCAGCATCATGATGGCGAATATCGGAGAGCGTTAAGGTGGCTGTAACGAATTTTTGCGCCGTTTGAGGGCTCATTTGAACCAAAACAAGGAAGGGGATTTATTGACAATTGACATTCGAAATCGACTCACTTCAAACAGTTTCAGGATTTCCCGCCGGCGATGCCGTTTTTCCTTTGCCTCAGGGGGCTTCCAACAGAAAATTGCAACTGGCTGCCGCCGAACTTGAAACCCGGTGAGTTGTGCCAGTCATGCTTGTTCGAAAAGGTTCAACTACGGCCAGGCGCGCTGAAAGGATAACAGACGCCTGATTCGAACAATACCGCTTTGACCGCCAAACTTCATCGAAAAGTAGTACGCCAGGGGGGACTTGAACCCTCAACCTTTGGCTCCGGAGGCCAACGCTCTATCCAGTTGAGCTACTGGCGCATTTGTGTTGCGAGACGCTCTGCTGCGCTTACCGTATTCTGCATCAACATTATGATGGTCATCGGGCCGACGCCGCCGGGAACCGGGGTGATCCCCGCCGCCTTGCTTTTGACGGCCTCGAAATCAACATCGCCAACCAGGCGATAACCTTTAGCCGCTGTAACATCTGTGACACGATTCATGCCGACATCAATTACCACGCCCCCTTCTTTCACCATGTCAGCCGTGACATACTTAGCCTGGCCGATTGCCGCGACTAATATATCCGCTTGCCGGGTGATTTGCGGCAAATTTGTGGTGGCCGAGTGGCAAATCGTGACCGTGGCGTTGGCTTGCGGCCTTTTCTGCGCCAGCAAAACCGCCAGCGGCATGCCGACGATTCCGCTGCGCCCCAAAATGACGACATATTTTCCCGACACCGAAAAACCGCTGCGCTGTAACAATTCCGCAACACCGGCGGGCGTGCACGGAATGAAGGTCTCTTCGCCGTTTTGCAGTTTGCCGCGATTCACCGGATTAAACCCGTCAACATCTTTCTCCGGAGAAATCGCCGCCAGCACGCGTTGTGTATTGATGTGCTTCGGCAACGGCAGTTGCACGAGAATGCCATGAATCTTTGCGTCTTGATTCAACGTTGCAATCAGATCGAGCAGCGCCGCCTCGGAAGTCTTGTGCTCCAATTTATGAACTGCCGAAAACAATCCCAGGCTTTCACACATCCTGGCTTTTGAGCCGACATAAACAGCGGAGGCGGGATCATCTCCTACCAAAACCGCCGCCAAGCCCGGCGTCACGCCTCTGTGCTGCAGTGCACGAACCCTTTCAATCAGCTCGGCTTTGATCTGCTCGGCGATGCGTTTGCCGTCTATGATAACTGCTGACATATGGTAATGGAGAAACCGGATTTTGACGGCCACAGAACTGCAGCGGCGCAATGACTAAACCCGATTGCACGCTCTTGATTATTCCAAAAACAACCGTTCGATAGTTACGGCCTTCATCGTCTCTTTGCTGATGCGCACGATCACCCCGCACAACCTGACTTCGCCGCTCGCCGGCTCGAAGCGCATCGGCACCGCGCGCATGAAACGTTTGATGGCGGTTTCTTTTTTCATGCCGATGACCGAGTCAAACGGCCCGGTCATGCCGACATCTGTGATGTAGGCCGTGCCGCCTGCTAGGATTTTTTCATCCGCTGTGGGCACATGCGTATGCGTCCCAATCACAGCGCTCACTCGGCCATCCAGATACCAGCCCAGCGCCATTTTTTCTGCGGTGGCCTCGGCATGAAAATCAACAATCACGACACTGGCCTGGCGTTCGATGCGCCGCAGAATGTCATCGGCGATGCGAAATGGGCAATCAATTTGATAAAGATAGGTACGGCCTTGCAAATTGATGACGGCGGCTTTGACGCCCTCTTCCAGATCGACGAGCGCATATCCTCGTCCGGGATTCGCGGGCGGATAATTCGCCGGGCGCAGCACACGCCCGCTCTCTGGCTCATCCTTTTGCCAAATTTTAAAAACGTCCGGATTTTCCCACGTGTGATTGCCGCCGGTGATAACGTCGATGCCCAATTCAAAATACTGCTTTGCCAGCGCGGCAGTAATGCCTTTTCCCTCCGCCGCATTTTCGCCGTTGGCGACAATCAAATCCGGCTGATAAGTCTGCTTTAACTCCGGCAGCAGCCGTGTGAGGATCTCCAAGCCAGGCTTGCCGATAATATCTGCGATAAACAGCAGCGTCCACGCTTCCACTTCTTTCATCGTCCTATAAAGTTTGCCTGGCGAATTCTAAAACAACGCTGGAATATAGGCTAAAAAAGCAAATTTACAAGGAAAAATTCACTTGGCGTAATCCACTGCGCGATACTCGCGCACGATGGTCACGCGAATCTGGCCCGGGTAATGAATACTCTGCTGAATCTTGCGCGCAATATCGACCGCCAATTGTTCGGCGCGCGCATCGTCCACTTGGGCATGCTCGACGATCACACGAATCTCGCGCCCGGCTTGCAAAGCATAGGTGCGGATCACGCCGGGAAAGGCGTTGGCTATGCTCTCGAGCGTCGACATGCGCTGGAAGTAATTCGCCAGCGTTTCTTTCTGCGCACCAGGGCGGGCAATAGAAATCTCGTTCGCGGTTGACACGATGATCGAGGCCGCCGTCAACACCTGGCCATTGCGGTTGAGATTGTTGGCGAACAAGATCGCATTCTCCACGGCCTCGTTCTCGCCATAGCGCCGCGCCAGCGCCGCGCCCACTTCCGCGGCGCTCGAATCGCTTTCGCGCTCCACCGCGCTGCCGATCTCATGCAGCAAGGCGCCGCGCTTGATCAAATACGTCTCGATCCCAACCTCCGCCGCGATGACGCCAGCGATGAGCGCGGTCTCAATGCTGTGTTGCAAAAGATTTTGCCCCTGGCTGGAACGATATTTTAATTTGCCGAGCAACCGCACCAGTTCCAGATGCAGGCCGTGCAAACCGGCTTCGAGCATGGCTTGCTCGCCGGCTTCACGAATCAATTCCTCGACTTCGTTGCGCGTCTTCTCCACCACTTCTTCGATGCGGCCCGGATGAATGCGGCCATCGGTGATCAGCTTTTCCAGCGACAGTTTTGCAACTTCACGGCGCACCGGATCAAAACCGGAGAGCATCACCACTTCGGGGGTGTCATCAATCAGCACTTCAATGCCGGTCACCGCTTCAAACGAGCGAATGTTGCGGCCTTCGCGTCCGATGATGCGGCCTTTCATGTCGTCATTCGGCAGATGCACCACGGACACCGTCGATTCGACGACGTGGCCGATGTTGGTGCGCTGAATCGCCTGCACCAGAATATCCTTGGCGTCGCGATTCGCCACCATGCGGGCGCGATCTTTAATCTCTTTGACCGTCTGCGCCGCTTCCTGTTTGGCCATTTCGAGAAAATTATTGAGCTGGATGCGCTTGGCCTCTTCATTCGTCAGGCCGGAGATTTGTTCGAGTTTTTTATTTTCCTCGGCAATGAGGCGATCCAACTCCTGACTTTGCAGCTTCAGATTCGCCTCGCGGCTGCGCAAACTCTCCTCTAATTTCGTTACTTCCTGCTTTTTCTGATTCAACAAATCGACTTTGCGATCCAGGCTCGTTTCGCGTTGCGCAAGCTGGCTTTCCAGCTTTTGTATCTGCTGCCGGCGTGACTTGATCTCCTGCTCCAGATCCTGGCGTTTTTGAAAAAGCTCGTCACGCACCTCGAGCAATTTAGCCTGCTTGAGACTTTCTGCTTCCTGGGTGGCGTCTGCAGTGATTTTCTGCGCGGCGGCTTCGGCGTGGGCAATCTTCTCGAGGCCGAGCTTTTGCCGCATCAGCCAGCCGAGCAGAGCGCCAAGTCCGAGCGCGGCCACGATCAGTACGATCACAATGATCGTCATTCTTCCTCCATAAATCCCGATTGCCTTCTAGAAGTATCGAATCGGGTTTTAATAATCTAGCGCATAACAAAAAGCCCCGGTACCAAGTTCTTCAAACGCCGCAACGGAAATCGTTGCGCGCAGGTCGCGCCGCGTTTTTGAAGACCTTGCCACCAGGGCTGTTCGCCTCCCGCGCTGCGGGAGGTTGACACCGGTCTATTCTTTCAAATTCTCATGCAAAAGTTTCGATAACTGCTCGGCCTTGGCCTCGAAACTCTTCAACAGACCCGCTTTCTCGTCACGCTCGCGGAACAGTTCGTCCGCAATGTTCAACGCCGCCAGGATCGCCACCTTGAGCGAGGATTTGGCGGCCGTACTTTGGTCGACTTCACGCATTTTGCGATCGACATACTCGGCCACCCGGCGGATGTATTCCACATCAACCTCGCCGCGAATGGGATACTCGGTGCCGTAAATGTTGACTTTTAATACTGTGCCTTCAGGCATAGAATATCGAGAAAAATGTCTGCTCTGAGAATACTCGACGCGACGCCAGCTTGTCAGAACTGCAATTGCAGTTCCTCCAATTTGGCCAACATCTCTTCCACTTTACTGCGAATTTTTTCCTCACGTTCCTTCATTTGCTGCGACTCTTGCGCGCGATTCTGCACATTGCTCAATTCGCCGCGCAGCCTGTTGAGTTCTTCCTCTTGCGTGTGAAAACGGGCTTCCGCCGCCTCCACTTGCGCGCGCAGCTCCTCATTTTCATGCTTGAGCGTCTGTATCAACTTGATCGCTTTGGAGATTTTATCTTCCAGTATCTCGAAACGTTGGATATCCATCAAATGATCCTTCAATCAGCGTGGTTAAAAATTACTTTAAAAGCATCCTCAAACATTCCATGCGTCATGCCCGGCGGCCTCGGCTCCACAAGAGAGCCGGCCCCCGGGTGTAGGCGCTTAAGTCCGCAACACCGCGCCGCATTCGCGGCCAAGCGCGTCCAAAATATTCTTTTGCCGCAGTTCCACCTCTTCGTCGCGCAATGTACGATCGTCGGCGCGAAAGGTCAGCGCAAAAGCCATGCTCTTTTTGCCCGCTGGAATGGGTTTACCGGTATAAAGATCGAACAGTTCGAGCCGTTCCAGCAAGTGATCGCTCGCGCTTTCAATGACGGCGTAAATTTTCTCCGCCGGCACGTCGTGGTCAACGATAATTGCCAGATCGCGCTCAACCGGCGGATACTTCGGAATACTCTGAAAGGTGCGCTGCCAATCAATGCTGGCAATCACCTCCTGGAGTTTTAATTCAAACAGAAAAACATCCGTTTCAACGTCATACTCTTTGAGAATCTCTGCCCGCAGTTTACCCGCAAAACCGAGGCGGTTTGCGCCGATAAAAATCTCCCAACCGTGTTCGAGATAGGCATGCGTTGTGAGCGGCTTGAAAACCAGCTTCGGCAATAACAAGACGCGTTCCAGCACTTCCAACACCCCCCGCAAATCGGGCAGGGCATAGCCGCGAGTTTTGCCCAGCCAATTCGGATTTTCTGCGGCGCCCACGGCAATGGCTGCCAGACGCTGTTCTTCGCAGATTTCTTTGCCGGGCTCCTTCCAAAACGCGGCGCCGGTTTCATACAACCACACATCACGGTTTTTACGATTGAGATTGTACGCGAGCGAATGCAACAACGTCGCCGCCACTGCCGGCCGCAACACTGACAATTCTTCATTCAGTGGATTGATGAGCGGCAATACCGCGCCGCCCTCCGGCAAAAACAACCCGGCCAGTTTGGGTGAAATCAAATCTATGGTAATGGCTTCATCAAAGCCCAGGCCGGTCATCGCGCGGCGCAATTTTTCCAGCGCTTCTTCTTCGCGATTGCGCTCGCCGCCGACAAAAACCTGCGAATGCAATTTTTCAGAGAATTTATCATAGCCATAAATACGCGCGATCTCTTCGATCAAATCGATCTCGCGCGTCAAATCCGGGCGAAACGTGGGCGCCGCCACCTGCCAGCTCGCGGCGGATTTTTTTGATACTTTGCACTCCAGCCCGGTTAGAATTTTTTCCATGCGACCGGACGGCACTTTGCCGCCCAACACGTGCGTCACCCGCTTGGGGCGCAGCGTGATTTTGGCGGGCTTGATCGGCGCGGGATACACCTCGGCGATGCCGCGCGCAATCTCCCCGCCGGCGGTATCCTGCATCAATTGTGCGGCGCGATTGACGGCGAACGGGATGCCGTTGGGATCCGTGCCACGCTCAAAACGCCGGCCTGCTTCTGATGTCATGCCCAATCGCTTTGCCGTGCGGCGCACCGCAAGCGGGTTGAAATGCGCGCACTCGATCAAGATATTTTTCGTCGCGTCGCTGACTTCGGAATTCAAGCCGCCCATCACGCCGGCCAGCGCGACATTGCGATGGCCGTCGCAAATCATCACGTCCTCGGCGAGCAATTCATGCTCCTGGCCATCAAGCGTTTGGAATTTTTCTCCGGCGCGCGCACGCTGCACAATGATTTTGTCTTTTTCGAGCAAATCGTAGTCGAAAGCGTGTTGCGGCTGGCCGGTTTCCATCATGACGTAATTCGTGACATCGACAATATTCGAAATCGCGCGCACGCCCACGGCGTTCAGGCGCTGGCGCATCCATTTCGGCGAGGGCTTAACGGCGATATTTTTCACAATACGCGCGGCATAGCGCGGGCAACCCTCGGCATCTTTTATTTGAATAGTGATCAATTGCTCGATAGGCGCGCCGGTTTCACGCAGCTTGATTTTGGGCAATTGCAGGGGCGCGCCGGTAATCAAACCGACTTCACGCGCGATGCCGATAATGCCCAGGGCATCCGGGCGATTGGGCGTAACCGCGATGTCAAAGAGCCAGTCTTGTTCGAGCGTATCCACAAAATGCTGCCCCACGCGCGCCTGCCCGTTCAGCACGAGGATGCCTTCATGCTCGTCCGACAGGCCCAATTCCATCTCGCTGCAAATCATGCCTTGTGATTGCACCCCGAAGATTTTGCGCGCTTCAATGGTCAAGCCGTTCGGCAGCCTCGTCCCGGAGGGCGCAACCGCAACGAGTTGATCGACCGCGACATTCGGCGCGCCGCAAACCACGTTGAGTGTTGTGCTGCCAATATTCACCTCGCAGCGTTTGAGGTGATCGGAGGCCGGAATGTTCTCACAAACCAGCACTTTGCCGACGACGATCGCCTTCAGGTCAGGCAGCAATGATTGGCAACTTTCGACTTCGAAACCGATCATCGGCAGGCGTTCGGCGAGCGCTTCCGCGGTCAGCGGTGTGTCAACGAATTCGCGTAGCCAGTTATAAGTGAATTTCATTTGCCCGGAGCATGCCACTCAACCGAATGACATGGAGAATTTTGTGAATGCTAAAATTGTCTTAACAAGCGCACGTCATTGTCATAAAACAAGCGCAGATCCGTCACGCCGTATTTTCGCATCGCCGGCCGCTCCACGCCCATGCCCCACGCAAAGCCGGTATACTTTTCCGAATCGATGCCTAGGCGTTCGAGCACGATGGGATTCACCATGCCGCAACCGAGCAGCTCGATCCAGGATTGCCGCGCTTCGAACCAGACATCAAGCTCGGCGCTCGGCTCGGTGAAGGGGAAATAACTCGGGCGAAAACGGGTTTTGACCTCATCATCAAAAAACTTGCGCGCAAACGCCGCCAGCACGCCCTTGAGATCGGCAAACGTTACGCCTTCATCGACCCACAAGCCTTCGACTTGATGGAACACCGGCGAATGCGTGGCATCCGGCGTGTCTTTGCGAAAACACCGGCCCGGCGCGATGATGCGAATCGGCAACGGCTTGTTTTCAAGCGTGTGAATTTGCACCGGCGAGGTGTGCGTACGCAGTAAATAGGTTGCGCCGTTGGCGCGGCGCGGATCGGACAGATAAAAGGTGTCGTGCAAATCGCGGCTGGGATGATCCGGCGGCAAATTCAGCGCTTCGAAATTATAGTAATCGGTTTCCGCCAGCGGGCCCGAGGCAATCTCAAAGCCCATGCTCACGAAAATAGCCTTGATTTCATCGAGCGCTTGCAGCACGGGATGGCGCGAACCCAACCGCCGCGGGATGCCGGGCAGCGTCAAATCAACGGTTGCGCCCTGGGCCCGCGGCTTGCTGATTTCATTTTTCTTCGCGGCAAACGCCGTTTCACTCGCTTCGCGCAATTGATTCAAGCGCTGGCCCAGGCGCGGGCGCAATTCACCCTCCACCTGTCCCAATTTTTTGAAAGACTCGGTGATCTCACCTTTACGCGCGAGAAAGCGGATGCGCACCGTTTCCAAATCATTTTCATTGGAAGCCGCGCGCAGCGCTTCGGTGAAACGTGTTTCGAGTTGATCAAGCTCGGCGAATAAGTCTAACAAGGCGCCCACCTAGTTTTGCGCAAGCTGAACAAGATTTTGAAACGCCTGCGGGTCGTTGACGGCAAGATCGGCCAGCATCTTGCGATCGATCTCGACTTGCTTTTTCTTCAAGCCGTTCATGAACGTGGAATAAGACATGCCGGCCAGACGCGCGGCAGCGTTGATGCGTGTGATCCACAGCCGGCGGAAATTGCGGCGGCGGACGCGGCGGTCACGGTAGGCGTAGGTCAAACCCTTCTCATAGGTCTCCGTCGCGCTGCGCAGCAAATTTTTCTTGCCGCCCCAACGGCCTTTGGTTTTTGTCATCAGCTTGCGACGACGACGGTGTGAAGGAACAGCGTATTTTGAGCGGGGCATAGTTTTTCAACTTCCTTGGTTGAGGTTTATGTCGTTTTACTCACAGCCTGGCATTCCGATAAAAACTTCTAATCGAAGATTAGCTTCGCGGCCAGGAGAATTCCATTAAATTTTCAAGCGCTGAACCGACTCATTGCCGCGGCTCACGCGCGTCCCAGCATTCTTTCCATACGCGGCGCGTCCGAGGGATGCACCAGCGTGCCCTGACGCAGGCGGCGTTTGCGCTTGCGGTCTTTTTTGGTCAAAATGTGGCTTTTGCCGGCGCGATTGCGCTTGATTTTGCCGCTGGCTGTGACGCGCAACCGCTTCGCGGCGGAACGATTGGTTTTCAATTTTGGCATTGCTGTCTCTCTTTTATTTCTTCACGAAGTATACCACTAAATTTCTTCCTTCTTGTACTTGCCGCTCGACTTTGGCAATATCGGCGAGCGATTCCGTCAAGCGTTTCATCACCGCTTCGCCAAATTCCCGGTGCACCATTTCCCGGCCGCGGAAGGTGACGGTGGCTTTCACCTTGTCGCCCTTTTCCAAAAATTCGCGCGCATGCTTGGATTTGAAGTTAAAGTCGTGCTCTTCGATTTTCGGACGGAAGCGCACTTCTTTAACATGAATCACCGCGGCTTTTTTGCGGCTGTCTTTTTCCTTTTTGCCCAGCTCGTACTTGTACTTGCCGAAGTCCATCACGCGGCACACCGGCGGTTCGGCTTGCGGCGCGATTTCGACGAGATCGAGTCCGGCGGCCTCGGCGGCGGCCTGCGCTTCTTGAATCGAAACGATCCCCACTTGACTGCCATCAGCTCCGATCAGCCGCACTTTGGGCACGCGAATCTGATGGTTAATGCGGATAAACTTTCTCTGCTGTGACGTGGCTTGCATTCTCCTTTAAGAAGTTCAAGATTGAATGATTGTTTATGGCCATGCCCGAACGCATAAAGGCGATCTAGAGCAGCGCCTTTTGTGCGATTTCATCCTGCAACTGCCGCACGAATGCGGCGATACTCATCGCGCCGAGATCGCCGGCTTTGCGCTTGCGCACGGCAATTTGCTGCGCCTCGGCTTCCTTGGCGCCGACGATCACCATGTACGGCGTTTTTTTTGTCTCCGCCTCGCGGATTTTGTAATTGATCTTTTCCTGCCGGTCATCAAGATGGCTGCGCAAGCCCTGCGCGCGCAATTGTTGATCGACCTGCCGCGCATAATCGAGCTGGTTGTCGGTGATCGGCATGACCACCACCTGCAGCGGCGCCAGCCAGAGCGGAAATGCGCCGGCGAAATGCTCGATCAAAATGCCGATGAAGCGTTCCATCGAGCCGAAAGGCGCGCGATGAATCACCACCGGCCGGTGCTTCTTGTTGTCGCTGCCGACGTATTCGAGCTGAAAACGCTCCGGCATCACATAGTCCACCTGCACCGTGCCGAGTTGCCAGGTGCGGCCCAGGGCGTCGCGAATCATGAAATCGATCTTGGGGCCATAGAACGAAGCTTCGCCTACGCCGATGAAGTAATCCAGCCCCATCTCGTCAGCGACGTCCTTGATCTCGGCCTGCGCCCGCTCCCAAAACTGCTCCTCACCGCCGTATTTCTCGACATTCTCATCACGAAACGAAAGACGCACGCGCACCTTCATATCGAAAGTTTGAAACACGAACTGAGTCAATTCCACCGTGGCGCGGATTTCGTCGCGGACTTGATCTTGCGTGCAATAGATATGCGCATCGTCCTGGGTGAAGCCCCGCACCCGGGTGAGGCCGTTCAACTCGCCCGACTGCTCGTAGCGGTAAACCGTACCGAATTCCGCCAGCCGCAGGGGCAACTCACGATAGCTGCGCGGCCGGGCCATATAAATCAGATGGTGATGCGGGCAGTTCATCGGCTTCAGCAGGAATTCCTCGTCGTCCAGCTTGAGCGGAGGAAACTGGCTGTCCTTGTAGTAAGGGTAATGCCCGCTGGTGCGATACAAGTTCAAGTTCGCGATGTGCGGCGTGATCACCGGCAGATAGCCGCGAGCGCGCTGCTCCTGGCGCAGAAAGGCTTCCAGGGACTCGCGGATGATGGTGCCGTTCGGCAACCACAGCGGCAGGCCGCCGCCGACGCTGGGCGTAATGTGGAAAATTTCCAGGTCGTGGCCCAGCTTGCGATGATCGCGCTTCTTGGCTTCTTCGAGCAGTTGCAAATGCTGCTGCAGCATTTCTTTTTTCGGAAACGAGATACCGTAAATGCGCTGCAGCATCTTGTTTTTCTCGTTGCCGCGCCAATATGCGCCCGCAATGCTGAGCAGCTTGACATGCTTCACCACGCCGGTGGCCGGCACATGCGGGCCGCGGCAGAGATCGACGAAATCGCCTTCGTGATACACGCTGGGACGATCGTCTTCCAAATCGCGCAGTAATTCCAGCTTGTATTTGTCGCTGCGCTGCTCGAACAGCGAAACCGCGCCTTCTTTCGAGAGATCTTCGCGCTGAAACGGTTGATTGGCCGCAATCACCTCCTGCATTTTGGCTTCGATGCGGCCAAGATCATCGCCGGATAATTTGGTATCGACATCAACGTCGTAATAAAAACCGTTTTCAATCGGCGGCCCAACCCCGAATTGCGCCTCCGGAAACAGCGCCTTGATGGCATGCGCCATGATATGCGAGGTGGAATGCCAATAAACCTGCTGGCCTTCGGGATCATCCCACGTCAAAAACTGCAGCGTGCCGTCCTCGCGCAACGGCCGATTGAGATCGATCACCTTGCCGTTGAATTTGGCCACCAGCGCCTTTTCCGCCAGCGAGCGGCTCAGTTCTTTGACGATGTCTTTGGGAAGAACCCCGGCCGGATATTGCTTGGCCTTACCGTCGGGAAATGCTATGCGAATGCTTTCGTTCACTGCGCAACCACGAAAAAGTTAAATGAGAAAATAAAAAGTGGGCGGTACGGGACTTGAACCTGTGACCTCTTGCATGTCAAGCAAGCGCTCTAACCAGACTGAGCTAACCGCCCGGAGGACAAAATTGATTCATCTGTGAAAAAATTTGCGGGTCAAGATTGGAGAAAATCTTGCGGTGAGAAAGGAGTTGTTGCTAGCGTCAAGCTTCTGATAGCGTCTTCGTCTTGTAATCCGGATAATGAAAATGTATACCAGCGTCCAGCTTGCCAATGTATCTTGATCATTTTCATGATGATTGGAGACCGTCGCGCCTGCAATTGTCCGGCGCGACTGACGTACTTTATCAGCGGGTCAAAGCCCGAAACCCAACTCACCACACGTCTCAAATCCTGAGCACGGTCAAAGTGTTGCGAAAATAAGCGTCAAATGCCAAAAAGTCAATGGTTTTTTCTGAGATTAAAGCC
>QEVD01000295.1 GCA_003576975.1 Candidatus Zhuqueibacterota bacterium
TGAAAGTTTTCTCAACGAATAGATCAATCAAACACGTGCGCCTCTAAAGGCGCGACATGCGTTACGCCCGAAACTGCATGCGATACAATTTCTGATAAACCCCGTCTTGTTGCATCAAGTCCTCATGCGCGCCGGATTGCACCAGCCGGCCTTGATCGAGCACGATGATTTTGTGCGCATGCAAAATCGTCGAGAGGCGATGCGCGATGACGAACGAGGTTCGATTTGCCATGAGCCGCTCGATTGCCTGCTGCACCAGCATCTCGCTTTCACTGTCGAGCGCGGAAGTCGCTTCATCGAGAATCAGGATCGGCGGATTTTTCAGCAGCGCGCGCGCGATGGCCAGGCGCTGGCGCTGGCCGCCGGAAAGTTTGAGGCCGCGCGCGCTCGCCGATCAGCGTGTCATAACCCTGCGGCAATTCCATGATAAAGCCATGCGCATTAGCGGCAACCGCGGCCTCGCGCAGTTTCTCTTCGGGCATCCCACTCAAACCATAGGCAATGTTGCTGCGCACCGTGCCGTGAAACAAAATCGTCTCTTGCGTGACGATGCCCATCAATTGGCGCAGACTTTTGACATCGATGTCACGCAGATCGACGCCGTCGATGACAACGCGTCCCTTGGTGGGATCATAAAAACGCGGCAACAAATCCACCAGCGTTGACTTGCCGGCGCCGCTCGGGCCGACAATCGCGAGAATCTCGCCCTTGCGCACTTCAAAGCTTATGTTTTGCAGAACCGAATTTTCTTCATAAGCAAAGGAGATATTCTCATATCGAATACTGCTGTTGAACCCTTCGATTTTCATAGCGCCGGGCAACGAAATGATTTCCGCTTCCGTGTCCAGCACACTGAAGATGCGCTCGCCGGCCGCCATGGCCTCCTGCAAGCGGCTGCCCACAGTGGAGAGTTCCTTCACCGGCTGCATTACGGAAAAAATGGCAAGCAGAAACAACAAAAATTCCGAAGGTGAAAGCGCGCCGCCTGCCAGCACTTGCTGTCCGCCAAACCAGAGAATCCCGACGCCCACAATTGCGCCGAGCGATTCCGTAATCGGGCCAGCCAGGCGGCTGATGCGGGTCACGCGCAGCAAGGTTTGAAAATAGGATCGCGACTCGCGCGTGAAATTGCGCACTTCGAAATCTTCCATCGCAAACGCCTTCACCACGCGCGCGCCGCTGATGGTTTCGTGCAAGATCGAGGTCAAATCCGCCATCTTGGTTTGCGATTGCCGCGAGGCGCGGCGCAGGCGCGAGCCCAGGCTGCCGATCACCGCCAGGCTCAACGGCACGATGAGCAGGGCCGCGAGCGTGAGTTTCCAGCTCAAAAAAAACGCCATGCCGAGATACGCCAGAATCAGCAGCGGATTTTTGATGAGCGTGACAAAGCTAGCGGACACGCCGTTGTTCACCAGCGTCACATCATTGGTGATGCGGGAAATGAGGTTGCCGGTGCGGTTTTGATTGAAATAACTCAGCGAGAGCTGCTGGAGATGGCGATAGAGATCGTTGCGCACATCCATGATCACGCCCTGCTCGACGCGCGCCATCAAATACGCCTGCAGATAATCAAAAAGATTCTTGCCGCAAATGAGCAGGATGATCAAGCCGCAAAGCCGCACCAGCGTGCTTTTTTGATTTTCACCGAGAACAAGGCCGTAGAATTTTTGCATCACTTTTTGGCGGGCATCGGCCAGGGTTTGAGCTGCAGGCGTCTGAGGCGCGGGCGAGGCCGGCGCCTCACTGGTAAGCTCAGTTTTATCCGCCCCGTAGAACACCACATCGAGAAACGGCAGAATGGAAAACAGGGAGGCGCTGCTCAACAGCGTGAAAAATAAAATACACACCATCGAGCCGGCCAGCGCAAACCGATACGGCCGCAGGTAGCGCAAAATTCGCAAGTAGGTTCGCATCATTTTCCGGCTCGACGCAAGAGGCCGGCGTCAGCGCGGCGCAACGGCACGACTCGGTCGAACGTACTTGGGTTTCGTCGAGGTCTCCGGTGAACGCGCGCCATCGGCACGTTCACGCCTGCTTTTTGTTGACCTCTTGAAATTTAGCGTCTTCCACATCCATCTTCGAGAGATCGAGCGGCTGATTCTGATGCTCGCCTTGAATCGGCGTCGAGGCGGTGTCGCGGTTTTGCCGGAGCAATACACGCAACACACGATAGGCCAGATAACACAACAAGGCCCAAAAAATCAAACGAAACATGAGGGTAACCCAAGTTAAATCTGTTCTGTCAAATCGCAATCGTGATTTGAATCGTGTAAGCAATAACAAAGCGTTTCAACAACGAAAGCGGCAGACAACGTAACAATAGTTAATGGCTAATGTCATTGTTAATTGCGAATTGATTTACCGCGGCGGTGAATAATACTGCACGCCTGAAATTGGACGGCTGAGCTGCGCGAGCAAATCTTCAAAATCGCTTTCGCGTTTGACAAAATCGATATTAGTGGCGTTGATCACCAGCAGCGGCGTCTCAGTGTAATTGAAAAAAAACTGATTGTACGCTTCATTCAGGTCGCGAATGTATGCTTCACTCATCGCCCGTTCATAAGGCCGGTTGCGCATGTGAATGTTCGCCATCAAACGTTCCGTGCTCGATTGCAGGTAAATCACCAGATCCGGCTTTAAGACGTCGCGTTCGAGCAGGCGCGCAACTTTGTCGTAGAGCGACATCTCGCGTTCTTCGAGAGTGAGGGTGGCAAAGATGCGATCTTTTTGAAAGATGTAATCCGCCACCAGCAAGTCATGGAACAAATCGCGTTGCGGCAGTTCTTGTTGTTGGCGGTAGCGGCTGAGCAAAAAGAACATTTGCGTGGAGAAGGCAAAGCGGCGCGCGTCTTCATAGAAATCCGCCAGAAACGGATTCTCCTCGTGCTGCTCCAGCAACAGGCGTGCGCCATAGCGCTCGGAAATTTTTTGCGCCAGACTGGTTTTGCCGGCGCCGATAACGCCCTCGATGGCAAGATACTGAAGACGCACACGACCCTCTGAGTCAAAGTGAATCAAACCTGCACTGCGGATTTGTCGTCACAGCTAGCGAACAACTCGGCCACGGTTTGTCCGCTCTCCGGCGGCCTAAAGTCCGGCGCGATTTCCGCCCAAGGCGCGAGCACAAAACGGCGATGGCGAATTTCCGGATGCGGCACAACCAACTCCGCGGTATTGATGCGCCTCTGATCGAACGCGAGTATGTCCAAATCAATCGTGCGCGGCCCCCATTTTTTATCCCGTACGCGGCCCAGTTCCCGTTCGATTTGCAGCAAGGTGTGCAGCAACGCTTGCGGCGTCAAACGCGTCGCGATTTCAATGACCTGATTGAGAAACTCCGGCTGGTCGAGCAGGCCTACCGGCGCGGTGCGATAAAGTGAAGATTGTTGCCGCAGCGCGATCTCGGGATGCGAGCGCAGCTTTTCCCTCGCCAGGCGCAAATGGTGCTCCCGGTCGCCGAGATTCGCGCCCAGGCCGATAAAAACGTTTTCGCAAAACATGCCGCCCGATGAAGGTGATGCCATACGAAATCATCCTTGTGCGGCGCGCGCGCGATGAATCTCCACCTCGATGCCGTCGCTGATGCCGGGCACCGGCGAGTTGGGCTTGCGCACGCGCACGCGCACCTGCGGCAGATGGAATTCCTGCAATAACGTGTCGGCGATGGCGTGCGTGAGCGTCTCGACCAGCTTGAAGGTGTTTTTCGTCACCACGCGTTCGACGGTTTGATAAACTTTATAAAGATCGACCGTATCGCGAATGTTGTCGCTGCCCGCCGCTTGTGCCACATCGATATGCAACTCGACATCGACTTCAAAACGCTGCCCCACTTGGCGCTCTTCTTCCCAGTAACCGTGATAAGCATGAAAAATCATTTTGTTGAGACGAAGAGTGTCGGATGGCATAGGCAAGCGATAAGAAATGAAGCACAAACAGGCTGAGTGACAAAAACTGGGTTTTAGCGCGGGCTGAGCTTGTCGAAGCCCGATTGTTGCGCTGGGCGCTTTTCGACAGGCGCAGAGCGCAGTTTTTGCATGATTGAAACTTGTGGAACGATTTTTAAAAGCAACGCGCGAATGTATCAAACGCATGCCCGAATGTCAAGAGAAATGCCCTGTTGCTGGAATTTGCAATTGACTCACCTGCCAATTCTCACTATATTGCGCCCGCCAAAAACTAGTTCATCTCAAAAATAAAGAGATCATATGCGACTTTTATGCCTCTCGGATATTCATGGCGCAAGCGCGCCGTTCGAAAAGATTTTGCGACGTGAGCCGGAGCCGGACGCGCTGTTGATCGGCGGTGATTTCACCAACTTTGGCCCGCCGCAAGAAGCTGAGCGACTGTTGGATACCGCGTTGTTGTATTGCCCGCAGGTGTTTGCCGTCGCCGGCAATTGCGACAGTCCGGAGATCGACGAGATGTTGCTGCGCCGCGGCGTTTCACTGCACCGGCGCGGCCACGCTTTCAATGGCTTCGGATTCTTCGGCCTTTCGGCCATGCCGCCCTGGCGCGGAGACATGTATGAATTTACCGAAGAAGAGTTGCACGGCTTTTTGGCAGAGGGTCATGCACAAGCGCAGGACTTGCCGCGCTTCATTATGCTCACGCATCCGCCGCCGCATCAAACACAAGTTGACCGCAACGCCTCCGGCAAACATTTGGGCAGCACCGCGGTGCGCAAGTGGATGGATGATGTCAAGCCGGCTTTGATCATTTGCGGTCACATTCACGAAGCGCGCGGCGTTGATGAAATCAACGGCACGGTAATCGTCAACTGCGGCCCGGTGCGCAACGGCTACTATGCCGTCGTGGACGTTGCCGAGAAGATCACAGTTGAGTTGAAGCAAGTTTAATCATTCGCAAAGAGTAAAAGAGTAAGTGACAAGCAGCAGCCCCAGTGGATCCCAGGGAACGAGTGCACAACATGTCGAAGCCGGTGATTGGTATTCAGATGCAAAAGCTGCCGGAACAGTTTTATTACCGGCTGTCCTACAAATACACTGAAGCGATTTACGCCGCCGGCGGCATTCCTATCATGCTGCCGTTGATTGCAGAGCAGGATTATGTCGATCACATCTGGCCGTTGCTTGACGGCCTTATTTTGTCCGGTTGCCAAACGGATCTCGACCCGAAACGCTACGACGAAGCGCCGCATGCCAGGCTCGGGCCGGTAAATGAAACGCGCGATCGTTTCGATTGGATGCTGCTCGAGCGCGCGCATGCGGAGCATGTGCCGGTGTTGGGTATCTGTCGCGGCTTTCAAACACTCAACGTCTATCGCGGCGGCACGCTGATTCAAGATTTGCCCAGCCAGCAGCCTTCCGAAATCAAGCATTCCATTGAAGAGCCGCCGGAGGCTTTCGCGCACGAGGTTCGTCTCGCGCCGCAAACGGTTTTGAATCATGCTGCCGTGGAAAAAACGGCGCAGGTCAACAGTTTGCATCATCAAGCTGTTAAAAAATTGGGGAAAGGTTTGGCGCCTGTTGCCTGGGCGGAAGATGGCGTGATTGAAGCGTTCCAAAGCGAAGATCTCGCGCAGCATCACGTGGTCGGCGTGCAATGGCATCCTGAGCGCTTATGGCAAGCTGATGATTTTTCCTTGAGTATTTTCAAAAATTTCATTGCGGCGGTCGTCGCGCACAAGCAGGCTTGAATCTGCGTTTTTTGGAGATCAAGCCCGGCCTCTCAAGATTTGAACGAAAAACTCAACGTGTTCAACAAATGCTGTGACTGAAGCGGAATAGACATGAACGAAAACAGGCGCAAAGCCGATGATTTCATTCGCAAACATGGCATCAAAAAAATGAGATTGGTTTTTTCCGATCAAAACGGCTTGATGCGCGGCAAAAATGTTCCGGCGGAGATTTTTCTTAAATCCATTGAAAGCGGTATTGGCTTTGCACAATCCATTTTTGCGATGGATATCGAAGGCGAAACCATCGCAGAAACCGGGTTGTTGTGGGAACACGGTGATCCCGATTATCACGCCATGCCGGATCTCGATACCCTCACGCTGGTGCCATGGAAAGAAAACACTGCGCAAGTGATCGTTGATGCGGTTGTCGCCGGTCACAAACCATTTTTCGCTGATCCCCGTTTCATTCTCAAAAAGATTCTCGCCCAACTTGCGCACGCGGGCTACACCGCCAAAGTCGCTTCCGAATTGGAATTTTATTTGTTGCACGGCGATACGCGCCTGCCCACCACGAGCGGTACTCAAGCCTACAGCATTTTGCATCTCGTCTCCGTCGAAAAAGTTTTGGAACAATTCGAAACGAATGCCGCGGCTATGGGCCTTGCCGTGGAAGCCACGCTCTCGGAATACGCGCCCGGCCAGTTCGAAATCAATTTGCGCTACGCCGACGCGTTGCAAATGGCCGATCACACCTTTCTTTTTCGCAACATGGTGAAGGAAACCGCGGCGCAGATGGGTTATCACGCCACCTTCATGGCAAAGCCGTTCGCCGATTCTGCGGGATCGAGTTTTCATTTGCATATCAGCTTGTGGCGGGAGATGATGAATGTTTTTGCGGGAGCGCCGCCGGCAAATGAATTGCCGCTGCCGTTGCAACACTTTATCGGCGGCTGCCAGTACTATCTCAAACCGGCCATGGCATTTTTTGCGCCGCATGTCAACAGTTACAAACGCCTGCGCCCGGGCAGCTATGCGCCCATCAATGATTCATGGGGGCGCGATAATCGCTCGGTGTCCTTGCGTGTGCCTGCCGCCGAGGGCAGCGCCAGCCGTCTCGAAAATCGCATTCCCGGCGCGGACGGCAATCCCTATCTCGTCATTGCCGCCGCCCTTGCAACTCCTGGGCGAAGATTTCGTTCATGTCTACGCCGCCATCAAACGTGCCGAATGGAAAAAGTATATCAGCACGATTACGGAGTGGGAACGCACAAAGTATTTTGATTTATTGTGACGCGAATTAAATTTTCAAACCTGTTCAACACGGTTTTTCTGCACAGATAGACAACAAGAACCGATACGTATGACTGCCGCGGTAACAAAAGAGCCGGCCGCCCTTCTGGAAAAAAAACTGCACAAGGGTCAGCGCCATTTCACCTTAAACGAAGCCGCTGCATCGACGGGCTTGTATGTTGATGACGCGCGCAATGCGCTGGACGAATTGATCAAAAAGTATGTTTGTCGCCTGCAAGTCACGGAAAACGGCGATCTGATTTATGACTTCGGCAAAAGCCTGCTGCGCCGCGGCGAGAAAACATTCGAAGAAAAAATGGCGCAATTGCGTGAACGCTTGTGGCAACTGTTCACCGTCATTTACAAGGCGTGGATTGCCGTTACGCTCGTGGTTTATTTCGTCCTCTTCGTGATCATCCTCATCGCGCTGATACTAGCGATGAGCGCCGGCAAAAAAGACGGCAAGGTGCGCGGGCCCTCGCTTGAAACTCTGGGCAATATTTTTGCTTCGATTTTTCGCTGGCGCACCAACACCGGCACGGTGTTGTATCGCACCGATCGCCGCGGTTATCCCTATCGCCAATACGAGCCGAAGCCCTCGCCGCTTAATGAGAACAAGAAAAGCTTCATCGCCTCGGTTTATGATTTCGTTTTCGGCCCGGCGCGCGTGGAAAGTGATCCCCTGCACAATCAAAAAGAAGTCGCCGCCTATTTGCGCAAGCAAAACGGCATCGTCGTGACTTCCGAGCTGTGCGCGCTTGCCGGCTGGAATTTTCCGCAGGCAGAAACTTTCCTCACCGATTGCCTGGTGCGTTTTCAAGGCGAGGTCAAGGTCAGCGATAATGGCGTGATGTACGGCCAGTTCGACGAACTGTTGCGCGGCCTGGACAAGGTGGAGCCCTACAAAATCGTGCATTATTGGGATGAATATGAGCCGGACTATCAATTGGCCGGCAATTCCCCGGGACGCAACCTTGTCATTATCCTCATGAACGCCTTCAATCTCATTTTTGCATTTTACATGCTGACTAATTTGCTTCCCGCGCTCACGGCTCCGGGCGGTCCGGCGGACATGCTGCCCGGCTTGGGGGATTGGATTGCGGCGCATGATTTTGCCGCTTATCTGTTGCTCGGCTGGATTCCTCTGATTTTTTCTGTGCTCTTTTTTGCAATTCCGCTATTGCGCTGGTTTAAAATCTCAAAAGCGCGGCGGCAGCGCCACCGCAACAATATTCGCAAACGCCTGTTCAAAGCCATTTATCAGGAGAACGGAAATCCACAAACCGCGGCACAGATTCATCAAATAGTGAACGCAGGTGCAAGGGAAGAACAACTCCCCGTCAGCCTCGTCGAAAGCGTGTTGCGAGAAGTCGCGCTCGATTTGCCCGGCGATACTTTGGTTTCCGCAGAAGGGCAGGTGCAGTATGCCTTTCCGCGCATCGGTTATGAGCTAAAGGAAGTGACAAGCTTGCGCAGCCAGAGCCGGCGCGCCGAAACATTGGGCAAGATCATCATGGATTCTGAAAATTAAAGGGATAGCCTCAAAGTTTCTTGTTGACATTCGAAGGCCTGTTTTATATATTGGCGCTCGTTTTTGGAAATAAATAGCTCAAATCAAGCAATTAGGAAAATCATGGCACATCATTCCGCTGCAATTAAAAGCATTCGCCAAGATAAAGTCCGGCATGCGCGCAACCGCAGCCAACGCTCGGCGTTGAAAACATTAACGAAGAAGGTATTGGCCGCGACCGACCAGACAGCGGCAGAACAATCTTATAAAGAAGTATCTTCGTTGCTGGATAAGATGGCGCGCAAACGCATTATTCATCCCAATAAAGCGGCGAATCAAAAATCGCGCTTGGCGTTGTTCCGCAACAAACTGGCGGCCAAAGCCTCATAAAGCGAAGCAAAAATTTAGCATCAATCTGAATGCCGGACGTGACGCAGCGCCTGGCATTTTTTGTTTTGGAAAAGGAGAACGGAGCATGAAAACCGTCGGCATCGTCGGTTGTGGCCTTATGGGATCGGGCATTGCGCAAATCAGCGCGCAAGCCGGGTACAAGACGATTGTGCGCGAAGTGAATGACGAGTTGCTCAAAAAAGGCCTGGGCAAAATTGAAGATTTCCTGAGCAAAGGCGTCGCCAAAGGCAAGGTGACGGAAGAACAAAAGAAAGCCGTGCTCGCCAACCTTTCCGGCACAACGCGCCTGGCAGATTTGAAGGACGCGGATATCGTCATCGAAGCGGCCATCGAAAGCATCGCTCTGAAAAAAGAGCTGTTCGGCGAGTTGGATCGTCTCTGCCCGGAGCAGACGATTTTTGCCAGCAACACCTCGTCCCTGACGATCACTGAAATGGCCGCCGCCACGAAACGTCCGGATCGCTTTGTCGGTTTGCATTTCTTCAACCCCGTGCCGCTGATGAAGCTCGTCGAAGTCGTGCGCACCATTGCCACCAGCCAGGCGACATTTGATGCCGCGTTTGCGTTTGCGAAAACACTGGGCAAAGAACCGATTGCCTGCAAAGACAACTCGGGTTTCGTGGTGAATCTCCTGCTCGTGCCGTATTTGCTCGACGCCATTCGCGCGGTGGAAAACGGCGTCGCTTCGATTGAAGATATTGACAAGGGTATGGTGCTCGGTTGCGGCTATCCGATGGGTCCGCTCACGCTGCTCGATTTCGTCGGCCTGGATACGACGTACTACATCGCCAACATCATGTTCGACGAGTATCGCGAGGCCAAGTATGCGCCCCCGCCGTTGCTGCGCAAAATGGTGCTGGCCGGCCTGCTCGGCAAAAAAACCGGAAAAGGTTTTTATGATTACAGCGGCGAGAAACCGAAAGCGACAGATTTGGGATTGTAGTCGCCGCGGCATGGTTTATTTTCGATTACGCATGCCATGAGCCTCACCTCTCCGGACTATTTCGACGTCGTGCGCGCGGTCATCGATCTGCTTACCGAAGCGTTCGGCTACCAATATGCGCATGGCGCTAGCGCGAGTTTCAATACAGAACGCGCCAGCGCCCGTGACGTTCTGCTGGCCCCGCGCCTGCTCGCTGCGCTGCAATCGCTCAATCCCCAGTTGCGTGAAAATGAAGCAGCGCATGCGCTGTCCGAGTTGCTAGCGCCGCAAACGCCTTCCCCGTTTTCACGCGAACAACACATTCACCACAAGCTGATTCGTCCGGCGCCCGCAGTTGATCAAACGCAGCCGCGTTATTTTGCGTTTGATGACCCCGGGCAAAATGATTTTTTGATCGTCGAGCAATTGCGCGTGCAGGGCCTCGCCGGTACGGAAGTGTTCGATTTGGTTGTTTTCGTCAATGGTATTCCGCTGGTTGTCCTTGAAGTAGGCGAACACGGCGGCGCGGAAAAGAGTGTGGCGCGACTGCAAGCGCTGCAACGCGCGCCCGGTTTTCCCCGCCTGTTTGATTTCACGCAATTCTTCGCTGTTCTGCAAAAAAATGACGCGGTCTACGGCGCTCTCGGCGCCGTCGGGAAAAAGTTGCCTCACTGGCGCGAGCCGTTTCCGCTGAGTTTTGAGGAATTGCGCGCCCGGCTTCAGCACTTGTCCGCACGCCCGAACGATCTTCCCACCTCCAGCGATCTGCTCGTTGCCGGGCTGTTGGCCCCGCCGGCATTTCATTTTTTTTGAGCATGACGCGGGCGCCGTGCAAAAAAAGATCGCCTGCCAGCATCAATTTCAAGCCGTGCAACAAACTGTGCAGCGCCTATTGCCTTTAAATGAGAAAATGCCGGAGCGCGCCGGATTTATTTGGCATCCGCTGGGCGCGGGAAGAACGTTGACATTATGCGCTCTCGCGCTGCAATTGCGCAGCAAGCAACAGTTGCTCCAAGCGACTTTGCTGATGGTGACGGATTGTGAAAAATTACCGCGCCAGATCGAACAAACGTTTCAGCATCATGGCTTGCCGCTGCCGTCTGTGGCAACCGGAGCATTGGCCAAAATCCTGCATGACAATATTGGCGCGACCGTCATCACAAATGCCAAAACGCTGCAAGATGAAATCACCGCGCTTGCTCAAGCGACCAACAAGCCGTCGGATTTCCCGGCATCGCCCCTTGTGATATTGGTTGATGAAAAGTACCGCGATGATGACTTAAGCCAACAAATCCGCCGTGCTCTGCCCCATGCCAGTTTGATTGTTTTTAAATCAACACCAACATTGCAAGCAAACGGCCAACTCGCTCACGATTGCATTCATGTTTTCACCCCTCGTCAAGCGCAGCAAGAGGGTTTGCTGGTTCCCGCGAAGTATGAGCCTCGCTTGTTGGATTGGCATATTGGGAAAGAGCAGCCAGCGCCGGCGCATGTGCAAACAGAAGATCACTATCTGCCCGCCGCCAAGGCAGAAGATCGCATCGCCGCGATCGCGCAGGATGTGTTCGAGCATTATGAACAAAATGCGGCTGCCAATGGCTATAAAGCGATTTTAATTGCCGTCGATGATGAGTCGGCGCTGCGATACTACAGTGAACTTGCCACAAAGCTGCCCGAACGCGTTGCCCTGCTCACAGCCTCTCCACGAAACGAAGAATTCCCGCTGGCTGTTTTGAAGCAAACCTCTCTCTCTGAAAATGCCATCCACCACAGCCATTTCGACCACGGCGCTTTTTCGATTTTTATCACGAGCCTGCCGATTCCGCTGTCGTTCGCAGCGCCGAATTTGCAGGTCATCTATGTTGATCAGCCGGCCAGCGAGCGACAGTTATTGCAACTTATCAATCTGACGATGCGCGTTTCCGGCGAGCACAAAACCTGCGGGTTGTTGGTGGATTACTGGGGGGTGACGCGCAATCTGCCGTTGGCGCTGCCGGCACTCAATGCGGCAGAACTGCGCGCGGTTCTCGCGCCCCGTTTTGACGAAAGTTCTTTTGCCGAATTGCAGCGCGCCCGGCTGGCAGTTCTGGGATTTTTTGACATGCATCTCTCGCGCTGGTCAACCGAGCCGTGGTTGCTGGCGTTGCAGCGGAGTGACACGCGCCAAGCGTTTGCCCGCGCCTGGCGCGCGTTTGGCAGACTTTTGGATCAATTGCTGCCGCATGCCGAAGCGCGCAAGATGCTCGACGACGCTAAATGGCTCGACGCTGTGCGTCAGGAAGCCGCGAGCTTTTATCTTGATGAGAATTTGTCGCGCGCCCACGTCAGCCCCAAAGTGCATCAGGCCATGGCAAGTTTTATCGCCGAGGTGCCGGGACTCAGCATCAAAGAATATGTTTCGGTTTATGCGGAATCATTTGACCAGGAAGTCAACAATCTCGCTTCACCGCTCGCCCAGATTGCGCGAGTGCAGCATGCGCTCTTGCACGAAACCGCCGTCAATCTGGCGCACGATCCGGCGTTTTATGAAGGCTTGCAGCAGCGCACGCACCAGATTATGCGTGAACGGCAGCACGGCCTCAGCGATGATCAAACAACTTTGAAAAAATTGTGGATGGAGATTGTATGTTTGCGCGCCGGTCCCGCGGCGCAAGCGAACGCCCTTGGCCTTTCCGAAGAGGCTTTCGCATTTTTTGGCGTGTTGCAAAAATTCCTCGCGCCCGGCGCCGCCGAACAGGCGCAACACCGTGAGCAGCATCGCGCCATGGCCAATGCCATGCTGGCGGCGATTGCGCCAGAACTGGCAATCGTGGATTGGAATATGAAAGAAAGCGTGCAACGCGAAATGCGGCGGAAACTCAAACAAATTTTGCGTGAGGCCCGCTGTCCGAAGCCGACGTTAGAACCGCTCACCGCTGCATTGCTGCGTCTCATTCACGCGCGTTTTGGCAAGCTGGCCGTTTATCGGTAAAAAAGAAAGGCTGCCGAAAAACGGCAGCCCGGTGATTATTTCCTTCCGCCTGAAATAAGACAGGCCTACAGCCCCAGCAGCAACCCCACACTGATCATGTAGAAATCGCTGTCCAGGTTGGCGCTGCCGGGCAGCGCATCGAAATTGTAATCGAGAAAAACGTAACGAATATCAGCCGTCAGCGTGGAACTCTTGCCCACCGGCAAATCAATGCCGCCGCCGAAGTGCCAGCCAATTTTTTGCGTGGTTTCATCATCGAAATTGGCGTAACCCGCCTTGCTCTGATCATAATCGAGCGTCGTGTTGTACCAGCCGGTTCCGATGGTGCCGTGCACAATCGGCAGCGGATAGATCAACGCCGAAGCCTGCACCGGCCAACTCCGCACCGTCAAGGCGCCGTCGGAATATTTTTCTCCACGATAGTTGATCGCGCCTTCGATTCCCAGCATTGACGAGAGCTTGAGGCGCAGCGCCGCGCCGGCCATCAGCTTGCCGTTATCCGCATCTTTGGCTTCTTGATAACCGACTTGCGGTCCCAGCTTGATGCTCTGCGCGCCGGCCTGGCTCGCGATCAACAGGGCGACTGCAATAACCAGAATTATGTTCTTCTTCATATGAACTCCTCGTTCAAAATAGTGTTGCGTGTCTGTGTCGAAATCGGGAGGCTGCCCGCGCGGCGGTTTTGGGGAGACAGACACGTGTCATGCGAAACGCGCCGGGCTGCACTCCAAAGGCGCGGCAATTTAAAAATTCCCGCCTGTCTTTGCAACAACGTTTTGCCGCGCCGCCGGCTATTGCGCCAACCTGATTTTGGCTTGTTCGAGCCGAGCCGCCATTTTTTGTGCGCGCAGCGTTAGCCGGTCCAATTCTTTTCCGATTTGTTCGATTTCATCCTGTTGCCGTTGTTTCGCGCGTTCTTCCTGCTTGCTATAAGCGCCGGCCACGATAAATAAAAGAATCATCACAAAAATTATGATCCAGCCTGTTCGTTTCATGATTCATGCTCCTGCTTCAAAACGTTATGCCGCCGCCCAACACCAATTGCGTTTCATCCATCACCATCACTTTAACTTGCAAAAATGGCGTTGCCGGACCGCGGCCGAAGCTCGCGCCCATCAACAGATTCAGCCCGACGTCATTGTTGCTGAAGTCTTCGAATGAAAAGCGGCTCAATCCCAGACCGCCGCCGAGCCAGAGAACCGTGCTGCTGCGCCCGGGCAAATCATAAAGAAAATCGGCATTGATGGTGTAGAGCGAGCCTTGTTCGATCAACACATACTCGAAATTGGGGGCGAAGCGCAGATTGCGTTGCATCCGGTGCGCCAGGTGGGCGCCGACAAAAGCCTCATCTTGATCCAAATAAACGCCGCCGCGCAAGCCCAAGCGTGTTTGCGCCTGCGTCTGTTCGGCCAGCGCTAGGCAAAGCAGCGCCGCCGCCACTATGAAAAACCTGGATGTGATTGTCATACTTCTCCTCCGTGGTAGAATGATTCGACGTTCCGGCGATGCGCCCGCAGCAAATCCACAAGCTGGGGCGCAGTTGAAATGATCTTCCGTCCCTGGTCGTGCGGCACTTCCGTTTCCGCAATGAAGATCAGCCGGCTTTTATGATAGTCTGAAAAAAAATCCGTGGGCAATTGTGCGCCGTTCCAAAATAAAACGACTTTGCCGATGAAACGTTTGCGATGATCCATAGGATTTGCCTCGGCTGCGCGTCGCGATCATGATCATCCTGGAAAAGAAACGGCTCGCCCAATGCGTTGTTGGCGCAAGGGGATGATGTCCCGAGGCGGGCGAGCCGCTATTCCTGTCCTGTTCGTGAGCGTCCTGTTGTTGCACAGCAATCCAAACGTCCTTCCTGAGTTACGGTTCCTGAATCAAAAACCTTCTGCTGAACACCTGGGAAAAATTCGAACAATTTCCCGGGTTCGTGCATTCCGTTTTGCATCCCGCAAAGCCGTGCGAACATCTGCTGGAAAGGCAAGGGCAATGCCAGGAAAATGGCCGTTATTTTCAAAATTTGTAAAAGCTCAATAATATGGAAGTTGGGGCATGAAAGACGGGTGCCTGATTTTGGCCGTGGAAAACGAAGCAAAAATCTGATGATGTAAAACTTGCGAGGTTGGTGAAGATCGGGCTATAAAATTTTCATCATGAAAAGATGAAAATACAGCGGCGATTTTTCAATCTTAAAAGCCGAAATGACCTCTGTTTTGTTCGAAGCGCTGCCGCCTCGATTGCAGACTCGTGTGCTGTTACCTTGAAAAGTATATCCCACTCTGTATGTCATCCAGGGGACTGATGAAGTTGCAGGCATTATGCCGAGTACTTCACAAGAATCACCTGAGATACTCTAGAAAAAGTCAAGGGCGAAAAACAAGAGCTTAGTTTTTTTTCAAAGCAAAGGGTTTTTGAGTTTTGAGAATCGTATAGCAAATCAC
>QEVD01000296.1 GCA_003576975.1 Candidatus Zhuqueibacterota bacterium
GGCGCAAGCGAATCGGCAGATGCAAAAATTGCAGGAGTTCATTGCTGCAATCCAACAGGAGATACCATCATGATCAACCTCAAACAAAAAGAATTAATTTTCCAGCTCTTGGCAGACATTCAGCAGCATTTCCCGGAAGTTAAGCTTGTAAATGTTGCTCCCAGCCCCGAAAATGGCAATACCCTGTGGATCAATGTAACCTGGCCGCAGGATGAAGCGCGTCAAAATGCGCTGATGGAGTTCAATTCTGAAAGAGCGATGAATCTTTTGCTTGAATATGGCTATCATATGATGGTCATGCCGGCGGACGAGTTGGATCGCAATGGCTCGCATTCGCCGGTTGACCCATCTTCTTCCTCGTTTGAAATCCATTAAAGCAAAATTCCAAGCGCATGATTTCGAATTCAGGCTGTGTCACCATTCTTGCTCACAAAATCTTCAACGAAATCATAAACTCCCTCCTCAGCCGGCGGTTTTCTTCGACTGCGCCGGCATAACCCAGCGAAAACGTCGAATTCAAATTCGAAAACAGCACGAGATTGAAATCGAGCTGCCCGCCGAGGTTGGCAACTTTGCGGCGCTGCGTGGCGCTGTCGAGATTGGTGACGATGCCGCTGGAAAACAGCGCCAGCCGCGCCCAGCGGCAGTAAAACGTGGGTACACCCAAGCGCCGAAAGCGCAACGGCGGCAGCGTCCATTCCAACATCAGCTTGCCAAAATTCGTCCCGCCGATGTCGTTGATCTCCACGCCCGGAAAGCTTTCGTATTCGCGAAAGCGTTGATAGGCCAGATGATCGATCCAATTGTTGCCGAAACCGCCGAAATAAAAATTCGCAAACGGGTTCTCGCGCTCGCCCCGCGCGTAACCCGCGGCGCTGCGCAGCCACAGCGACGAATGCGCAATCGGCAGCAGCATGCCGTAATCGAAATTGGTGCGGAGCTGCGGCAGCAGCTTGCCGTTGATCAGGCTGTTTTCGGAATGAAATTGCCAGCGCCAGCCTTTCTCGAATTCGAGCGCGCCCAGCGGCTTGGCCAGCGCTTGCCGGTTATAGCCGGCGTTGAAGTAAAACGCCTTGTCGAACGAAGCTGCGACGTTTTGAAATTGCGGCAGTTTTTCCAAACCGCCATAGCCGGCCAATTCGAGATGATAATTAGAAGAATAGGAGCCGGTGGAGGATTCGTCGAAGCTCAAATATTTTTGGTATTGCAGCGCTGCCGAGTAGCCTTTGCGGCTGCGCTTCGTCGGACCGAACAAGTCATAAAAATTCCCGCCGTTGTAACGCGCCTGAAATTTGAATTGCCAATAGCGGAAATCCAATCCCAGATGGAGACGCTCGGCATCGGGCACGTTTTTTTGCGGGGTCACAGAAGCCGTCAAGCTCAACTCGCTCAAGCGCAGGGGATTGTCGAAACGCATGCGCAATCCGAGGGCCGTGTAATCTTTGTAACCTTCGATGATCGGGTAGACGGAAGATAATTTTGTGTGCGCCAGCATGCTGTACGGTTGCGTCGTGGTGTGCATTGAATCGAGCACGATGACGGTGGGCGGCGGAATTTTCCAATTCTCAAACTCCGGATGGCGCTTGATGACTTCATTGCCGAGAAACTGAATGGCATTGACGTAGTCGGGCTTGCGATTCGGCAGCATCACCGGCAAAAAGCCTTTGCCGGTGTAACACATCGCGATCAGGGAATCCTCCGAAACCGGAACCGGCCGGAAAAATCCGGTTTCCGCATTGCTGACGATTTCCATTTCGCTGCGGCTGAAATCATAACGATAGATGTTTGAAACGCCGGAATAGTACGAAGAACCGAATAGATACCTGCCGTCACGCGAGAAATTAAAACTCTCCGGCGAGCTGAAATCAAAATCATACAATACCGCAAACGAGCTGTCGCCTGCCAGTAATTTCGCGGTTTCCATCTTGATGAGTTTCTGCCGGCCGCTGGCTTCGGTGTGTGAGGCCGCCAGCAGTTTGCCGTCCGGCGAGAGACTGATATCGTAAATCTCCTGGCCGTAGGGGAAGGTCACGATTTGATTCCATTCGCGGTAAGGCGGAGGAATGCGAACGAGCGTAACCAGGCCGAGATCGTGCCGCAGTCCCCACAGCGATTGATCCGCTTGATTGAAGGCAAGATCGCCGATGCGCGCATTTTTGATCAGCAAACGGCTGCGCCCGGTAGACACATCGATTTGATAAAGATCGCGCCAGGAACTGTTTTTTGTAGCAAAAAAAAGCTGCTGACCAGTAGGATCATAAGCCAGCGAAGTGACGAAGAACGTGGAAGCGCCGCGCAGCGCGCCTATTTTCCGCAGCGCGCCGGTGGCGATGTCGATCGCGGCAAGATGCGGAATTTCGCCGGGATAGTTGAGCGCGGCATAAAGCTTGTTCCCCACCGGATCATAATAACTGCGCGAGATCGAGCCTAAGGCTGTGGCCGTAATCGGGCGATAGGGCGTAATCGGATAGAGCCGCAACGAATCAAGATTGGCGCGCTGGAATTGCTGCTCCCAGCGAATCCATTGCGCCCAGGCCTGATCGAGGCCGAGTCCAAAAACGTTTTTGAATTGCAGGGCATAATAAGCTTTGCTGCTGTCGGAGCGCACCAGCCACTGCAAAAGCTTGTCCGCGCCGTATTCTTGCGCCACAAAGCTGATGAATCGCGTGCCGTACAAATAGGAATTCGCGCCCACCTGAAAGTCGATGGCCGTGCCTTCCGATTCCAAGCCCACGAGATCATAAAAATAGCTGCTATCGCGCACCATCGTGCGAAACACCATTTCATAATAAGAAGACAGCGCGCGTCCCAGTCCGCCGGCCATCCAAGTTTCCAGAAAAACCGCGCTGCCTTCATGAAACCAGCGCGGCGAATAGCGGCGGGGATTGGTCAAATAACTGTAGAGCATCGACACCGGGTGGGCGGCTTCAGGATAAACTTTTCCCAGAAAAAGGGTGCGGAAAAAATCATCGCGGCCCGCGGATTTATCCATGCTCGCGACATGCGCCACTTCGTGATTCATCATCCAATTCATGCGCTCGTTGCCCAGCACGATTTCATAAGCATGCGGAAAGGGCGCCATCAGCACATACACAAAATTTTGCGGAATCACTTCCGCGCCGCCGTTGCCGTAATCCGCCAAATCTTGCAGGAACACTGTGATTTTACCGTCCGGTGTGTAGTCGAACAGGCGGCGATGAAATTGCAGCGCATTCTCGAAACAGCGGGCGATGTGCGGGACGAGATAACTTTGCGCCTGACTGTAGTAAACCAGGCGAAGATTGGGCGTCTCAAAACTTTGGAATTGTGCGCGCGCGGGCGAGAATAAAAAAAACAGCAATAGGATCAAACTGCGGGAGTGGGAAAATCCAGACCAACGATGATTCGGTGTGATCGGGCGGAGCATGTCCTCAGTCACCCCTGTTTGAAACGACAAAAGGAGAAGCCATTTTTTAGGATGGCATCTCCTTGAAAAGAGACCGTCAGGTGAATTACACAGTCAAATTTTTTACCGGACTCATTGCGCTTGCATGATGGCCGCCTGAAAGCTGGGATGGGCGAGCGCGGCCTGCAATTCGGGATTGGCCAACGCCTGCTGCAGCGCGGGGCTGGCCATGGCCGCTTGCAATTCGGGATTGGCGAGTGCGGCTTGCAACTCGGGATTGGCCAACGCCTGCTGCAATGCCGGGCTGGCCATGGCCGCTTGCAATTCGGGATTGGCGAGTGCGGCTTGTAACTCGGGATTCGCCAGGGCTGCTTGCATTGCCGGATTCGCCAAAGCCTCACGCAGGCTCGCATTCGCCATCATCGCTTGCATCGCCAGAGCCTCGCGCAGATTCGGATTCGCCATCAGATCGCGCATATTGGGGTGAGCGAGTGCGGATTGCAACTCCGGATTGGCCATCGCCGATTGCAGCTCCGGATGCGCAAGGGCTTCGCGCATCTCGGGATTCGCCAGCGCCTCACGCAAAGCCGGCGTGGCGAAGAGTTGCTGCATTTCAGGGTTTGCCAGGGCCTCACGCAAAGCCGGTGTGGCGAAGAGTTGCTGCATTTCAGGATTTGCCAGGGCCTCGCGCAAAGCCGGCGCGGCGAAGAGTTGTTGCATTTCAGGATTTGCCAGCGCCTCGCGCAAAGCCGGCGTGGCGAAGAGTTGTTGCATTTCAGGATTTGCCAGGGCCTCGCGCAAAGCCGGCGCGGCAAAGAGCTGTTGCATTTCAGGGTTTGCCAGGGCTTCGCGCAACGCCGGATTCGCCATCAACGCCTTGAATTCGGTGTTCGTGATCAGGCGCTGGATTTTATCGTCTTGCAAAAGCGTTTGAATCTGCGAGTCCGTCAACACCACATCGGTGTTGCTCATTTGCGTGCTTTGATATTTCTCCGCTTTTTTAACGCCGCCAATGGTTCCCGACAAATCTTCCGAAGTTGGCGGGAAATTACCGAACGCAAAATAGGCAATCACAACGAGGATGGCGGCTGCACCGCCGATCAACCACAACGTTTTGCGATTGGGATGACTCATAACGACCTCCGAGTTAAGCTGGCTTGATGCTGGGACAAAATTTTTTTGCATGTTCTGAGTGAAGTACAACCGGGTCAGGCAAAAGTTGGCGATTGTTTTAAGTTTCTTTTATTGGTCAACACCCGTCATCAGCGTTTGATGATAAAAAATCTCACCGGCGCGCCCGATTTTGAGATGCAAGGCGCCGGCGGCTTGCTTTTGTTTGATAAAAATCACGGCGTAACGCTGTTGGCCGCGATGCTTTAACTCTAAAGCGCTGCCGCGAACATTCACTTCTCCTGGAAACGATTGTGCGAACGCGATAACGCCCTTGAACGCAAGGTTTTTCTCGTCAAAAGCCACATCCAATTCGACTTCTTGCATAGAAGCCAGTGAAAATTCTACCACCATGATTTCTGGCGAATCCTTGAGATGGAACACACCCGTGACTTGTTCGTGTTTGATTTCCCGGCTTTCCGCGGTTTTGAGATTTTCGACTTGTTCGCGCGGAATCATTGCGCCGGAAAGCTTGCTCAAATCCTCGGAGGTCGGCCTCGCGGTTTGAAAGAAGATCGCAACGGCCGCAAGCCCAGCCGCCAGGCCGCCGGAAAAGACATACGCATATTTGAATTTGCCGCGCGCCTCCAACCATTCCTGCAGCGGCGCAAACAAACTGCGGCGAACCGGCTGTGACGGCGGCAGCCGGTTCATGATCATATGCGGCAAATGTGGCGGCGGCTCCACCGGCTTGACTTCCTGCAACATGCCGGACAGGGCCTGCAATTCATCATAGAGTTTTTGCGCTTGCGGGTTGGCTGCCAGAAAAGCGGCAAGCTTGGCGCTGGCTTGGGGCGAATTGCGCCCGTCAATTTCGCGGTGAATCAACTCGATGTATTTATCGGCGATCATGATCGGCATATCCTTGCTTGAGCAAAATAGTCTTGAGCATTTGGCGCGCGCTGAACAATCTGGACTTTACGGTTTTGGTTGGCACCTCGAGGATGAAAGCGATTTCCTCATACGAAAGCCCCTCGAGATGCTTGAGGATGATCACGGCGCGATGTTCGACTTTTAAGAACATCAATGCGTTTTGTATCGTCTGGCCCATATCATTTTCTTCGACGGTTTCTGCGGCGGCGGCATAGTCACGCCCCTCGTCCAGCCCCTCCCAGCGCCGCCGGCGCTTGAGAAAGTTGAGAGATTCATTGACGGCCATGCGGTAAATCCAGCTAAAAAACTTGAAGCGCGCATCGAACGTCCCGAGTTTCTCATAAGCCTTGAGAAACACGGTTTGTACCACGTCTTGCGCATCTTGAACGTCTTTGATCATGCGCAGCGTGACATTGAACACGGCCTTGTGATGCCGCATGACCAGCACGCCAAAGGCGTCACGCTGGCCCTCCAGGCATTGCCGGACAAGTGTCAGATCACTGGACTCGGTCATGGTTTATTGCAACTACAATCGGGAGTGAAAAAAGTTGGTGGGATTTTTGGGATATTTTCATGTTTAACCAAAACGCAGGGCCAGCATGGTGATGTCGTCGGCTTGAGAGGCGCCCCCGGCAAAAGCGTTGACCTGGGTGCTCACCTCTGCAATGAGGTTGGCCGGTGCGGCATGCGCATGAGTTTGGAGGTGTTCCTGCAAGCGCGCCTCGGTGAATTGCTCGCCGGCGCGATTCATCGCCTCGGTGACGCCGTCGGTGTACAGGAAAATTCCTTCACCGGGTTGCAGCACGGTTTGCTGCGCGGCATACTCAAAATGATCCAATGCGCCCAATGCCAGGCCGCCGGTCGCCGGCAACGTGGTAAGATCCCCATCTTTTCCCAGGCGGTACGGCGAGGGATGGCCGCCGTTGCAGTAATCAACCGCGCCGGTGCGCAAATGGAGAATGCCATAAAAAATGGTAACGAACATCGCTGCGGTGTTTTCAAAATAAAGCACGCGATTCAATTCTTGCAAACATTCCTGCGGCGGCAAGCCCTTGAGCGCGGTTGACTTGAGCAGAGTCTTGCTCAATGCCATAAACATGGCCGCGGCCACGCCCTTATCGGAAACGTCGCCAATGACGAACCCCAGGCGCTCTTCGTCGATCATGAAGAAATCATAAAAATCACCGCCGACTTCGCGCGCGGGAATCATCGCCCCGCTCAAAACGAACGCCGGTGAGGCCGGAAACGAACGCGGCACCATGGCCTGTTGAATTTGGCGCGCCACTTCCAAGTCGCGATGAATGGCGAGCAGGCGGTCGCGATTGTGCGCGGCTTGTTTGATCGCACGCGCGGCCAGAATCGTTTTGCTGAGCGTAATTTCGAGATCGGCGAAGTCGATGGGCTTGGTGACGAAATCAAATGCCCCGCGATTCAACGCCGCACGAATGTTTTTCATATCGCCGTAAGCGGAAACCATGACGACGCGCAGCAGCGGATACAGCGCGTGAATTTTTTCCAGCAGCGTGAGGCCGTCCATCTCGGGCATGTTAATGTCGCTCAGCACCACGTCGATGTCACCGTGCGTTTGCAGAAGCTGCAGCGCTTCCACGCCGTTGGCAGCGAAGAACAGTTGCATTTCCTGGTTGCGCACTTGTTTGCGAAATTTCTGGCTGAGCACCAGCTCCAAATCCGGCTCATCATCCACCGCCAAAATGCGGGTAATCATCACTCGCCCTTCCTTACATTAACTTTGAAGATGATCGATGGCTTCGTCGCGCGTGGCAAAAATCGGAAATACAGTGCTAAACCCCGCGATGTCGAAAACGGTTTTGATCGGCGGCCGCAGAGCGCACAGGGCGATGCGGCCGTTGCTTTGGTTCAATTTGCGCGCCGCCAGCAGCAAGACGCGCAAGCCCGCGCTGCTGATGTAATCGAGCGGCGCAAAATCCACCAGCACCCGTTTTTCACCGCCCTCGATGAGCGGAATCAATTGATCTTCCAACGTTTTGGAGGTTTGCGCGTCGAGCCTGCCGGTAAGCGCCAGGATCAAAACCTCGCCTTGTTTCGTTTGTGTGATTTCCATACTCTCTCCTGCAATCTCATCTTAAAAAATATTCGCGGTCAGGCGATTTTTTTCTTCATCGTCAAGATGTTTTTACCGGATTCATAGCGATAATGCATGCCGTCCATCATTGTCTTCGCAAGATGAATGCCTAGGCCGCCGACTGGCCTGTCCTCCAGCGCCGCGTTGACATCGGGCGCGGGCGCTTGCAGCGGATCGAACGGCCGCGCATCATCGGTAATCGTGAGCGTTAACTCGCCATCCTGCATGGAGAAATGCACGATGATTTCATGCGCGGCGCCGTCGTCATAGCCGTAGGAAATGGTGTTGGTCAAAACCTCTTCCAGCGCAAGATTGACGGCGTATAACGCTTCCGGCGCAGCGTGGTGGCGTTCGCCCAGTTCGTCCACCGCCGCGCTCGCTCTCGTGATCTCCGCGAGATCGTTTTTGAGAGAAAGAGTCAGGTGAGAGGAGGTGCTCACGTTTGCTCCAACATTTGCAATTGCCACAAATCCCGGCTTGTGGTGCTGAGAAACGGCGAAATCGCCAGCAGGCCGGTAGCGCCGATTTCTTTTTTCAAATACTGCAGTTCCGCAAAGACTTGCTTGAGACGGGGATCCGGCGCGGGCGTGAAGCCGGCCTCGCGCATCAACAAAACGCCTTTGGCTTTGATGGATAATTCGAGATACAAACGCAGATAGCACAGAATATCCACCACCACCTCCGGCGGAAAGGTTTTGCGCAACGTTTGCAAATATGCCCCGATGCGCGAGCCGGTTGCTTGTTCGCTGGTGATCAACTCCAGCAACTCGCGATCGCTGTCAAAGCCCACTTCCAGCCAGGCGCGGGTTGATTTTTCGCTGCGCTGAAAGACGAGCGCCAGCAGCGCCGGCAACGTGAGCAGCAGCAGAATCGCCATGAACTGCGGGGGCAGCACAAAATGATTATAAAACGAATGAATGGCGCTCGCCGCCAGCCAGGCAGTCAGCAACGCATGCCAGCTCGCCTCCGCACGCTGATCCACGGCATTTTTTGCAAGCAAGGCAAAAATCGCGGTTGCGCCGCCGTGCATGATCGCGGTGCCGAAGCCGCGAATCAGCCATACCCAAATTTGAGAGCCGGACAGCGATTGTATGTAGTAAATATTTTCCAAACATGCAAAACCGGCGCCGCTGGCAAAACCGTAAATGGCGCTATCGACCATGAAGCCGGCGCGCTTGGTTTTGATCAAATAAATCACGTAAAGCGCTTTGACTAATTCTTCCAATACCGGCGCAGCATAGCGAGAATAGAGATGAAGATCCCATCCCAATTCTTGCAGCGCAAAACGATTGATCAATAAACAGAGCAGCGCCGCTAAACCGCCTATGGCGATGGTCGTCAAAATTGCGCGCAACCGCACCAGCTTGAAGCTGTCAAGCGAGACCAGGATCACGAGAAATGCCAGAACCGGCGTGAGGCTCACGCCCAGCCGTATCAACAGGCTCACGTCAAGCGCAAGCAGAAATGAGGAAGCAAGAGCAACAGGTTTCATGCGCTGGCCGGCGCGTCTTGCGTGAAAATCAAAATAGCATCAAGGCAGGATCTCACGGCGCCCACCAATTCAAACACGCCGTGATCAATGCCGCATTGGGAAAATCGATGAAAAACGCCGCAATCATGGGCACAATGAGAAACGCGCGCGGCGCCGGGCCGTAGCGTTCGACCAGCGTGTTCATATTGGCCATGGCATTGGCGGTGATGCCGAGCATAAAGCCGCAAAAGCCGCTCACCATCACCGCGGATTCGTAGTCGCGTCCCATGAGTTGAAAAACCGGCCACAGGCACAGCAAAACAACGAGTATGATTTGCACCGAGAGAATGACGAGCAGTGGCAAGGCAAGTCCCGCCAATTCCCACAATTTAAGCGTCATGAGCGCAAGCACGAGAAACAGCGAGAGCGCAACGTGGCCAAGATCGTCGATGACCGTTGGTTTCAAGCCAAAAACCTTCGTGCGATCATCAACATTGCGAATAACCGCTGCCACCACCATCGCGCCGATGTATGCCGGCAGAGTGATGTTGAGGGCGGTCAACCACTTGCTGATGCCGCCGCCCAGCCACATCGCCGCCAAAATGATAACGATGTTCTTGAGTAGAACGAATGCGGAGTTTTTATCCTCGTCTGTTTTATCAGATGAGGAGGTTTTCTGTTCTGGAAGCGCTGACGACGCCGGTGTGCTCGAACGCAAATTATAGCGCTTGATGATGAATGTCGTGATTGGTCCGCCCACCAGGCCTGCGGATACGATTCCGGCCATGGCTGAGGCCACCGCCAGCGTGCCAACGACGGAGACGATGCCGAAGAACAACAGCGCCTGCGGCCCCCCGACCTTTAGCAACGAATAACTCGCGCCAAATCCAATCGAAGTGAAGAACGCGATCATCAACGGTGATTGCAGCGCGGTGTCGAACTTGAACAGAGTTGTTTCAAATTGCCGCGCGGCCAAAATGACCAGCGCGATGACCAGGCCGCCTACCACGGGCGCAGGAATGTTGTAGTGCGCCAGGCGGGGCAGGAGACGGCGCAGGCCGTAACCCAGGAACAACACCAGGCCGGCAAAGGCCACGGTTTGAATCATGTCAAGTTCGAGCAAAGCGGCTCCGCAGAATTCCAGGATGATGAAACAGGAACAGCGCAATTATTGCGGGCAATAATGCAGAATTCAGGAGAAAAAGGCAAATGTGAATTATCATTGCCCGGGGCCGGGCGAGTTCACTGAATGACACCGCCTCCGGGCTGAAAAAGTGATAAGAAGCAGAGTCTGCGGATGAAATTTTATGCCAGGGTGTAGCCGGAACGTCTGTTTTCGATCAGAACGCACATTCGAAAACAGGTGGTTAGCCTCACAGAATATGCGCCCCAAGGGGCAGCCCTTTCAACATGCTTTTCGTTGCGCCAGAATTTTCGATGTGGCAACATGGCTGCCATTTTTGTACTGCGTCTTTTGGAGTGGTTTCTTTTTAGGG
>QEVD01000297.1 GCA_003576975.1 Candidatus Zhuqueibacterota bacterium
CTGATAATCCTGATCAACCACCACCGGGTGTTCGACTTCATAACGCAACACAGCCTGGCGCACGTGTGCGGCTTCTTTTTCGTTGGTGAATTTGGCGGAGTGTACGCCAATCACGACGAACGGCCGGCCGGCATACTTTTCTTCAAGATATTTCAAATCCGGCAACACGTGCATGCAATTGATGCAACAATACGTCCAGAAATCAAGCAGCACGATTTTGCCGCGCAGTTCTTTGAGCGAGAGCGGACGGCCGGTGTTCAGCCATTCCAGCTCCGGCGGGAAATCCGGCCCTTTGATTTTTACTTTCGTGCGAACTTCGCGGATTTTCTCGCGAATCTGCGTGTGCAGCGACAGGCGGTCAGCTTCGGTACGAATCGGCGTCATGGGAGTATTGTGCTAAAGATTGATTTCTTGCAAGATCATAAAGAGCGATGAAAGATTTTTGCTGATCCTAGCATGGCAAAAGCTCTCAACATAACAAAAAGAGTCTGTTTCCCTCGCCATGTCAAAATTATTGACTATGCCAGGCGAATTCTAAAAATCTCGTTTGAAGCAACTGGAAAATAGGTAAAATGGCGAAGAGATACAAGCAAGAATTCGGCAAGAATGCCCTGAAAACCCACGACAAAAGATTATGATTTTGTTACTTTTCTGCGAGGTCACTTCTTGCGTCCTCTTCTCTTTTTGAACGCGACCACGCTTCTCGAAGCCATGACACTGAATTCCAGTCGCGACTCTTGCAGACGATTTCTGCTTTGATTGTCAGGATCTCAATAAAATAAAAAAGCCGGAAGCGAATTTCGCCGCCGGCCTTTTGCCCATCATCCGAAGTTCATTTATTTGATCAATGCCAGCTTGCGCGTTGCCGTCATGGTCTTGCCGGAATGCAACATGCGCGCGCGCAGCGTGTAAAAATAGACGCCGGAATGCAGGCTCTGCCCGGCTTCATCTTTGCCGTTCCACCGCACGCGATGTGCGCCTGCCGGCAACGGTGTTGCCAGCAAGATTTTAATTCGACGTCCGGTCAAATCATAAATGCTCAACTCAACCTGCGCCGCTTCCGGCAGGGAGAATTGCATCATGGTTTCCGGATTGAAAGGATTCGGTGAATTCTGATGCAATGCAAACTGCTGAGGCAACGTTCCGGTATCGTCCGCGACGCCGGTGGTGGTTGAATCAATCGCATTGGCTGAAAACTCCACCGCAACGTGGGGCGAATCTTGCAAGCTTGCGCTAAGGCGATTCAGCCCGGGCTGCGGCCCCAGTTGCCATTGCACCTGCACGGCGCCGTTGCTGTCCGAGGTCACAATATGATTTCCAACGATGCTGCCTTCTCCTGCCAACACTGTGAAAACCACACGGCTCGCGCCGGCAAAATTGCCAAACTTATCACGCGCGCGCACGGCAAGCGGCTGCGCCAAGACGCGATTGACCATGCCATTTTGCTGATTACCGCTCAAGATTTGCAGTTGCGCCGCCGGCAGCGCGATAAAACGCACGATCACACTATCCTGCAAAACGAGACTATCCGAGACGACGCGCGCTTTGATGACTTTGCGTTCGGCAACCGTTGAGCGCAACTCGGCCGTTGCCAGGCCTTGATGGTTCGTCAAGCTGTCGGGTTGTTTGATGAAATTATTTTGACCGGATACCTCGATTTCCACCGGCTTGCCGGTAATCACATTGCCAAAATCATCTTTTAAATAAATGTTGATAATTGCCGCGGCCTGACTGTCCGCCAAAACAATCGGCTCTGACGCAAGTACGACTTGCGAAAGTACTGCGCTTACTCCGCCGGTAACTGCCGTGGCGGTGAACAGCAACGGCGATTGGCGCAAGGCCTTCTCATTGAATTGCGCTTCTGCAACAACCTGCTGCAATCCCGCGACGGCGCCCAGCGTCCAGCTTGTTTGAGCGACACCGGAACTATCCGTGGAAATCGCCACGCTGTCCGAACCGCCGGCCAGCTTTCCACCGCTACCAAGAATTTTAAACAACACTGGATAATCCTGCAGCGGCGCGCCGGCATTGTCCCAAAGCTGAACAACGAGAGGCTGCGGCAGTGTTGTGGCAATGGCTGCGGTTTGTTGATCGCCGCTGACAATCCGCATGGAATCCGGAGAGGCGGTTACCACCATAAACGTATCTTGCACCGCGTTGCTGGCAGCGCTATCGGGTTTTGCCAGGATGATTGTGGTATCGCCGTAAATGTTGCTGGCGATCAGCGTCACACCCGCGAGTCCGAGATTATCTGAAACAACCGTTTGCTGCAATTCGCCATTTGCAAAGCCGCTGTTACCCGAAATTCTTTTGAAAGTCACAGGTTGATTTGCCAGGAGATTCTGAAACCGATCTGTTATCCTCACAACCAGAGGCTCGGTTGCGGCATTGAGTGACACTAGTTGATCGTCACCGCTAACAACGGTCAATTCCGCCGGGAAGCCTGGCAACGCTGTCGCAGCACAAGCAATCGGCGAGCCGGCCAAACCCGAGGCGCGAATTTCGACTTTAATATTTTGCGGATGCGTTCCCAATGTCAGAGGCGCGCTGGCCAATCCGTTGGCATCCGTTATCACCGTAAATTCTCGACTGTCTTCGAAGTCAGCCTCGCCCGAGATCACGGCAAACTGCACGGATTTTCCTTTAAATGGCAGACTGTCTTGATCGGTCACTCTAACCACCAGCGGCAACGCCAGCGTTTCGCCGACTCGCGCGCTTTGATCACAGCCGCTCACCAACGCGAGGCGCTGCGCCACGGACTGGCCGGTTGTCGTCGCCTCGGCGAGATTGGACATTTCGCTGCCATTGCCGGCTTCATCAAACACGCGCATGGCAAAATAATAATGCGTGCCGGCCTGCAGGCCTGTGATGGTGAAACTTTGTTTCTGCCCGGAGGCTGCCGGCTCGGGCAAATCTGCGGCAAGCGTTGCCAGTGTAAATTCGTACGAAGCGATCGGCGAAGTGGAATAACGAATCTCGAGGTTGCGGGCGTTGCCGTCGTTACCGTTGTCGCCGGTCATGGTCCATTGCAGCGTCACCGCATTGCTCGAACTATCGATGGCGGCCAAATCCGTTACGTTCGCCGGCGGAACAGCGTCGGATTGCGTCCAGGTTATGGTGAAATCATCAACCTGATTGTTCAACTGCTCACCGTGAATGAAAACGCCGGCATACCAGGTGTTATCTTTGGGAAACTCTTTGGAAGGATCTTGCAGCGTGGCATCCCATTGATCGTTGACATAATAGTCAAAATAAACGGCGTCCGGCTCGTTGCGAATGTAAGCCGTCACCACATCGCCGGCCTGGGGATCGGCATTGGCAGGCTGTTGATCCACGGATTTGCCCTGGCGCGAGTAATATTCCCATGTGCCATATTTAATGATCCACAGCCAGACTTGATTCCAATTATTACGGTGCCAGAGCCAATAGCCGCTGCCGTTCTCGGAAGGATCGTCGATCATGAGCGCATGCGCGCCTTCGCGAATGCCCAGCGCATCCGCATTCTTGCCCCAGCGGTACGACACGGCGTGGATCGTGCGCCCCGGTTCATTGAACACCGGCTTGAACACCGCGAGATAGCGCCATTCATACATCGCTTCCGGTGTTTGCCAAAGCTCGCCGTCCACAATACGCCAGTAGCGCGGATCGTAACCCCAATCCGAGCCAATTTCAGCGCGGTTGAAATTGTCCATCACGCGCAGCGTATCGACGCTGTTGCTGCTGGGAAGCCATTCGAGTAGCAAATGAGGCGACAGACCCAGTTCGCGCCGCAGCGCCGTCACATGCGGCTGTTCGATTTGGGATTGTTTCTGCTCGGAAGGAGAATCGGAGGTAGCAAAAGCCAGGCTCGCCCACAACAGCAAGATCACACCAGGACTAACGCGGTTGCAAGTTCTCATAAATACGCCGGCAAAGTAGAGGGTGAATGGTTAGACTGCGCAACCATGCGCTACTCACGGCCAAATCGCGTTTGCTAGCGGAAGCCAACAGTTGTACCGTTGTGCCGGAAACCGTACCTGGCAGATAATTGAACCTATATTTAGCAGCGCCAAGAATGACTGCGGAAAGTGAAGCGCATGCAAATCTCGCACGGAAATTTGCCTTGACAAAGAAAGCGCTTTTTTGCAATCTAGGACGTTATTGTTAAGAGCTTGATATCGCATAAAATGCTTGTGGAGTCTTATTCATGAACGCAATGCCCGCACTGCCTCGCTACAGTGTTGCTGAAGAAATCGCCAATAGCGTCACGCACGGCCTGGGTGTGCTTTTCTCCATCGCAGGATTGGCAATCCTTACCGCTTTTGCCAGCTTGTTTGGAACCGTCTGGCATGTCGTCAGTTGCAGCATTTATGGCGCAACCCAAATTTTTATGTACACGGCTTCCACGCTGTATCATAGCATCCCTCTGCCGCGCGCGAAAGCCGTGCTTCGCCAGTTCGATCATGCCGCCATTTTTCTGTTGATTGCCGGCACCTACACGCCCTTTGCGCTTGTCAATCTGCGCGGGCCGTGGGGCTGGACAATTCTGACCGTCATCTGGGGATTTGCCATTTTGGGTATCGTGCTGCAAACCTGGCTCATGCGGCGCAGCCGGTTGGTGGCGACGATTCCATATCTGGCGATGGGATGGATGGCAGTCATCGCAATAAAACCCCTGCTGGAAACGGTGGCGCCTGGCGGCCTGTTGCTTTTGATGTGCGGCGGCCTCGCATACACCGTTGGCACGATCTTCTACATCTCGCGGCGCTTGCGTTTTCATCACGCCTTTTGGCATGCCTTTGTGCTGGCGGGCAGCATGCTGCATTTCTTTGCGATTTTGTTTTATGTGATTCCGTTGGCGAGTTAACGAAACCGCTCGGGCGGTGGGACACGGTGCGCGGTCACATTGAAAAATGTGTCCACTCCGGCTTGTCATCCAGAAAGGATCATGTGAGGTTGCAGGCAATACACCAAGGACTTCACAGGATCCCTGCCATTGACAACTCGAGAGGGTGTTCCTTCAAATTAAGCTTGTCTAGATCAATTGTGGAATTGTGTTCGTGGCATTACAAATCATGCTGCGAACGTCATAGCGTGAGAGAAGAAGATGATGCGGAATAGACAAATGCAGAAGAACACCATTCGCACGCTCCCGGAGAAGCCATGCTTGCCGGGACGGGCTGCCGTGATTCTCCTGATCGCCCTGAGCGCGAACGCTTCCAACCTAAATGCCCAGCCCTGTCTTCGCTACAATCAAAAGGATTCCTGCTCCTCTTATCCCCTCACGGATTTCATCGTGAGCGCGCCGTTGCCCGGCGCCAACGGTGGACCCGCGCGCCATCTTGATCTTGCCACCAACGTGGGCTGGCTGTTTCAAGTGCATGAAAAAAACGCCCTCGGCCCGGCATTCTTTTTCAGCGCCTACTTGAATGGCGGCTGGCATTCTCAAGTCGGTGCGCAAGGCCGTGTTCGCCATTGGATCAATCCCAATGTTCACGTTGATCTCTCCCCCGGTCTGATCATTTACGACAGTCCGTATCCCGACGGATTTGCCGGTTACATAGCTGAGGTTGGCGTCGGCTATCGCGATTGGATCAGCCTTGCCGCACGTCTCGATCGGGTAAAAGTTTATCCCAGCGGATATGACACAATTTTTCAGATCGGCGTGAAATTCGGTTCTTATATCGGCATGGGGTTAACCGGGGTGGGGGCGGTTGCCGGCGGGATCGCATACTTCTTGAGCAGCATCGACTAGTGAAGAGCGTCTCGCTGCACAATTTCTGGAGTGAAGCATCTTGACGGTGTTCCGTCGACCAAATTGTGAGAGACGCTTGAAGACAATAGTCGAATGAGTTACGCGCTGGGGAAATGGCCTGGTAATTTTAAACAAAATTTGCAGAATTGGGACTCCTCAACAAATTCTGATGTGCCTACGTCGAACTAATCGCTGAAGCCAATTCGATGCGCAATTTCAGCATTAGAAAGTGCGATACCCACCAACCCGTTCATCGCGTGCACGGATTCGAGATGATCGCGCGCAGTGAAGCCGGCCATGGCCTCCTTTGCCAGCAAGACGCGATAATCGCGCTGATAGGCATCAACGGCAGTTGAACGGACACACCACGCTGTGGTAATGCCGGCAAGCACCAGAGTTTGTGGTTGCAGGCGGCCGAGAACTGTATCCAAGTCGGTTTGAAAGAATGCCGAGTAGCGCTTCTTCACCAAGATGCGATCCTCAGGCTTGATCTGTAACTCCGGCAGCAATTGGCACCCGGCTGTGCCCTGAATCGCATACGGTTTGCCGCTGCGCTGCACATGCAAGAACGCATCGGAGAGATCCGGCGCAAATTCCTGCCGAAACCAAATCACGGGAAGATTATGGGCGCGAAAAAGCGCGGCCAACTCATTGGTTGCCGCGACCAAGCGCTGGCGCGCTTCCGGCAACTGGCTATTGGGCCAAAGCGCCGGATTGAAATAATCCTGCACCAAATCGATGACGATGAGTACGAGATTTTTCATTGGCGTT
>QEVD01000298.1 GCA_003576975.1 Candidatus Zhuqueibacterota bacterium
CGGAAACGAATAGCTGAGCGCGGAGGAATTGGCGTCGAATTGGCGAAAATGCGCCATGAAGCCTTTCCAGTCGAATGCCAGAAAATGTGAATTCATGATAGGCCCTCCGTCTTAGAAGGCCAGCGGTGAGCCGTTCGGCATAGCATCGAGCGAGCCGGCCATCGACAGCGCGCCGTCTTTCCAGAATTTCACCTGTTGAATTTTGGCTTTGTGCTCCTGCAATTTTTCGACAAGGGAGGTGACGTCGAGCTTCACGTTTTGCACGGAAAACACTTCATCGTCTTTGCTTGTGCCCTGCGGGGTAAATTTCACCCACTTGCGAAAATCGCCGAGAACAAAGCTGTCGCTGTTGTATTCCACGCGAATGTACAAACGCGGCTCCTGGCCAACCTTGCTGCGCGTGGCATGCAAGGGAATGGCCTTAATCAGCGCCTGATCGAGCAAAGCCACGTCTTCTTTTTTCAAACCGGTGTTCTTGGCATTGTATCCTTGCCGGCTTCCGAGCTGAAGTGAGAAGTAATCGATTTGGTATCGAGCAGGTAAACGCGATTGAGAGAATAGCCCCAGTTGAATTGCACCGGTCCGGTGAAGGCAATGGATTGGCCTTTGCCCTCCAGCTTGATCGGCATGGTGGCGCCAAAGAGACGCACGTCGATCAGCTTGTTGAGCAGGGTTTGCAATTCTTCATCGCCCAGCTTCGCTGCTTTTTTTTGCCCCAGCACCGCTTGAATCCGTTCCGAGGCGTTGACGGTTTTACCGGCCTCGCCTTTTTGCACATAAAGCTCATGGCCGTTTTCCTGCAAATAGTCCCGAATGTAGCGCTTCAGCCGCACGTCGCTGACTAGATTGGTTTGCGTGGGATTATCCATGCGCGGGCGGTTTTCTTCGTCGGGATCGCCATTGGGGTTGCACATGTGCGCGTCGTAAACGAACAGCATTTCAGAATTGTTCATTTTGATCCTCCTGCAAATAGATGTTGAAAACTGGTTTTAGGAATGAATTCGAGTCGCTCGCCGAACTTATCAAGCCAATTCTTCTTCCACCGGTTCAATTTCTTCCGTCTCCGCTGTTTCGGCGGTTGGTTTCGTACGCAACAAATTCATCGAGTAACCGGAAAGCAGGTAAAACACTCGTGCGTCGGCAGTCAGTTCTTCATGCGCGCCGGTTTCGTAGAGCTTTTTGCCCAATGCCAGCCAGCGCTCGGCATAGCCGATGTGCTTGCGGTATTGGTGAATTTTCAGTGAGGCCTCATTGAACAAGCGCATGATTTTTTCCTCGCCCATTCCCTGATAGTTGATCTTGTCAAGAATGGGCTTGCTCTTGAGATTTTCTTTTTCCGACTGGACGTAGGCAATGACGCCGATGACATACCCCAGCAGCGCCAACCCTTGTTGCGCTTCATTGTAGTTAAACTCGGCGAACGCTTCTTTGACGCCATTCGGAAAATAGGCATCGTATTCGTTTGTGATCATGATTGATTCTCCTTCAATGAGGTTCAACTTTTGCAGAAAAAGCAAAAAAAGATTCCATTTCAAGGTGTCCGCCATCAAGGCATAGTCGGGGCTGTTTGGTTTTTTGAACAAATAGAGGCCATAGCTTTCGAAGTGATGCATGCAAGCCAGTTGTTTGTAGTAGTTGTAAAGCTGTTCTTTTCGCATGGGCGAGCCGCTGAAAATGCAGGAATAAAGTTGGAGCGTCTTCTTGAATTCTAAGAATCCCTTTTTCTTGTCCCTTCGCAAAGGAATCAGGCGATACATTTGATCCAAGTCGAAGGCGATATTGTCGGGAATCACCAGTTTTCTTCTGCTGTTGTCGGTTTCATTTGTGACTTCCGTGATTTTCATGATCCGCGAGGGCGGCACGTCTTTGACGAGGGTCAGAACTTTGAATGCTGATTGTGCCTTGCGAAAGAAGAGAAAATTCCAGATAAAGGCGTTTTGCTTGAATACCTCCATGCGCTCGGCGCGTTCTGCGGTTTTACGCTCGGCTTCGCGCAACGATGCGATATTTTTGACTTCATTGAATTCGCGGGTGATCGCCTGCAAATAGCGAAAGAGGCGAATGGCTTCCATTTCCCCCAAAATCGTTTGTGGCATGACGTAGACCTCGAACCCACCGAGTCGCGTGCGCAAATGCTGGTCGATCCACTTCTCCGCAATGATAATGTTTTGATAACAGGATTTGCAGGCCGTGACCGCTTTGTAGTAGTTGCTCGAATCAAAGTGGGAAGCGAAGCTCACTTTGTCCGTCATGTAGAATTTCATGGCAAAGCGCGTGGTATCCTGAGTGACCTCAGTCTTTGTTCCGCAGACAGAACAGGTTCCGGCGAATCCTCCCGCGAAGGCGCTTTCCGAGTTTTGTTGCCAAAGAAAGCGCTGATAATCCGGATGGCCGGCCACCGGCGCGCCGTTCACACAAATGGTATAAATCGTTTCTTTGGCCGGCGCCGTGGTTTTTTCCGCGATCAACTTCGCCAGTTCTTTTGCATAGTCACTAATGGCATCTTTCAGCTTTTCCGGCTTTTTCTCAAAGTCAACGGAGGGATCGGAAATAAATTTGTTGTTTAAAACAAAAACAAATTTTTTCCCGCCTTTTTCCTGAATTTCCATGAAAAAAAGACCACGAACTCTTTGCAACAGCTTCTTCAATTCGGAATCTTCGGACAGAAATTCAACCAGGTTTGGCACTGTCTGGGAAATAAGATAACTCAGGTTACTGCTGGTGGGTGAGAACTGCGGACGATTGCCCTTTTCCGTAGCCACAACCAAATATTCTTGCAGCTTTTGTTTGGACAGACCGTTTTCGCCGCCTTCCGCTAGCAGGTTGAAGACCAGCGATTTTTTGGCCAGGTCGAAATCGATCCCGACGATGTACCGCTGTTTCGTGGCTTCAGGAATGAGGAATTCCAGCAAATCGCTTTGCGAATTGCCGGAGACGATTTTTCCGATATCCGCTATGACATTGAGCATTTGATACTCCTTCCTAAAGAAGATTGCAACTTTGTTCAACTTGGTCCAAGAATCGGCATACTGATTCAACCTAATTAAGTAATTTTTCATATTCATTTCTTCTTTGGACAACTTACCGGTCCATATCTCACTATCACCACTGTCCTCCAACATTATCTCGAAACGTTCAGCAGTCACCTGCAAACGTCATAAATATACTACCCAACCCTGACAACTGCTGTCAGTCAATCTTCTCCGCGTGGAGTGAAGTCGGACTTGCGTCTGGAGACGTTTCTGAACCATGAAACAGTCCATGCGCAAGTCCGACTTCGCCCGACTCACCCCATTTTCTGGGTAATCATCACCCCGTGCCCCCGGCTGGATTGTTTGCCGAATCCCCAAAACGGCGGCGCAGAAAAGGTGATTTCGCCGCCGGCGGTGAAGCCGAGCAAGAGGCCGCTTTCGCGCTGCTTGGCGCGCACCGGCTCGGCGTGCCAGTTTTCGATATTGGCTTGCAGCCGGGCGAGAATGCTCAGGCCCAGCCCCTTCGCAAAGCTCAAGATATTGCCGATCAGAATGCTTTGGAGCATTTCGCGAACGGCCTCGCGTCTTTCATATGCCTCATGCTCACGATAACGCGCGTAATTGTCTTCATTGAGCGCGAGCCAGGGTGTGGCAAACTGAAAGCGGCGCGGGGTGGCAAAGTCCGGCTCATAGACTTCAGACACGAGGCGGACTTCTTTAAACTCCACGGACACATGGTTCATCATCAATTGCCGCGGCGGCTCGAGTGCGGCCAGCAATTCCGCGCCGAGACCCAACCCCACCACCATGGGAAGGCCCTCGATGACTTTGTACTGCACCAGCGGATGTTGATAAAGATATTGCCTGCCGAGATGCTGGTGCATGATGAACCAATCGCGAAAGAGATTACCAATCGCGCCGCGGAGTTGATAAGCTTGGTAGTGCCCGGGCTGCGACGGCATCAGTTCCCAGCGCAGATAGGGTATGATCGGGGTGAGCATACTGATAATCCTTCTTTTCGTGGAAGATTACGTGACGAACCTATGAAAAGGCCAGCCGCATTCACAGCTTGACACGCTTGTGACAATATAGTCTCCACCCCTGACAACTGCGGTCAGTTGATTAGCGCGGGCGAAGTTCGACTTGGGCTTCACGATTTTTCAAATTTAGAGAATCTCGTTGCGCAAGTCGAACTTCACTTGGCATACCTGGCCAGCCCCTCGCGCAGCATCTTCACCGCCTTTTCCCGCAGCGCTGTCGGCTCCAAAATCTCCGCTTCGCGGCCGAAGCCTAAAATCCAGCGCAGCCAGAGAATCTCGCCTTTTATGATTTTGTCCAGAATCAAGGCGCCGTTTTCTGCGCGCATTTCCGTGGACAAAAAACGCCCATCTTTCTTTACGATTTCCTTGGCGATGCCCGTGAAACGCACGCGCAGACGTTGCGGCGCGTCCACCACAATGCCGAAACTGCCGCGAAAATATTCCTCGGCGTTGAACGGACGAGGATGAAAAGCTTGCTTTTCCACCCGCAATCGATCAATGCGATCCAGGCGATAAATGCGATGCGCCTCGCGCTGCGGATTCCAGGCAACCAGATACCAGGCGCGGTCGCGGAAATACAAGAGATACGGCTCGAGGGTCAAACCCGAAACCGTTTCGTCGGCAAGCTTGCGGTATTTGAGAAACGTAATGCGTCTGTGCGTTTCAATGGCCTGTTGCAAACGCGCGAAAGCGTTGCCCTGCGGTTGCCCGGCCGGCGGAGCCTCCAGGGCGATCACCGGACTTTCCACCGGCTGCTCCAATAGTTTGTTCAACAAACCGGCGGCAATCATCTTAAGCTCCTGATCAAGATGCAACGGCAGGTTTTTGAGCGCGAGGGTGAGCACGACTTGCTCAACGTGCGTGAACTGGAATTGCGGCAGGGTATGATGGGAAATCACGCGATAGCCTCCTTGCGGAGCAATCGCAACTCCCAATTCGCCGAGTGCTTGCAGGTCGCGGTAAATGGTGCGCTCGGTAACCCCGCACATCTGCGCCAGCCGCGGCGCCGTCATCATGCGCTTGTGGCTGCACAACTCCAAAATCTTGAGAAGACGAATGGATTTTTGCATGGCCGGCTCTCTGCTGATCTTCTGACGTCAGGAATATTTTTGGAAATAAGGGGAGACCCCAACGCAACTATAAAAGAAATGCTCTAAAATTGCAACCGCTTTGTTTCGCTGTCACATGGCGGCACGCGAAAAAACAATTCCAAACAAAAAAGCCACGGCTAAGCCGTGGCTGATCGGGCGAGAAAAAATATGTGACTGCAATAAAACGTGAATGGCTTGCTGCGCGCCTTATTCGTTTGCAACGATTTTCCAGCTCACTGCCAGGCCGTCGCGCACCGGCAGGATGGTGGTCCACCAATCATTTGAATTGAACACCGCTTCGTTATAGGCGATGATGCCACGCGTGCTGCGGTCGGGATTTTCCTGCGTGACGCGGCCATGAAACAGCGCGTTGTCGCTGATGAGCACGCCGCCGGGCCGCAGTTTGGTAAAAGCGATTTCCAGCGCGCGCGGATAGTCTTCTTTATCGACATCGTTGAAAATGAGATCGAACGGGCCTTCGGTGTTTTGCAGCAGCTTGAGCGCATCACCGGTTTTCAATTTCACTTTGCGCAGCAGTCCGGCCACTTTGAGATAATCTTCGGCAAGATCGACGTTGTTTTGCGAGGCTTCGGTGCAGATCAATTCGCCGTCTTCCGGCAGGGCCAGCGCCAGCCAAAACGCCGAGTAGCCAAACCCGGAACCCATCTCAAAAACGCGGCGCGCGCCGGTGAGTTTGACGTATTGATACAAGACTCTGCCGGCTTGCGGGCCAACGATGGGAAAATTGCGCTCGGCAGCGAGTTTTTCCATTTCCAGCAATTTGACATGGCGCTCAGGCAGCAGCCCATCGAGGTAATGGTTGATGTCGGGGTGGATAAGGTCCATCATGTGCGTACTCAGAATGGCGTTGTTCGTTCTCGAGATTTTTTGAAGACCCGGTTCTCACCGTCTGGGGAACGGCGCAGAATATAGCAGCTTTTGAGCAAATGTCAAGCAACCCTCAAACGCAAAGCGAGGCGTTGTGAATTTATTTTGAAATACAACGTGTTTCAGAGCAAGCGGGGCGCAATACATTCATCAAATGATGACTGCTAAAGGAACAGCGCGGAGCTCCCCAACATGAAACAATAGCTTTGTCCCGGGCGGGTAACGTCATGTTACAAAGAATGGGGAGCGGGAAGTTCAAGCGGGGTTGGCGTTCAGGATTTCATCAATTCCACAACTTTTAAGCGATTGGCGGCGCGCGCCAATGCAGCTTCGGCACGCTCAAGATCCCACTGTTTGCGGCCTTCTTTGAGACGGCGATCGGCGCGTTCTTTGGCCTGTTTAGCGCGTTCGACGTCGATAGTCGAGGCTTCTTCGGCAGTCTCGGCCAAAATTTTTACCCCGGAGGCCATAACTTCCGCCAGGCCGCGGGCAATGGCGAAGTACACCGTTTTCTCCGCCGTTTCCACTTTCAAATGCCCGGTCTTCAGCGTGGCCAGCATGTTGGTATGATGCGGCAACACGCCGAAGTAGCCTGCTTCGCCGGGCGCAATGATGGCCTTGACCTGGGCGGAAAAGACTTTGCTCGCCGGCGTGACGATTTCGAGAAGAAAGCTTTTTTGTGAGGCCATGTTGGTCGCTGGTCGCTGGTCGTTGGTTGCTGCCTGAGCTTGTCGAAGGCAGCCGTTAGCAACCAGCAACAAGACTCATCCTTTCATCTTCTTGGCATTTTCAACGGCATCTTCGATGGTGCCGACCATGTAGAACGC
>QEVD01000299.1 GCA_003576975.1 Candidatus Zhuqueibacterota bacterium
TTTTTACCGGGAATTTTCGCAGGACTGTAGATAAAACTTTAGGACGTTACTTGTTATGGAGGACCAAGTTGTATGAGAATTGGTATCTTAACGGGAGGCAGTGATTGCCCCGGCTTGAATGCGGCGATTCGCGCCGTTACGCGACGCGCCATCACCGCTTATGATGATCAGGTATTAGGCATCAGAAACGGCTGGGATGGTCTGATCGAAGGCGACATCGAGCCTCTGAGTTTGTATTCTGTGTCCGGCATCCTGCCCAAGGGCGGCACGATCTTGGGAACCTCGCTGCACAACCCGTTCAAAAGCGAAGAAAGCATCGCAAAAATAATCGAGAACACCCAGCGCTATGAAATCTCGGCGTTGGTGGTCATCGGCGGGGAAGATACGCTGGGCGTGGCGCATAAACTGGCGAGCAAGGGCGTGAAAGCCGTCGGCATTCCCAAAACGATTGATAACGACGTTGAAGGAACCGACATCTCGTTCGGTTTTGACACCGCGGTGGGTATTGCCACAGAAGCGATCGATCGCCTGCACAGCACCGCAGAAGCGCATCACCGCGTGATGGTTTTGGAAGTGTTGGGACGTTTTTCGGGAGCGATTGCCGCATCCGCGGGCATTGCCGGCGGCGCAGATTATATCCTCGTGCCGGAGCAGCCGTTTTCCGTCGATGAAGTCGCAAAAGCAATCGAAGCGCGCAAGCGCCGCGGCCGTAATTTCAGCATCATTGTGGTTGCCGAAGGCGCGCGGCCGCAAGAAGCTGACCGCGAGTTCGGTGTTGCCAAACGTGTCGATGAATACGATCATCCGGTTTATGGCGGCGCCGGCGATTACGTCGCGCGCAAGCTGGAGCAATTGCTGGTGCAAACCGAAGTGCGTGTCACGGTGTTGGGCCCGTTGCAGCGCGGCGGCTCGCCCACCTCGTATGATCGCTTGCTGGCGACGCGCTTTGGCGTGAAGGCTGCGGACATGGTGCACGAGGGCAAATTCGGACGCATGGCGGCATTGCGTGGCACGGAGATCGTCGACGCGCCCATCACCGAAGCGCTGCAAAAATCAAAGACCATCGATCCCAAAATTTTGGAAATTGCTAAAGTATTTTTTGCATAAACGTGCAACGGATTTTCATTTAACGAACCGAGTGTGGAGGAGTATATGGCTATACAAGTTGGCATCAACGGATTTGGCAGAATCGGGCGCAACATCTTTCGCGCCGCGATGAACGACAAAGACGTCGAATTCGTCGCCGTCAATGACATCACCGATGCGAAAACCCTGGCGCATTTGCTGAAGTATGACTCGATTTTGGGCAATCTCGACGCGCCAGTCGTGGCGAAAGACAATAACATCCTGGTGAACGGCAAGCCGGTGCGTGTTTTCTCGGAAAAAGATCCTGCAAACCTGAAATGGCGCGATCTGGGCGTGGACATCGTGGTGGAATCGACCGGGCTTTTCACCAATAAAGACGCGGCGGTCAAGCACATCACCTCCGGCGGCGCCAAGAAAGTCATTATCACCGCGCCGGCCAAGGGCCAGGACCTGACCGTGGTGATCGGCGTGAACGACAGTAACTACGATCCCGCCAAGCATCACGTGGTTTCGAATGCCTCGTGTACGACAAACTGCTTGACGCCGGTGGCTAAAGTCATTCTGGAAAAATTCGGCATTAAAAGCGGTTTGATGACCACGATTCACGCTTACACCAACGATCAACGGATTCTCGATTTGCCGCACAAAGATTTGCGTCGCGCCCGCGCCGCCGCTTTGTCGATGATTCCGACCACCACCGGCGCTGCTAAAGCCGTGGCGGAAGTGATTCCCGAGCTGAAAGGCAAAATGGATGGCATTTCCGTGCGCGTGCCCACGCCCAACGTTTCGCTGGTCGATGTCACCTTCGAAGTCGAGAAACCCACCTCGGTCGAAGAAGTCAACAAGGCGTTCATCGAAGCAGCCGACGGCAAGATGAAAGGCATTTTGGGATATACCAACGAGCCGCTGGTGTCGATCGATTTTCGCATGAATCCCAATTCTTCCATCGTCGATTTGCTGTCAACGTTTGTGAACAATGACGGCAAGACGGTGAAGGTTTTCTCGTGGTACGACAATGAATGGGGTTTCTCGTGCCGCGTGATCGATTTGATTCACTTGATGGCGCGTTCACTCTAAGAGGCAACCATGGCAAAGCGTGAGCGCCGTCTGTTCGTTGCCGGCAACTGGAAGATGTTTACCACCGCGCCGGAAGCCGCAGCGTTGATCAAAGCGCTGAAGGTCAAAGTTCTCAATATCGAAAAAGTTGACATGGCGGTTTTTCCGCCGTTTACAAATCTTAGTACGATCGCCGAGCTGTTGAAAGGCTCGGCGATTAAGTTCGGCGGCCAGAATCTCCATTGGGAAGAAAAAGGCGCATTCACCGGCGAAATCTCTGCCGCCATGCTGTTGAGTGTGGGTTGTGAATTCGTGTTGATCGGGCATTCGGAGCGCCGGCAATATTTCGGTGAAACTGATGACACCGTGAATCGCCGCTTGCAGCGCGCGTTGGCTGCGGGTTTGCAGCCGATTGTGTGCCTCGGCGAAACGCTGGCGCAACGGCAGGCAGGCGACACGCAGCGCGTGCTGGAAACGCAAGTGCGCGGCGCGTTCAAAGCCATCACAGCCGAGGATTTTGGCCGTGTGACGATTGCCTATGAGCCGGTTTGGGCGATTGGCACGGGTGTGAATGCCACGCCTCAGCAAGCGCAAGAAGCGCATGTTTTCATCCGCAGCCTGCTGCGGGATTCGTATAATGAAAATTTGGCGAACGCCTGCCGGATTCAATACGGCGGCAGCGTGAAATCGTCCAACGCCGCGGAGTTGTTGCAGCAACCGGATATTGACGGCGCGCTCGTGGGCGGCGCCAGTTTGGAGGCCGAGGGCTTTGCGGCCATCATCAAAGCCGCAGAAGCATTGTCTTGATCTAAAATTTAAACCAGGAAAACTTGTATGTACGCTTTTCTCATCACGATTTTTCTCTTGATCGCCGTGTTGCAAACCATCGTCATTCTCATGCAAGCGAGCAAGGGCGGCGGTTTGGCCGGCTCTTTCGGCGGCAGCACCATGGGCACGGTTTTCGGCTCGCGCGGCGCTGCGACATTCTTGAGCAAGCTCACGGCAATTCTCGCGGCTTCCTTCATGGTAATGGCGTTGATCCTGGGCTTGATGAAATCGGCCGCCGGCCCCAGCAGCAGCCTGGTTGGCCAGGAACGTGAAGAGCGCCAGGTGAGAACGCCCTCCCCGGCTGACATCGGCGCGCCGATTGCCCCGGGTTTGCAGCAGACGCCGCCGCCGGCAGAGCCAAAACAAGAATAGCTTTACTCGATTTCTTTTCGTATTGTCACGCGAATTGTCATCCGACGAAGATCTTGTTTGGTAATGTTCAGTCACGGCTTGGCCGTGACTTAGTTACAGCAGATGCCGCGGCAGAACAAACCGGGCTTACCGATTTTGAATCTCAAAGTCCATTCGGTTGATTTTTAATTGGGGAATTCTCAGTTGCGGAAGTGGTGAAACTGGTAGACACGCTATCTTGAGGGGGTAGTGGGTTCGCCCGTGGGGGTTCAAATCCCCCCTTCCGCACCAAACTTGATTCCCGCTTTGATGTCAAAGTGTGGAAGCAAAACGAAAAAGGCCAAATTGACGATCAGTCAATGTTGGCCTTTTTTGTTTATTTTACCGTCTGGGCGGACAAACCGCGAATGAACGCTAATCAACGCGAATGGGAAATCTATTAGCGTACATTCGCTTTAATTAGCGGTTGCAGGAAATGGGTACGTTATTCAAATGGCATTCCTCACGGAAACTTCAATTCCAACCCAAAGCGCGGATAAGCTTTCAGCTTGAGCTTGAAGGGATCTTCTTCCGACAAAACGCGCTGCCCGATTTGAAATCCGCTTTTCAATTCATTGCGAAACGCCAGGCTGCCGCCGGCAAACACATGCAAAGCGAAGTTGGCAATCGGCACGCCTAGGCCGAGGCCGAGCACCGGCTCGATGTGCGTTGCCACGCGCAACCCGCCGAGCAAATGCACGGAAGAAGCGATGGTCGGCGCTTTGGTATCAACCGGTTTGAAATGGTAATTGATCACACCAAACGCCGCCAGATCGCCGCTGGGCTGCGGCCGCACGATGATGGTACCGTCCTCGCCAATTTCGAGCACAATATCGTTAAGCGTTGTAATCGCCGTGGCAATGCCGTAGCTCCAGCGTTCCAACGGCGTATTATCGAACACCGCAGAAGCGAGATAGCGATCCTCCTCCAGCGTTTTCTTGACGATCAACGAAATATCCGAGGATTTCTTAAATTTGTCCGGGATCTCAAAACGGCGCACGTCGATCCACGTGGTTTTCTGTTCGGCAGAATCCAATGCCGCTTGTATGCCGAACCCGATAAGCTGCAGAAACGCCGGCAAGTTCTCTTCAAACGGCGTGGGTTTCGACTTCAACATGACGGAAACAAACGAGGGCGCGTTTTCCGTGCGCGAGACAAACAAATAATATAAACTGTCGCTGTCGAGTCCGTACAGTCGGGTGTCGAGGAAACCGGAACCGGCATGAAACATGCCGATGGGCGAAACGTGATCGGTGAAGTTGGCGACGACAACGTAATACGCCTCGGGACTCAGCTTCAGCCCGCTCTGATCGATCAGCTTGCGCAAGCTGTCCGACGCCATGTCCACCTCGCCTTCGATGAAAAAGCGATAAGACTTGGCAAAAAGGTCAGTGCTGTCATTTACGACATAGGGCGTGCCGGCCACCGGCTTGGGCACGATGACAACCTTTTCCTGAGCGGCGGCAAAATGCGCCAACAGCAACAGCAATACAAAACTCCAGATCAAACGTCGTTGCATAAATTTTCCTTTTTAGAATAAAATTCTGAAAGTTTATACGAATAATTTGCCGGCAGAATGATTTGAAATAATTCTGCCGATAAATCATCCTGCCAAAGTTTTTTCGGCGATACTCGGTGACTTCCGCGCAGTTAGAATAAAATTCTGAAAGTTTATCGCAGAATAATTTGCCGGCAGAACGATTTGAAATAATTCTGCCGATAAATCATCCTGCCAAAGTTTTTTTGGCGATACTCGGTGACTTCCGCGCAGTTAGAATAAAATTCTGAAAGTTTATCGCAGAATAATTTGCCGGCAGGATGATTTGAAATAATTCTGCCGATAAATCATCCTGCCAAAGTTTTTTCGGCGATACTCGGTGATTTCGGCGGAAAAGCTTTAGCGCCGATGGTTACCAAAGACACCGCGTTTCGCCGAATAGTCTTTTGCTGCTTGGCAGAAGCTTTGATTTGCAGCTTGTCTGCAAATCGGGGTAGATTGTTACCCTGAAAAATATATCCATACTTGAATGTCATTCTGAAAGAATCTTGTGAAAATTCGTCCTTGGCCGCATGCTTGACAAGATTACTGCTGAATGACACAAAAAACAGCCATAAAAATTATGAACAGTGAATTGGTCACCCGGCTTGCCAGGAAAATGATTGACGAAATTGATTACGGCAAATAGTGCGGGGCCAGCGTGATTTGCAGGCGCGCAAGCGCCTCGGCAGAATCCTGCAAAAACTTACCGATCACGTTCGCGCCCACGGCATACGCTGCGCCGTAATTGATCATGTTGACTTCTTGGGCGCTAATCTGCGGCAAATCCGCGGGATTGAGATTTTCTCCGATCAAGGCGTTTTGCGGCGGTGCGAGATAGTTCAACTTGTCCGAGGACACGCCGCGCACAATGCCGGCAAGTTGCAAACCGTGCTTGGGCCGCGCCACGAAAACCGGCCCGCCGGAAAAGCCCGAGCGCGCTACCGCGTCGATCAAGAAAAAGCCCTCATGCGGCAGCAGGCTGATCAAACCGCTGGTCAATTGCTTGGTTTCTTTGGGATAGCCGAACAAATAGCAGAAATCGCCCCACGCCACCGGCTCGTCAAAGGCAATGCTGGAAGCGTAGGCAAATCCGACGTTGAAGGTGGAGGGCACGCGCAGCAAAGCCAAATCCGCGCGCTCATCGGCAATGACCATCTCCGCGGCAATCAGATGATTGCTCTGCGAGAGAATATAATATTCTTGCTTGCGCATGAGGGCACGCGAGTGCAGGATATCGGTGCGCCGGCCCTCACTGTCGCGGTAGTAACTGTTGATGGTGTCGCGATGTATCACGACATGCGCGCAAGTCAAAACGATGGTGTGGCGCTCGTCACGGTGAATGATCAGGCCTGCGCCGTTGACTCTTTCCGTTTGTTGGCTGCGGAGGATGGCATTGCCGGCTTGCAACTGATAGCCGGTCGGGCTGGTGGAATCCGGTTGAAACCGGCCCTCGACCAGTTGGTGATTGTAGGCTTCGACGCGGTAATTGAAAATCGCGCCCACGCCCACGATGGAGTGCACCACGGTTTCCAAAGACTTCTGAATTTCGCGGGAGAAGATCGCCTGGTCGGGTTGAAACGATTTCGA
>QEVD01000776.1 GCA_003576975.1 Candidatus Zhuqueibacterota bacterium
CGTCAACCGGTAAAATTGCGGGTACTGATAAACATAAAGCCCACCACAAAGAAAACAAGCCCAAACGTTTTGACTTTCTCTTCCCCCCTGTTTATATTCTTGCCAATTCTTCCTAGGCATTTATTCTTGAGGTTGACACCCAAGCTCGGCTTGTTCTCATGTCCTCGACGATTCCCTTCATCAAATACTCCGCAACCGGAAATGATTTCATTTTGATCGACAACCGCCGGCGCATTTTAAGCGGCGATGAAACAACATTGCTGCACGAGATGTGTGGCCGCAAAACCGGCATCGGCGCGGACGGCATTTTGCTGATTGAAAATCCGCGGCGGGCGGATTGTGCCTTCACCATGCGGTATTTCAACCGTGACGGTCGTGAGTCGGAAATGTGCGGCAACGGCGCGCGCGCCAGCGCGTATCATGCGCATACGCACGAGATTGCCACGTCAGAAATGTATTTTGAAGTTAGCGGTGACTGCTACCACGCCCGCGTCGAAAGCGATCGTGTGCGTTTGCGCATGCAGCCGCCTCACGATCTTCGTTTACAGCTGGGCGCGCTCGAAACTTTGGAATATCCGGAGGGGCTTCACCTCGAAGAATGCGGGTTCGTGAATACCGGCGTGCCGCATTATATTTTGTTTGTAAATGATGTCTCAAAAACTCCGGTAACCGCACTTGGCCGCACGTTGCGCCATCACCCCGCATTTACGCCCGCCGGCACGAATGTGAATTTCGTCGAAATGGTTTCACCTTCACAGCTTAAACTGCGCACATATGAACGAGGTGTGGAGGAGGAAACCCTGGCATGCGGCACGGGCGCCGTGGCCTCGGCATGGCTGGCGCATCTGACGCATGACGCGAGATTCCCGATCACCTTGACGACTCCCGGGGGTGAGTTATGTGTTGAGCAAGAGCTGGCAACCGGCCGGTTAACGCTCGCCGGCAACGTTCGCAAGACATTCACGTGGCTGTTCAGCGAAGTTGTTGCGCCGGGTATCTACAACCGCTTCGAAGCAGAGACGCTGGATCTGCGCTATCGCCGGCGCATTGATCATTTGCGCGCCCAGCGCGGTGAAGCCGCCATTGAAGAAATCGTGATCGTCGATATTGACGAGCGCAGCATGCAAAAGCTCGGCAACTTTTCGCAATGGCCGCGCACGCATCATGCCCGATTGGTGGATTATCTGCACACGGGCGGGGCCTCCGTGATTTGTTTCGATATCCTGTTTATGAACCGGAATCTTGATCGCCGCGCCGATAGTTTGTTTGCCGACCGTGTGTATGCCGCCGGCAATGTGGTCAATGCGCTGGCGTTCGCGCGCGCCAATCCTGAGGCATTTCGTTATGTTATGACAGAGCCGCCGCAATCGTTCAACGCAGCGCGCTATGCGCTGGACTTGCCGCCCTCTGCCGCGCGGAGATTTGCGCATGAAGATCGTTTTGACGGCGAGTTTTTTGAGTTGTACAATGCCAGCGCGCAGCTTGGATTTGCGAATTTTTTGGCAGACGAAGATGATGCCATTCGCCGCATGCCGCTGTTCATGAATTTTGCCGGCAAGACTTATCCCTCACTTCCATTGGCAGTTGTTATGGAAGCCGCCGGCATCGATCGTCGCCAAATTCACGTTGTTCCCGGCAAGGAAGTGGTGTTGCGCCAGGCTGCAAATGGCGGCGCAAGCTGGCATATTCCGATTGACAATGAT
>QEVD01000300.1 GCA_003576975.1 Candidatus Zhuqueibacterota bacterium
TCGATCGTTTACACCTCCGGCACCACCGGCGTGCCCAAGGGCGCGATGCTCACGCACCGCAATTTGGTTTTTACCTCGGATTCCGCCAGCCAGTGTCTGAATTTGAAGGGCGAAATGACCACGCTGCTGTTTTTGCCGCTCGCGCATGTTTTCGCGCGCATCGTGGTTTATTTTTGCGTACGCGTGGCGCATACCATCGCATTCGCCGAAAGCATCGAAAAAGTGGCGGAAAACCTGCAAGAAATCAAACCGGATTACATTGCGAGTGTGCCGCGCATCTATGAAAAAATTTATACCAAAATCACCTCCACCGTGCAGCAAGCCGGCGGCATCAAGGAGAAATTATTCAACTGGGCTCTTGGTGTGGGCACCCAAGTCAGCCAGTTGCAACAACGTCGCCAGCCGATTCCCGCGATGTTGCGCTGGGAGCACGGCCTGGCCAACAAGCTGGTGCTGCACAAAATCCAGGGCGCTTTTGGCGGGCGTTTGAAATGGTCGGTTTCGGGTGCGGCGCCGCTGAACAAAAGCATCGCCGAATTCTTTCACGCGTGCGGCGTGCTCATTCTCGAAGGCATCGGCATGACGGAGAATACCTCATTTACCAATGTCAATCGTTATGACAACAACAAATTCGGCACGGTCGGCCAGGTGGGGCCGGGCATTGAGATGAAACTGGCGGAAGACGGCGAGGTGATGTATCGCGGGCCTAATGTGATGAAAGGTTATTACAAAAGTCCTGAGGCCACGGCCGAGGCGATTGATGACGACGGGTGGCAGCACACCGGCGATATCGGAGAGATTGACGCGGAAGGTTTTCTGAAAATTACGGATCGCAAAAAAGATTTAATTATTACCGCCGGCGGCAAGAATGTCGCGCCGCAGCGCATCGAGCGCATTTTACGCACCTCGCGCTACATCAGCCAGGTGGTGGCGGTGGGCGATCGCCAGAAATTCGTTACCGCGCTGGTGACGATGAATCTGGAGTATCTCGAGCCGTGGGCGCGCGCGCAAGGCATCGATTTCAAAAGCAGCGAGGACTTGGCGGCGCATCCCAAAGTGCAGCAACTCATCGAATCGGAAGTAATGGACAAGAATAAGCAGCTTGCCTCATTCGAAAGCGTCAAGCGCGTGCGCATTGTGCCGAAAGATTTCACCATCGCCGGCGGCGAGCTGACGCCGACGTTGAAGATCAAGCGGAAAGTCGTGACGGAGAAGTACAAGAAGCTGCTGGAAGAGATGTATGCGGAATAGTTTGTGTAGCGCCTTCAGGCACGAGGGCGTTACTGTAATACTCGGAAAAATCCCAACGGATAACTGCTGTCAACGGATCAACTATTTTTGCATGAAAATCAGTTGGCAGCTTTTATCAGTTGGCAACCCCGATCGATTTTAAGCTTCCAACCTTTCTTTGAGTTGATCCAACTTCCCGCCCCAGAACGTTTTCATTTTCACTACGGCATTGGCGTTTGCCAGCTTTTCATGTTCTATCGCCACCTGGCTTTTGCTCTCGCCTTTGGCATAGAAATTTATCAACACATTGCTTCTGCCGTCGCTCCAAGCCAGGCGCATCGACTTCTCCGGCGTTGTCGAGCGCATGACCACGCCTTTCTCGCCGAGCCAGCGATTGCGTTGCTTGGTGTTGCTCCAGGCCTCGTAGAGTTTTGACAACGGCGCCGCGATGGTTTTTGAGGCATTGGCAGAAAAACCGCCGGCTTTCTCGTATTTTTCGCGCAAGCCGCGCGCCTGTTCATAAGTCACGGTAATCATCTGCTGCCACCACGCCCCGGGATTGTATTGCTCCTTCAAATAAGCGACGATTTCTTTGTGACTCATCTTCTTCGCGCCGGCTTTGTCGAGCAGCTTGAACCACGCGCTCCAGGTCTTGCCGGTTTTAGCCAGCACGGCAGCGTCGCTCATGCGAAGGGAGGTCTTTTTAGATTCGTTCGGCATTTTCACCTACCTTATCTCACAAAAAACCGGAGCATACAAAAGAACACTCGTCACGGCAAAACTTCATTCGTAATGGGAATCGCTTCATTCTCGACGATTTCTTCCCAAAAAGCCGAGAGCTCACGCCGTTGTACTTCATGCGGCGTAAAGCCATACGCTTGCACCGGCTCGGGAACATTGCGCCGCGCCAACCCCAAGATCTGCAGGCGTTCCAACAAGTTTTTGCCGGCAAAGCTCTCTGATAAAACGATAATATCGATATCACTGTCGGCTTGCGCCTCTTTCCTGGCATGCGATCCATAAAGCAGAATTTGCTGAACCTGCACACCGTTTTCGTTCAATGCTCGAACATAATTGCTCACAGCATTACGATACGAGGGTGGGTTTTGAGCCATTGTAGAACCTCTTCGGTTTCTTATAGAACTTTCGCGGCATAATCGTTGGTATAAACTGCCAAGCTTTGCTGCAAATCCTCTGGATATCGTGTTGGAATACTGGCTTGATTGAGCTCCAAAATGATGTGGTTCAACGTTTCTGGGATTGTCAAGCCGGCGCGATCAGCCAATCTAATCAAGTCATGAATTTTTGGAGGAAACTTATCCTCATGAAGCTCGACATGGGCTTTGAGCGCCTTTTCAAGGGTCAGATGACACATGAACACGACATACAGATAACGACCGGTTTTCAGCATATGTTTTGCCGTATCCAAGTCATAATCTGCGCCAGCAATCCAATTACGAATGGACTTTGTTCGTTTTTCACGATCCATATTTGATTCATCATGAGTTGTTTTGCAGCAGAACGCCGTGAAAATAATCCTAATTTTCACGATACTCAAGGCGGTAAACCTGCTTGAGTCTCACACCCCTGCCTCAAAATTCTTCTTCACCTCCGCCGCGGTCAGCGCGCGGCTGTAGATTGCGATCAAATGCAATTCGCCAAGCCAGGGGCGGTCGAGCGACAATTCGTTGGCGAGCGCCAGCTCGAACTCTTCCCAATTGCTGAAATCGCCGGTGATGCGCGGGCGCGTGCTGGGCGCCGGATCAACACCATTGAGATAGAATCGAATTAATCCCGTGGTTTTGCGCGTGTACACGACGTGGCACAACTCCGGCACAAGATCGATGTCCTGATATGCCGGTTGGCCGTTGTTCAAGCGCACGCCGTTTTCATCGGTCACGCTGGTGCGCAAGCGAACCTGCCAACGATTTTCGTGCAACTGGCCCAGAGTGAAATTGCGGCGGTCTTGATCAGCCGAAAGCGTGACAATGCGACCGGGACTTTGATTGTTGGGAATGCTCGAGGCGCGCTTGATCCAGGCTTCAATCGTGATTTCATGCGTTGCCTTAAGCGCATTGATCAAGCGCATTGCCGCGCCATTCGATTTGATGATGGTGGGCTGGACAATGCGCAGGCCTTTATTCAACCATTGCAGCGGCTGGCTGTTGTTGCCGATTTGCTGCATGCGCAAATCGAGCGGCGCGCCGGCGCCGGAAACATCATGCACGGTGTCGCCGCTGCCTTCATCAAACAAATAAAGCGCCTGCAAGCCTTCAATCACGCGCGGCGAGGGCAGAACTTCGACATTCACTTCAGCGCTGACCGGCGGCGCCTGCGGATAATCCTTGGCGAGCAATTGCAAAACATAATTGCCGGACTGCGAGAATCTCGCCGTGGTGTAAGCCGAGCTGACATTGCTGAATTGCACCGATCCCGGGCCGCTCACTTTCGACCACGCTGCGGTGACCCGTCCGGGAGGATCGGGGAAGCCGTCATCGCTGATCGTGCCGTCCAACTCGGCGACCGCGGGCAGCGTGATTTGCACATCCGGGCCGGCATCGACCACGGGCGCGCTGTTGGCGGTGAGTTGAACCTGGGATTCGCTTTCCAGATGGAAATTTGCGCCAGTGATGGCAACGGTTAGCTTCAATACGTACACGCCGCTTTTCGAAAAACTCGCGATGGTACTCAACAGGCCCGCATCGGCGAACGTGACGTCGCCGGGGCCGCTGACTTTCGACCATTGCCGCGTAATCACCCCGTCGGGGTCCGCGAGGCCGGATTCGATGATTTCGCCGTTGAGAGTTGCAGCGCCGGGCAGGTTGACGATGGCCTCGGCGCTGGCGCGAATGTTCGGCGCTTGATTCACGAAAATCGTCACCGCGGCGGTGGACATTTGATGGCCGTTGTGCACCGACAATTGCAAAACATATCTGCCAAAAGCCGTGAAACTGACTTGCGTTTGCAAAGCCTGGGGATTCGCGAACAATGCCTGTCCCGGACCTTCGAGTTTCGACCAATTCACGGAAAAAGTTTTCGGCAAATTGGGATCGCCCAGACCGTCGTGGATGATCTCGCCAAGCAGTTGCGTCACCGCTGCGGGCATCGCGAGCCACTGCGAGCTGCCGGCGTTGATCGACGGTGTCTTGTTGACGACGATCCGTTGCTCGTCGCTGGCGGAAAGCTGTCCGTCCGAAGCCGAGAGGCGCAAAACATAAACCCCGCTGTCCTCGAAATTGGCCTGCGTGTTCAGCGCATCGGAATTCTCGAAAACAACGCTGGTCACACCGCTTACTTGCGTCCACTTGACGGTGAGTTGATCGGACGACAGGCGATCATCGAGCAAAAAGCCTTGCAGCGGCGCGGCATTGGGCAGATCGAGGGTTTGATCCTCGCCGGCAAAAACAATCGGCGGCAAATTCGTATCCGCGCCGAATTCGAAATTCTGCTGCACTTCCTCGGCGCTGAGGGCGCGATCATAAATCGCCACGAGATGATATTCGCCGGACCAGGCGCGATCATATTCCGCATTCTCGCCCACTTCATTGCCCAGCGCCAGGCGATGTGTGCTCACCCAATTCGAAAACGCGCCGGGCAAACTGCGTTGCGCGGCTTCCACGCCATTCACGAACAAACGCAATACGCCGGAGGCAGTGCGCGTGATTGCGACGTGCACCAGCGTATTCGGTGTCGCCGCGCCGCCGGCCAGCGCTTTGTCGCTGGCGTTTTGATTGGTGGTATCGGTGCGCACCGCGGCGTAAAATTGCTTGCCGCGTTGTCCCAGCGTAAAATTGCGGATGGCCGGACCGCCGGAAAACGTGACGATGCGCGCCAATCCCGGTTGATCTTCCACCGCGGGTTTGAGCCAGGTTTCGAGTGTCAATTCATTCGAAGATCGCAACGCGTTGAACAATCGCGTTGGCGGTTGCGCGGTTTCCAGAATCGTTGGTTCTGCAAGGGCGAGGCCGCCTTCCACCCAGGTCACGCCGCCGGCGGGAAGCGCAAACGGCAATGCCGGATCGAGCGCGGCAATGTCACGCACCGTTTCGCCGCTGCCTTCTTTGAATACGTGCAGCGTTTGCAGGCCTTGCGTCACCCGCCCGGCCACGGAAATCACGATATCATCACTCGCCGTGAAGAAGCCGTTGTCTACGGTGAGGCGCAGCAAATACGGGCCGCTTTTCGTGAACGTCGCCGCGGTTTCCAAAGCATTGGGATTGGCAAACATCACCTCGCCCGGTCCGCTTTCCATCGACCACGAGTAAGCAAGTAAGCCGCTCGTTTCATCGCCCAGCCCGGAATCCAACAGCGCGCCTTGTAATGTCGGAACGTCGCGCAAGCGAATCATTTTATCAGCGCCCGCAAAAACCTGCGGCTCGCTGTTGACCACGACGATGATATCGTCGCTCGCGGCAAACAGGCCGTCATTCATCGTGAGGCGCAGCACATATTTGCCGCGGCTGGTGAAATGCGCTTTCGTCGCCAGGCTGCCGGCATCGTCGAACGTGACGTTGGCGGGCCCGCTCACCACGCTCCACGCAATCAACAAATTCTCCAGCGGCTGCTGGCTGTTGATCAACATGCCTTGCAGCTCCAGCGCGGTATTGATCGCGATGGTCTGCGGATTATCCGGGCCGGCATCGACTTCCGGCAGCAGCGGCGCGCCTTCGTTGACGAAATCATCCTCGCCGCTGCCGAGCAGCAGCGTGTCTTCGGTGATGCCGAAATACAAACTCATGTATTGAATGATGGCCTCGGTGTGCGGCTGCAGCTCGGGATGATAGGTTTTGATGGTCTCCCGAATCGCGCGCGAAAACTCCGCGAAGTTGGTGAGTTTGTTGGCCACGAACGGCTCGAGCAGCTTGATCAATTCATAATTGCTCTCGATGTCGAGCGCCTTGAGCGCGCTTTCCAGCGGCGGCGCGGTCGGATCGCTGAAATCCGGAAGAATGCGGCTCACGAACGTGACGCGGTGCATGACGCGCCAGCACGGCGGTTTCTTGCCGGATTGCTGCGCTTCGCGCAGCGCGGCCGCGTTGGGGTCATCGCTTTGCGCGATCCAGATCGGATCCACGACTTTATTGAAGAACGCATCAAAATTCTCGGGCTTAGGCTCGAGATAGAACGTCATGAAACGGTAGGCGTTGACCTTGCCCGGCCATTTTTTCGGTTTGGGATTGTTGGGATCGCTGTTGTCCATCACGATCTCGCCCTCGGGCGTGCGGAAATAAATGTTGCGCTCCACCCCG
>QEVD01000301.1 GCA_003576975.1 Candidatus Zhuqueibacterota bacterium
TAAATGGGATTGCCCCACAACTGGCCGGTGGCGCTGAAATAATCCGGCGGCACACCCGCCACGATGGTGGGATTGCCATGTTCGTCGAGATAGAACAATTCCGGATGCGCCCAAACATCTGCGCTATCGTGCGCTGCAAAAATGGGAATATCGCCGATGATCTTGATGCCGCGTTGCACGGCGTATGCTTTAAGCTCGTCCCACTGCTTGAAAAATTGAAATTGAAAAAATTTCTCACACAGAATCTCGTCAGCCAGTTCGCGGCGCCAGCGTGTGAGCGCTTTGGCTTGCCGGGCAACCAACTCCGGCGGCCAGGTCGTCCACGGCCGCAAGTCATGCACGTTTTTCAGCGCCATGAACAAGGCATAATCATCGAGCCAGGCTTGATTCGCGGCGCAGAAATCTTCGAAGCTTTTTCTTTCCACCGTTGAAGCTTGCATCTGGAACGCTGCTGAAGCTTCTTTGAGCAGTGAATTTTTATGTTGAATCACCAGGCCATAGTCCACCCGCTCCGGCGGAAAGGCCGGCATTTTGTGCAACTGCTCGGCCGTCAAGAAATCTTCTTCCGCCAATTTTTCCAGACTGATTAACAACGGATTGCCGGCAAATGCGGAAAACGATTGGTAGGGAGAATTGGCATAACCGGTAGGCCCGAGCGGCAATACTTGCCACAGGTGTTGCGACATTTCAGACAGGACGTCAATAAAACGAAAAGCGGCTGCGCCCAAATCGCCGATGCCGCTGGGGCCGGGCAAGCAAGTCGGGTGCAGCAATATACCACTGGATCGGGAAAAGATCACGGTTCAGCCCAAATATTTTATGGATAAGTAATTGATGGTAAGATGAACGGTATTATCGATAACAATGAGCAAGATCGTATGCATTTCCGGCGGCGGCGGGCAAGGGGTTCGCCTGCCCCACGGCCACTGTTTGATGCGCATAATATGGCCTGCCAGCCGGTAGCGGTCAATCAAGACGTGTGTCGAAAAAATAACGGCAAGCGCCCAACTGAATCCGGTGATCAGCGTGAAAGGCAGGGTATAAACCAGGGCATGTACGATCGCTGCAAACAGGCTTGAAATTTTAGTGCGTGCCATCCAATCGGTTTGTAGCACGTAATCCCCCAGCAAATGGCAAATGAGTTGATCCATTCAGCGTCCTGACGATTATTCGATCGGGACGGTGGTGGTGGTGGCCAGGCTGACAACAAGTGTGATCACGCTGATGATCAAGCCGGCCATAAAAACGAGATAGCTGTAACGGATGAAGCGATATTTACGGTCGCCCAACACTTTGCCGAGATTGTACAAGTCGCGCGCCAGAGAATCATACACGCGGCTGCGATCATTGATCACCTTTTGCATCTCTTGCGCGAAGACGGGGTATTCCAACTGGCTGAAATAACCGAAGAAGATGATGTTGAATCCCGGACTTTGGGGATCGGGGTTCTGCAGGCGCGGCGGGAGGTTGGGCACGGTGGCGTAAACCGCCAGCAGAATGGTGGCGACGCAGGTCAACGCCATGCAAATAATCGTCGGCTGCAAGGTGGGATCGTTGAAATTGACCAGGGAAAGCGACAGTATCAACGAGTTGACGGTGATCAGCATGTTGGCCTTGTTGTCGGCCATCGCGCTGAGCTGGAGATGCGTGTTGATGACAATGCGAAACATATTGTCCATCGCGCGATCGGCATTCTTGGCCTTGAGCCGGCTTTTATTTTTTACTTTCTTCTTCTTTTTGGGGGTCAGCTCATCGTTCACATCATTGTCGATATTCATGCAACCCTTCCTCCGGCTTCAATAATATGAAAATATGATCCCGGCCCGGCTCCGCGCTGAAGCATTGGCGTGCTTGTCTTTAAACAGGTTGATCTGCAAGATGAATCGCGCCGATCGCAGCCAACACCGGCCGTTTTTTTTATGCGATTTTTGTGCGTGAAAAAATGCGCAAAAAGCGCCTGAAAGGCAAGGGATTTTTAGGCGAGACAACGGCGAGGGGAGGAACTTAAGGAGCGCCCTTTAAATAACGTACTCATTTTTTGAAACCGCGAATGAACGCGAATATTCGCTCATTTCAAAATTCGCGTTTATTGGCGTCCATTCGCGGTTTATGATATGGGCAGGTTATTTAAGCGAGAATCCTAAAGAGAAAGGGAGCAAGCCGGCTTCCCTGCGACTTGTTCCCTCGCGGCAAAGACTTTTGCCTCCCTGCAAAGTCAAGAATGGCGGGATGAAAGGGCGCTCGCCTCAACCGCATTCAAGCGCTTGGGCGGATTCTTTTTTCCGAAAAGATTGAACGCTTGTTGCTGCGCTGGGTGCGGGTGAGCATACGCTGCTCGATTCGCTGCATGGTTTTGAGTATATAATGACGCCGCGCTTGCAGCACGCGTAACTCCTGCTGCGCTTGCTCCAACCGTTTCTGCAGGGCAACGAGGGTAATCGGGGTATTCTGTTGGCCCTGCGGCGCCGTCCAGGTCAGGCGAGAGCCGTTTGCGGGGGTGTTCTGAGTTTGGTCCGGCAGCTCTTGGGCATACCCGCGCGTCAGGTTCGAGCCGGCAATGACGCAACCGCACAAAATCCCTGCGAGCGCGTGAGCGAAACGCCCTGCTTTCCTGTGTGTCATAGCTCAATCCCTTGGTGAGTAAGAGTTCCCTTCTTGACTGAGGTTGTTGGGGCGGCAAAAAAAATGTGTCAGTTGTGCCTGGCATCACCTCCTGAAAATTTTTGGACCGAGTGTTTTATGATGAATCACTCTGACAAACGTCATGCCAGCCGCACGTTCAATTCTCGCCGCCTTCGTATCGTTCACCGTGCATTGCAACTTAGAGCGTGGGCAAATGTGCCGGCGCGGGCGCTGCGAACGGCGGCTCTGTCACAGAAATGTGATACCCCTGCGCCGGTTGTGTAATTCTCCTGAAAAGTCGATGCGTTTGTGCGTAACAAATGTCGCAGCCGGCTGACGTTCAACCGACCTAACAAAAGCAAAATGCGTGCGCAGCGAAGCTTGCAATTGTAAGCGTGAATCATTAGCTTGCCGCCGTTTCAGCGCGGTTCTGCGGGAAAGTCGGGCTTGCGCTTGAAAGACTTGCAATGCATCACGCTGGTTGAGCGCAAGCCCGACTTTACGCAATCTCCGGGAATGGATGGGCGCCTGGTGGCCTCCGCGGTCTTCAAAACCGTTGCTTCGGCGCTTGCGCGTCGAAGGGTGAGTTCGATTCTCACACGTTCCCGCCAAATAAAAACGGCCTGGAATTTTCCAGGCCGTTTTTGTTTGCGTTCGAGATCGTCAATCGTTTGCGGCGTTCAAGAGGTACCCTCGCTTGCCAGGTGAGCAAGTAATTCCTCGGTGAAGGCTGCCAACATTCTTGCCTCATTCATGTGGCAATATCCTGCGGAAGCGTTCAAAATCAGCCAGAATATCCTCTTCACGGAGTCCGGCGTGGAGCATCCCTTCTCGAATTTCGCTAGTCACTGCGTAGACGAACGCTTTGCGCTCTACCGCCTGGGTAGTTTTGCCATCGTACACGCCTTCGATAGTCAGCAATTTGCTTGACATGGGAATAACTCTCTTTCAATCAGCATATGACAGATTTTACCCGGCATGAACGGCAAAAATATAATGCTTGTCGTGTGACAATAGCAAGGCGGATTTCGAAGCCGGTTATACCATCGCTTTGCGCAATTTCTTTTTCAAATTCCGGATGCGTTCGCGCACTGCCTTGAGCTGCTTGCCATCGTGCGCGGCGAGCGCTTTTTCCCGTTCCACTTTCAAGACTTTGATTTTGGCCTTGACCGCAGCCTTGTCCACGCCCACCACTTCGTGATGCTCATGCAAGTCGAGCGCGACGCTCAGCGCTTTCAGCAGATGCTCTTTGTTGAGCTGGGTGTAGCCCTGCACCGCCTCGTGCGGAATGTCTTTCGCAATCTCGCGCAGCTCGACCAGGGTTTTGTGCTTGAGTTCTTTGAAGGTGTAAGCCATGAGAAATTCCTCCAGGATTTAGGACACGGTTGCGTAAGTCATCAGAAAAAGAATGATGCGATAAACAAACAACGACACCACGAATCCTGCGGTTGCCAGCACGCTTTGCAGCAGCGTGACCACCGGTTTTTGCCGGTAGGCGTTGTGCAACGCGAACATTAAATAAATGATACAAATGATAAAAAATGCAACCTCAAAATTCAAGTTGTTACTGCCGAGTTTCAAGTAAACGAACACGCCCAGGGTTGCGAGAATGTTCAGATAGATGAGAAACGCGAAGAAATGCGTGGCGAAAATCAAATGATCGAAATAGAATCGTTTCAAATAAAAATGCGACAGGCCGAGCAACAATGCAAACAACGGAATCTGCACGATGATCAATGTTTTGGCAAGCTGCTCGGATTTGGCATTGTAACGTTGTTCGAATTCCTGAAAAGCGGCGGAGGAAAAGTCTGTGGTCTTGATTTTATCGGCGACCAAACGTTGTGCCCACGGGCCGTGCAACATGCGCGGCGCGATTTGATGGCGCAGCGTGCTGTTGAAACTGTTGATGTTCGCCAGGGGTTGCACGAAAAAATAGAGCACGTTGCCGATGATGAACAGTGTGATGGGCCTGGTAAACGACTTCTTCTTGCCGGCGATATAGTCACGTGTGAGCACTCCGGGCTTGCAAAACAGAGAAACAAGGCTCTTGAAAAATTTGCTGTCAATGTGAGTTAGCGTGTGAATGAACTCCTTGAGAAAATGCTTGACGGAATGTTCATGCGGATTAAAGGCTTTCTCGCCGCAGGCATGGCAGTATTTGCCGCGCAGCGTTGCGCCGCAGGAAACGCAGCGTGAGGCTTCCCGTTCAGCGATGGCCGTGGCGTCAGTTGTCATAAAAATTCAGTGAGATGTTTAAACCATTGAGCTCCGCAGCAACAGGCGCTGGCTGCAAAAGTATTTGGCAAAAGGCCGGCATACCATGGTAGCATCGTGAGAACGCAAAGAGTGAAGAACATTGTCAAACGCATTTTCACACCAATAAAATTTCAAATCCGTCCCATGATCTTATCCATCACCCAACTGGTCATCGCCGCGGATTTCGCGCCGGAAGGCGCTTCAGTGCCGTAGCAGAGATGATTCACCACCATTTGAATGAACGGCTGCTGCACATGTTCGGGCGCGTGAAAGGGATACGTTTCCCAGCCGGCCGCGCGCGTGGTGATGGTGTAAGGCCGCTCAGCAAACACGCTGAATTCTGCTTCGCCCTTTTCGCCGGTGATCAACACCCAATCCTCGGCTTTGTCCGCCGCAAAATCCCACAATAAATCTCCGGCAATATCGTTGCCAATCTTGACCATCGTTTTAACGCTTTTTTCAACATTAAACGGCCCCATGCCCAGCTCGACTTCGGCAGATTCGATCTGCCAGGGAACATCTTCAAACAAATATTGCAAAATGTTGAGGGCGTGGCTGCCAAGATCGAACAATAACCCGCCGCCCGCAATCTCAGGATTGAAACGCCACGGCACCTCGTTGGGATCAATCGGATGAAAGCGGCGGCGATAACGCAACTGCACACTCTTAATCGCGCCCAACCGGCCGCGCGTGATCACGCTGCGCAGATGCTGAAACTTGGGAAACGCGCGGCGATAATAGGCCACAAACAGCGGCACGCCGGCGCGCTCGAACGCTTGCAGCATGTGCAGGCATTCGGCATAACTGCGCGCCATGGGCTTTTCAACAATGGTGGGCTTGCCGGCGGCCGCGGCCATGAGGGCGTAATGGCAATGCGCGTCCGGCGGCGTGGCAATCGCAATCGCGTCAATCGCAGGATGATGAATCAGCTCTTCGGCGTTCGTCGTCCAAAGCTTAACACCGTGGCGCCGGGCATAGTCTTCACATTTCGTCGCGTCGCGCCGCATCACCATCAGCAGGTCGCTGTGCATCGCCTTGCGAAAGGCCGGGCCACTTTTTTTTTCTGTGACGTCGCCGCAGCCGATGAGGCCCCAACGCACGATTTTGCGGTTGTTCTGCTCGCGGCGCAAGGCGTAACACGTGATCGGGCCGACGCCGCGCACTTCCACCTCTTGATGCGCCTGAAACAGGCGTTGGCGCGGCCACGGCAATTCATTATAAAAACTTTCGCCGACCACGATGGGAGAGTCCAGGATCTTCGTCAAAGCCTCCAGGCGTGAGGCGAGATTTACCGGTTGGCCCAGCACGGTGAATTGGCGCTTCTGTTCGTTGCCGACATTGCCGCAAAACACCGTGCCGTAATTCAATCCGGTTCCGATGCTGATGGGCTTGCCGCCGAACGAATATTTCTGCGCGACTTCGTTCATTTCCAGCGCGCAATCGAGAGCCTTGATCGCCAGTTCCTCCTGCTGCTCGAAACCCCACACCGCCATCACGTTGTCGCCGATGAATTTGTCGATCATGCCGCCGTGGCGGTGAATCACTTCGATCATGGCGTTGAGATAGCGGCTCAACTCGTTGACAATCGCTTCCGGCGCACCGTATTCGTGCAGGCCTTTGGCGAGCAAATCATCGAGCACGCGGGGATGCACGTGGCTGCGAAACGCGGCGAACATGTTTTCTTCTGCGGCGAAGCGGATGGCCTGCTCGTGCGTGGCCTCGCGCAATTTGGAGGAGAGGCTTTTGATGATGTTGAGGGTGAAATGATAATCGTGCAACAGTTGCCGGGCGAGCGGCGCGGGAATGAGAAGCGCATCAACGTCGTCGTGCGCCACCGCGTCCGCGCTGTAGCCAACATGATCGATGACGCCCTGTTCGCCGATCATCTCGCCGGCGCCGCGCCGGACTAAAAAGGTTTGTCGGCGCATAATGTTGACATGCCCGCGCAGGATCAACACGAGATTCTCCGCGGGCGCGCCTTCTTGAATGAGGGTTTCGCCCTTGCCGAACGAGCGGAACATGGCGGCGCTGATTTGTGAGGTGAGGTGGGCGGGAACGTCTTGAAAAATACTTTGTCGCAACAGCGCTTGCAGCAGCGCGTCTTTGCGATCAGCCTGATCGAGTGTGAGGGTCTTCATGATGGTGATAAAACTCGCGCTTGCAGAATATTCTTTCAGCTTCGATTATGGTTTCTCAGCTTGAATGAAGGGTGGCGGAATATGCGCAATTCCAACGACTCTTGCAAAAGATTTTGCTTTTTAGGCCGTCAAAGAGTACCTTCGTGCAGGTTTCGAATACATATGTGCAAGCTGCACGATTAAAATCAAAGGTGGCCATATGCAAACCGTTTCAATATCATCGGATTTTGATCTCACTGCCTTTGCCGAAAAAGCGGAGCGGATTTATGCCGGGCGGTATAAGGCAGACTTTGAGAAGCTTTAAGAACTTGGTGCCCAAAATCCAAGACGTTTACGCAACTAGTTTGAATAAAAATCTGACTTTTCTCCAGCGGATAGAAACAACCCAGCGGATGAAAAGCCCGTTATCGGTTGGGTTGTTTCTATCCGTTGGAAAATCTTTTTGCTGCCCGAAGGTTTAAGTTTTCAGCTTGTCTGAAAAACTTGTTTAGGCTGTTGGGCGTAAGAATACGAAGTTACCGTGGAAGAATAAAATCTTAAGCTTGTATAACATCCCAGCCCTTTACCGCGCAATCGCACAGGAGAACATCTATGTCCTTCATGAACGGCAACAACGGCAGCTTAGCGCGCACCCCGAGGCCGAAAATCTGGGCCGACGTTCCCGATGAAAAATGGGACGATTGGCGCTGGCAGCTCAGCAATCGCTTGAACTCGGTGGAAGAATTATCGCAGGTGATCAATCTTACGGAAAGCGAGAAAAAAGCGTTATCCGAGAAGAATCTTTTTCGCGTCGATATTACGCCGTTTTTCGCAAGTCTGATCGATCCTGACAGCCGTGATTGCCCCATTCGCCGCCAGGTGATTCCCACGGAAGAAGAAATGGTGCCGTTCACCTCGATGATGGAAGATTCACTCGCCGAAGACCGGCATTCGCCCGTGCCCGGACTGGTGCATCGCTATCCCGATCGCGTGTTGATGCTGGTGACGACGCAATGCGCGAGTTATTGCCGCTATTGCACGCGCAGCCGCATCGTGGGCGATCCCGCGGCGCAATTCAACCGCAAAGAGTATGATTTGCAGCTTGACTATCTGCGCAACACGCCGCAAGTACGCGATGTCTTGCTCTCCGGCGGCGACCCGCTGGTTTTGCCGCCCAAAATGCTCGACTATATTCTGTCGAAACTGCGCGAGATTCCGCATATCGAAATCATTCGCATCGGCTCGCGCGTGCCGATTTTCCTGCCGCAGCGCATCGACGACGAATTGTGCGAGACGCTGGCGAAGTATCATCCGCTGTGGATGAATTTGCATTTCAACCATCACAAGGAAATCACGCCGGAGATTGCGCGCGGCTGCGACAAGCTTTCGCGCGCCGGCATTCCGCTCGGCAACCAAAGCGTGTTATTGGCGGGCGTGAATGATTCCGTGCACATTCAACGCAAGCTGGTGCATGAGTTGGTGAAGATTCGCATCCGGCCGTATTATCTCTATCAATGCGATCTCGTCGAGGGTGCGGGCCACTTGCGCACCACGGTGGCCAAGGGCATCGAAATTATCGAGGGTTTGCGCGGCCACACCTCGGGTTATGCGATTCCGACCTACGTCGTCGATGCGCCCGGCGGCGGCGGCAAAATTCCGGTGATGCCGAACTATGTCATCTCGCAAGGCTCGAATAAAGTTGTGCTGCGCAATTTCGAAGGATTGATCACGGCTTATTCCGAGCCGGATGCCTACGATCCCAATCTCGTCAAGCCGCTCGATCAACAAATCGTGCGCCGTCCCGAGCCGGGCCAGGAAGGCGTGCTCGGCTTGCTGGAAGGGCA
>QEVD01000302.1 GCA_003576975.1 Candidatus Zhuqueibacterota bacterium
GCGCCGCCGCGCTTGTGGGCGCGCACTTCGGCATCGATCCACTTTTTATCAAACATCTCGCGCGCAAAACCGGCAATTTCCGGAGAGAAATCTTCGAAAGCCGCAAGAATCAGGCGTTGGCCTTCGGCGAACGGAACGGTTTCACGCTTGCTTGTCACCGGTGCCACCAGATCGCAGCCGCGGGTTTTGGGCAATTTGAGCAGCCGGGCTTTCAGCGAATAATATTCCTGCGCCAGGTGATTGTGGCTGCTCGTTATCTGCATCATGGTTGCGATGATCTCGGGCGCGATGCGATTGCGTAGATGCGCCGGCGCGATCGGGCTGCCGTAGCCGCGCATCTCCATTTCCAGCGCGTGATCTTTGACGATGGCATTGAACACGTTGCAGAAAATGATGGCATTCTCGCCGTAGCGGCCGTCATAGGCGCGCTTGGCAGTTTCGCGCAAATTGGGATCGGGATGCCGCAGCAAATGGCGTATCTCTTCCGCGGTCAGCGTTTTTAACTCGCCCTCGATCTCAAGCTGCCAGGTGAAGGAAGCAGTATATTCGGTAAAAAAATTAATAAAGGCGTTCTTGCCGGAGAGATCTTTTTTGTTGATGACTTGTTCTTCTTTTTCAGAAAGTGTGTAGGGCTGGAACAAGCGCACGCCGGTAAGGTAATGCCGGTAGGATTCCAGTGCAGAACTCGACGCCAGCGCGTCGAATTTTTCAAAAGTGAGCTGTTGCAGCTCCAATTCGAAGAACAAAACCGCATTCTGCACGCGCGCCATCACTTCCTGGCATTTGCCGTAAAGCGCGGTGAAGGCATCCGCGGCCGTGTCCGCGGAAAAGGCCAGGAACGCATAGGTTTCCGCGCGCATGATGACGGCGTAAACTTCTTCCAGCTCGATAATGGCCTGATGCAACGCTGCTGCATCCAAGTCACCGCCGACAATTTTGCCGTAATAACGCTGATGAAACGCATTGGCGTTTTGCAACGCGCGTTCGAGATCGGCCGCGAGGCGGGAATCATCTGCGCCCGCATACAAATCCGAAATATCCCAGCGAATGCCCGCGGCTTTGAGAGGAGATTGAATGCCCGTCATGTGACTGAGTAGTGTTTAGAACTGGCACTGAGGCTTGAATGAAAACATTGATCTAAAATTGAGGCGTGATATGGCGAGACCAGACTCTCTTTAAAGTACTGGCATCTGTTTTCGTGAGAACGCCTAGTCGTGCAATTAGGAGAGTTTGCTCCAAGCAGTCTAACCTTGACAATCGAACGACGGAAGGCAGGCGCAATCCTGCCTTTTGCCATTCTTGGAGGGGAACATCGGTTTGGCTGCGAGGAGAGGCGGAAGTCACGGCTGCCACAACTGCATCTGAACCATCGAGCCAAAGCACAAGGACCGGCCGTTTTTTCGAGGTGCTTTGATCAGTAAATGGGATATTTGCAACCCAAAACTCACCGCTTCGGATAGTCATCGTACAACCCCTCGTCTGCGTCGGCATAGCTGTTTAAAAACGCACGATGCCGCCGCCGCGGCAGACGCGACTCCATTTCTTTTTGCGCCGGACGAATACTGATTAGCCACTTGCCCGGTTTGAGCTGTTTTGCAGCTTCCTCGGGGAATGAAAAAACTTCTCCTTTTTTCAACTCAACTTCATAAGTAAGATTCACAAGAGCGCTGGCCATTCTCGCCTCCTGTTTCATTTATTTTCCAACATGCTACTGACAGCTTGAACCTGTCGCCAAAACAGCTTAACACAAATTTCATCAAAGAGCAAGCCCAAATTGGGCGCGCCGATTGGCTCACGAGCATAATCACTATTTGTTTTTAATCATCCCCACCACTTGCCTGGCCAGTGCGTTCGGAATGGGAATCGATAAATTGTATTGCGCGATTTTCCAAACCCCGTCGATCTTGAGCAACACACCGCTGCCGCGGCAAACGCCGTAGCTTTCATTCTCCAGCATTTCATCAAACCAGGCAACGTTTTGATCCTGAGAAAAGTAAACATGGCGGGATTTCACCAGGTATGTCCAGCCCTTGCCTTGCTCGAAATAGGGCTGGGCAAAGGCTTTGAATTCGGCGAGCGTCCAGCGCTCAGAGGCGTCGGTGCCGAGAAAAATCGCCTCCGGCGCGAAGTGATCGAAATAACGTTTGGCCTCCGCTTGCGCCGCCGCTTGATGAAAATCATTCAGCATTTGCGCTACCCGGCTGCTATCCGCAGTGCCCGCTGCTTTTGCCGCAGCATGCAACATCAAAAGCATACAGACTTCAATTAAGATCGCTCTCATCGAAGGTCGATTCCTGTTCGGGAGTTAGACTTTTCAAGCCCAGATACATGTCAAGAAACAACGGCATCAGGCCGTTGCTGGCGCTGCTATTCATCAAAATGACAATGCCGACATTGTGTTGCGGCAAAATGGCGATTTGCGCCACGTAACCGCGCAAGCCGCCGCTGTGAAAGACCAGCGGGTTACCGGCGTAATCGAAAATGCGCCAACCCATGCCGTAATGCGCGTTGCGAATATGCCCGTTCCAATGCGGCCGCCGCCGCTCGCGCGGTGTGCGCACCAACGGCTGCGAGACTTGTTTGATGACAGACGGGGGAATCACCTCCGGCCGTTCACCGAGCAGCGCGCGCAGCCATTTTGCCATGTCCGTGATGCTCGCATTGATGCCCGCGGCCGCGGGCACAGAGTAATACGTGGGCCTGATCTGAACCGCCTGCCAGCCGCCGCGGCGGCGCACATGCGGCGAGGCATGATTGGGGTTGGCCACCATTTCTTCCCAGCTCAGCGAAGCATCATACATCTCCAGCGGCACGAGCAGGCGCGTCACCACGAGATGTTCATAAGTGTAACCGGTGGCTTCGCGCAGGATTTCACCGATAAGGCCGTACATCACGTTTTGGTAACTGTAGCATTCGCCCACGCGGCAACCCAGGCGGAGTTCTTTCAGGCGGTTGATAATCGTGGGCAGAGGCTCTTGCGCTTCAATTAAGTTATCGAAGGCATGCGGCGGCAACCCGGTGGTGTGATTCAACAAATGCTTGAGGGTGAGGGCGCGTGTATTTCCCGCGTCACGCAAAGAAAATTTCGGCAGAAATTTGATGACGGGATCATTCCAACTCAGCTTGCCGTCTTCGACAAACAGCGCGGTGAGAATGGAGGCAAAGCCTTTTGAGACCGAGGCGATGCGAAACGCGGTATGCGCATCGATCTTTTCCGGTTTCCCGATTTGGCGAACGCCGAAACCTTTCAAATAAACGATATCGTTTCCCTTAACGATGGCAATGGCGGCGCCGGGGATATTGGCTTCCTGCAAGGCTTGCATTGCATATGCATCGAAATGGCGAACGACATTTTGCACATGCGCCAGCGTATCCACGCCCGGTTTGGCGATGAGCGCTGGCGACAACATGCTCAACGTAAGCGCAAAAACACTCCCGTAGCGATAAACGATTTTTCTCCTGGTCATCAAACCTCATGTCCTCGTCTTGAATCTGAATGATTAAGGGTGAAGGCCCGTGAACGCTTGCTTCTGCTTCCTGCTTCGGCGCACGCCGGGGTCATGCTAACGTTGCTCCACCGTAAAAAAGAATAAAGTGGGGCGAATGTAGAAATTCAGCCACTTTCATGCAAGCCCGAAAAATTGAATTCACAAAAATTTTAAGCCATCTCGTAGGAATAAATGCACTGGGATTCGCCGCTTGAGTAATTTGCCCATTTTTGAACCGTGAATACACGCGAATAGGCGCTACGTAAGAATCAACTTGCGTTCATTCATGGTTTGAGCAAGATAAAAAAAACATTTGACTCTTGATTCTCAGCGCCGCAAATATCTGACATGGCTTTGCTTCAGGAAAAAGCCCTTGCTTTCACGCACGGCAACGTCTATTTTTCGGCATGTCACAGGTGCATGAACCTACACCCGTTAAACTCATTGTTGCTGCACTGTTTTCGCAGGAGGAATTTTTGGCGGAAACACGGGACGAATTGGTGCAGGCGTTCGGCGAGATCGATTATCAGAGTTCGCGCTTTCTTTTCGATCTCACCGATTATTACATGGCTGAGATGGGTGCTCCTCTTTACCGGCTTTTTTACTCGTTTGCGCAACTCATTTCCCCACAGGCGCTGGCCTCCATCAAGATAAAAACAAACCAGATGGAGCAATTGTTTGCCCGTGCTGGCAAACGCGCCGTCAATCTCGATCCCGGCTATCTCGACACCGATAAATTCGTTCTGGCCTCAGGGAAATATCACGGCTACAAAATCTACTTGAGCGACGGCGTGTGGGCCGATATGACGCTGCATTACGCCAAAGGACATTTTACCTCGCTGCCCTGGAGCTTTCCCGATTTTCAAAGCGGGCGTTATGAAGCCGTTTTTCTGCGCCTGCGCGAGCTTTACAAAAAGCAACTCCAATGAATATCAAAGATAAGCTGCGCGAACTCGAACGTGTGCCGCGTCCACTCAAAACCGGCATGCCGAAACCGCGCCTCGATCGCTTGCAACAGCTTTTGGGCGGATTCGAGCAGGACGGCTGCTTTGTGGTCGAGCGGCGCCATGCGCTGCATGAACCCTACGGCTCAACCCGGCTCGCCGATTTGCTGGACTTATCCGGAGCGGTGTTGAGCATTGCCGCCAAAGACGAACAACTCAACGAGATGGCGCTGGCGCAAACCTTGATTGTCGATACCGAAACCACCGGACTTGCCGGCGGGGCGGGCACACTCGCGTTTCTCGTGGGTTTGGGATATTTTGAAAACGACAGCTTCGTTGTGCGGCAATATTTTTTGCGCCAGCCGCATGAAGAGAGCGCGATGCTTACGGCTTTGCAGCGCCACGTCGCGCAGAGCCGCGGTTTAATCTCCTTCAACGGCAAAAGCTTCGACATTCCGCTTTTGCTCACGCGCACAGTTTTGAATCGCATTCGCATCGATTTGGCCAGCCTGCCGCATTTTGATGTGCTGCACGCCAGCCGCCGTCTGTGGAAAGCGCGGCTGCAAGATTGTTCGCTCGGCAATCTCGAACATCGCATTCTCGGCATTCAGCGCGCGGAAGATGTGCCCAGCGCGCTGATTCCGCAGATTTATTTTGATTTTGTGCGCTACGGCAAAACGGAACAGCTTGCCGAAGTGCTGGCGCATAACCGGCAGGATATTGTGACCACGGCGGCTCTTCTTGCTCGCATCGGCCAAATCGTGCAAGCGCCGTTCAAATTCAGCGGTTCGCGCGAGGAGTTGCGCCAAATCGGCAAGCTTTACCGCGAAGCCGGCGAGCTTGACACCAGCATCAAATTGTTCGAAGAGCTGGCACTGTGCCGCCGCGAGGACGATGCGCTGGATGATTACCTCGCGCTCGGCTTTTGTTACAAAAGCCAGCGCCGCTATGAAGAAGCGAATCGCATTTGGCAGCACATGATCGAGTTCCTGCCGTTTCATCCGTTGCCGTTCATTGAAATTGCCAAGCATCTCGAGCATCGGCAACGCGATCATCGCGCTGCGCTGGCAATCGTGCATCGCGCCCTGCACGCCATTTCTTTAGTGGAAGAATTGCAGCGGCAGAAGAATTGGATGATCTACAAGGATGATTTATTGCGGAGAGAGGGGCGGCTGCGGAAGAAGCGGGAGGCAGCGATGGTGAGAAGCGCCACGGAGCTTACGCACATGAATACCCTCAATGCAAACGAAACCTCTGAAGCAAATTCCGGCAGCGCTCGAGAAATCAACTGAATGCGTTTTTGGTGTTTATTTCGAATCGAGATACTTTGCAATATCATACGCCGCGATGCCAAACGCCACCGCAACGTTGAGCGAGTTTTTCTGGCCGCGCATGGGCAACGAGATGACGCCGTCGCATCCCGTCAAAATCTCCGCAGAGATGCCTTCGTATTCGTGGCCGATGATCAATGCCAAAGGAAATTTATAGTCGAATACGCGATAATCCTGGCTTGTTGGAGAGTTTTCTAACGCAATTAAAGCGTAGCCTGCTTGCTTAAGCGCGAGCAGCACATCTTTTATTGAGACAAAATATTCCCACGCCACGCTTTCTTCTGCGCCCAGCGCTGCTTTGCGAATTTCCGGCCGCGGCGGCGTGGCCGTCATGCCGCAGAGATAAAGCTTGCCCACACCCGCGCCGTCGGCAGCGCGAAAAATCGAACCGACATTGTGCATGCTGCGAATGCTGTCGAGCACGGCAACGAATGGAGGCGGAGAGGAAGAGGCCGGGGGCATGGGCTTGGTTATAGGGAATAGGTTGCAGGGTATATGTGTCAAGCAAACAAAAAGCGCCAGTCCCCGAAGGGGACAAATGTGATAGCAAAGGGCAACGCCCTGGGAAACAAGAATTCGCCCAGTTTTATAGCCCTGTCAGGGCGAAATGAAATTACGTATGCGACCTCGCCCCATTCTATCTCGCGCCGTTGGCGCTCCGAGTTTGGGTTGAACTTTATC
>QEVD01000303.1 GCA_003576975.1 Candidatus Zhuqueibacterota bacterium
GATCCCGGCCTGGTGGGCTATGGCGAAGGCGGTGCGCTCAGCGAACCCGTGCGGCGCCGGCCTTATTGCGTCGTCTTGCTGGATGAAGTCGAGAAAGCCAACCCGGCAGTGAAGGATTTGTTCATGCAGGTTTTCGATCGCGGTATGCTGCAAGACGCGGATCGGCGCAATATCAATTTTTCGAATACCATTATTTTCATGACGTCAAATCTTGCTTCCGAGATCTTGTTTGAAAAATACCATGAAGGCTTGACGGACCCCGAGGCATTGTTGGATGAGCTGCGGCCATATCTCAATCGCTACTTTCGCCCGGAATTTCTAGGCCGAGTGAAGCCGATCGTCTTTCTCCCTCTTGCCGCAGAGGTAATGAGGCAAATCGTGCAGATGAAGCTGGGGCGCGTCGCCAAGCGTTTGCAGGACAATCAAAAGCTCGCCGTGGAATTCGATGAAAAAGTGATCGATGAAATCGTGGCGCTCTGCACCCGCGCAGAAACCGGCGCCCGCAACGTCGACGCCATTGTCGACCGCACCCTCGCGCCCGACATTTCCTCGCGTCTGCTCGGCTTTATGGCCGAAGGCAAATCGCCTACAAAGCTGAAAGTGGGGATTGATGAGGAGAGGGAGCTGCAGTATGAGTTCGTGTAAGGTGTAAAGTTTTCCTTCACACCTTGCACGAACTCATATGCAATATCCGAATTTGCGTCTTTATTCGATTTTCAAAACGAGGGGAATCACTCATGGCAACGACGAAATTCCGTTTCGACTTTGAGCGGTTGGAAACCTATCAGCAAGCTTTTAGATTGAATCGTGAGATATTCAAGATCAGCCTGAAATTTCGGCGACTGCTGCAATCATCCCTGGGCGATCAATTGCGGCGAGCGTCGTAATCAATTTTGACCAATCTTGCCGAGGGCAGCGGCCAGGATTCTCGTCCTCAGAAAAGCGTCATTACAAATATGCTTACAACTCCGCGCGCGAGTGTATACCGATTCTTGCCACCGCCTGTTCGTTGGAGATTGTTTCGGCAGAGTTGCATCAAAAACTTCGCGATGATTTTACCGGTGTCATCAAAATGTTAGCTAAGCTCGTCAAAAGCGTGGATAAAAATAGCAAAGCCGGAGTCAAAAAATAAATCATCCCGGCCACAAACTGTTTTGCCTTAAACTTCACACCTTACACTTTACACCCATGGTCCAATATTTCTCCAACCAACCCTTCTACAAGCTCCATTTCAGCGAGCTGGAAGAAAACGCCGTGAAGGTTCTCTCCTTCGAAGGCGAAGAAAACCTCTCGCGCTTGTTCGAGTATCGTTTCGATCTGCTCTCGGAAGACGCGGAGCTGGATGCGGCCAGCATTCTCAACAAGAAAGCGACATTCATTCTCACACGCGGCGACGAAGAGCCTATCAAAATTCATGGCATCATTTCGCATTTCGAGCAGCGCGGCCGCACACCGGATTATGTCTCTTACTATGCCGTGCTCGTGCCCAAGATGTGGCGGCTCACCCTCACCTATCAAAGCGAAATCTACCAGCAGATGAACATTGAGAAAGTGATCAAAAAGGTGATGGAAACCTCCGGGTTTTTCGGCCAGGATTTCGAAATCAATCTGTCGGAATCCTATCCGGAACTCGAGTATGTTGTGCAATACCGTGAAACCAATTTCAATTTTCTCAACCGCCGGTTGGAGCATTTCGGCATTTATTACCGCTTTGATCACCGCAATGACAACGATGTGATCGTCTTTACCGACGCAAATGACAATCTGCCGAAGATCGCATTGGATGGTGATTTGCGCTACAGTGCCGACAAGGATCAGCTTGACGAGCAGGAAACCGTGAGCGAGCTGACCTGCCAGCAGCGCGTGGTCACAGGATTGGTGAAGCTGAAGGATTACAACTATCTTTATCCTGAAAAACAACTTGAAGCAGAGAGTCAGATCGATTCGGATTCGCCTGGCATGTATTATGAATTCGGCGATAACTTTGAAGATGACAATCAAGCCGCCGCACTGGCCAAAATTCGCAATCAAGAGATTCTGGCGGGCAAGACGGTTTTCAAGGGCAAAAGCGACTGCCGCTTGTTCCAGGCCGGATTCAAATTCAAGCTGGGCAGGCATTATCGCGAGGAGTGGAACAACGAATACATTCTCACGCGAGTGCTCTCGCGCGGCACCCAGCGCGGCTTGTTCAGCATTTTGCCGCGTGCAGGCAAGATCGAGCCGACTTATCAAAATTATTTCGAGGCGATTCCGATCGATATCGCTTATCGTCCGCCGCGGCGCACGCCCATTCCGCGTATTCCGGGCATTATGAGTGCAAGGATCGAATCTGCGGCGGGCGATGAGTATGCCTATATCGATGATCACGGCCGCTATCGCGCGAAAATGCTGTTTGATGTTACAGACCGGACCAACGGCGAAGCCACCTTGCCGATTCGCCAGGTGCAAGCCTATTCGGGCTCAGGCTACGGCATGCACTTTCCAAATCACGCTGACGCCGAAATGGTCTGGGCCTGCGTGGATGGCGATGTTGATCGGCCCGTGGGTTTGGGAACGGTGCCAAATCCCTCAAACTCCTCGCCTTCCACCGGCGGCAACAAAGCGCAAAGTGTAATCCGCACCGCCGGCCAAAACGAGCTGACGCTGGACGATACGACGGGCAGCGAAAATATTTATTTGCATGGCACCAAGGATTGGACTATTGATATCGTCAATGACAAGAATCAGACGATTGGGCATGATGAGACGGCGCAGGTCGGGAATAACCGCTCCCGCAATGTCGGCAATGATGAAAGCGTTTCCGTGGGGCATGATCGTTCACGCAACGTGGGAAACAATGAAACGGTATCGGTGGGAAATAACCGCGATCAAACGGTGGGGGCGAATCAAAGCGTGACCGTCGGCAGCAACAGTACTCTCAATGTGGGCGCCAACCGGTCGGAAAAAATCGGCGCAAACCATACAGAGAGCGTCGGCGGCAACGCGAAGCAAACTGTCGCAAAAATGAAAACCGAAATGGTTGGCCTGGTCAAAACCTCAACCATCGGAGGCGCATATCAAATCACTGTCGGCGCGGCGATGAATGAAACGGTCGGCGGCGCGAAATCAGAGCAGGTCGGTTTATCGAAAACTGTTTTTGTCGGGATGAGCAGCAAAGAACAAATTGGGCGCACCAAAAAACTCACGGCCGGAGAGAAAATTGAATTGATTTGTGGGAGCGGAAAAATCACGATTGAGAAGAACGGCAAGATTACCATCGAGGGCACGGAGTTGAACCTGTCGGCTAGCGGCCCGGTAACGATTAACGGTGCAGTCGTTGATATTAACTGATTGGCAATCCTGCACAGTAGCTGGGCGATTACTTTTCTGCACATAATCATGGATTTTCTTAATTACACGCCTTTCGAGCCCATGCGCTTCGAGAGCCTCGATATAAATGATGATCCGTTTCAAGTCGTAATCTTGCGTGGAACGTTTGATATTATTCCCAATGCTCAGCTTAGAACCGCCTCCGTGCAAGAACCGATCGTGTTGACCGATGAATTTTATCAAGAATTAAACACCAGCAGTATTCGGTTTGAAAGCGATTTGGCGCCTTACAAACCTCGATCCGACATTATTGTAAACGCCAATGCCATATCACCAGGAGGCAAGCCCCTGCAACATTGGCTCGTTGGTGTGCAAGTAGGTAAATTGCAGAAACGCTTGCTCGTCACCGGCCCGCGCTATTGGAATCATCATTTTGTCGGAGGGTGGAAAATCAGCAACCCTGAACCGTGCACGGAAGTTCCGATCAAGTATGAATATGCTTATGGCGGCCAGTGGCGATATGAAGAAGAATCCGGAGTGTGTGAAGAAAACCCGGTTGGCGTAGGTTATGTGAACAAAAAATATTTGAGCAAAAGTCAGCCTTTGCCGGCGCCACGCATTATGTCGCCTCACGATTCTGAGTTGGAGCTGGGCGAGAGCTATAAGCCCGAAGGCCTGTCCGTCATCACAAAATCTTGGCTGCCGCGGCGCGCACAGGCAGGCACCTATGATGAGCAATGGCTCAAGGAGCGCCATCCGTATTTGCCCAAAGATTTTGACTATGCCTTTTATAACAGCGCTCATCCAAGTTTGATTTATGACGGCTATTTGAAAGGCGACGAAGCGGTCGTCCTGCAAAACTTGCATCCCCAACATTCAACCCTGAACTTTTATTTGCCAAATTGTGAAGTATTGCTTTTTCTTGGATATTCCGACGGCAAAGCCGGAATGTGCAAATTAAATTTGGATACCCTGCATCTTGAAGTGACGGCGAATCGCGCCTACCTGGTATGGCGCGGGCAACTTCCAGTAGTGGAAAAGCTCCGGACGATTGAAGCACGGGCAATCATCCCGGACTCGCACCAACAAGGGAGGGGGAATGGCCGATAAAGAAGCCACCCGGAAAATCGGCGAAGCAATTTTGGTCTGCCGGACTCCCGATGTGTGCAAAACGCCCATGGGAAGTTCGATGGTACCAGTGCCATACCAGATCATCTCCAAATTTGAGACCGCAACCAAGACCGCGACGACGGTGAACTTTACCGGCGAGCCGGCATTTAATATGGGCAGTTACTTGCCGACCGTGATTGGCGATGAAGCTGGAGTTGGCGGCGGTTTAAAGACTGGTTCTCATAAGGGCAAATGCTACCCGCTTACGCATAGCAGCAGTGTGCGAGTCGAGGGGCAGTGGCTGGTGAGGCATGATGATCTCTTCGAGATGAATTGCAATAGCCCGGGGAATACGATTGGCAAAGTGATTTACGATAAAGTTGTAACTAAAGAAAATCTCTCCACTTTGCTTGACGCTATTCCCGTGCTCGGTACGATTAAGGGCGCGGGACAACTTATTACTGGAAAAGATCTTGTTACGGGTGAACCTGTTAATCGTTGGGTAGAAGCCGGTGGTCTGATACTTAGTCTCGCTCCTGGTGGCAAAGCAGCAGTAAGTGGCGGGAAGGCGATAGTTAAGGGAGTGCTTAAAGAAGGCGGAGAGAAACTACTCAAAGAAGGTGGGGAGAAGTTAGTTAAAGAGGGTGCAGAAAAACTAGTCAAGGAAGGTGGGGAGAAATTAGCAAAAGAGAGTGGAGAACGGCTAGCAAAAGAAAGCGTTGAAAAGGCCGAGAAGGAGATCGCTGAAAAGGCAACCCAAAAAGCTGCTCAAAAAACTACTGAGGAAGCAGTTGAAAAGACCGGAAAGAAGGCGACAAAAAAGGGTTCAAAAGATGGCAGCAAAGTAACGAAGAAAGGCAAGAAGGGGCCGTGTGACGATCTAAAGAAAGGCAACGGACCGGGGCAGCATCGCGGTGGTGCGTATGATAAAACAAGAGGATCCAAAAAGGATAACACGGAATCGCATCATATGCCGGCAAAGAAAGCAAGCCCTCTTCGAGAAGAGGATGGCCCCGCGATTCAAATGGATCAAAGTGACCATTGGGAGACTTCAAGTAACGGTTCGGGAGTCGCGAATAAGAGTTATCTTAACACGATTAAGAAACTAGTTGATGATAAGAAGTGGCGGGAGGCAATGGCTGCTGAGATTCGTGATGTTCGTCGTGTTGCACGCGAAGCTGGAGATCTGCGAAAATACAATGAGGCAATTAAAGAGATGTTGAAATACTTTCATTGTCTTGATAAAAGCGGTCTACTATTGTAAGGAGTAATGTAACGATGAATACCGATCTTGAGATTAAAACGTATATTGGTGTAGGGAATGTACGTTTTGGAATGAAACCAGAAGAAGTTGCAAAGGTGTTTGGCACACCTGACAAAACAACGAAAAACTTTCTTAAAGAAAAAATCGAGTATAGAAACAAGTCTGGCCTGGTTGCCACTTATTCACTTACGGATGGCTCTCTTATTGAATTAGGTTTTCGGCCTATTATTTTAAGCCTTCGATTTAAAGGTATAAGAATCTTTGAGGACCCATATGACGAAGTTTTTAAAAAGCTACTCCATGAGGATAGCAATCCATATCAATCTCTCGGAATTGTCGTTCTGTTAAACCTCGGCATAGCCCTCACTGGATTTCTTCAGGAAGACGAAGATGATAGGTCCGTCACAATCTTTTCGAAGGGCAGATGGGATTTTCTAAAGGAAGAATTAGAGCCATTTAGATCGAAAGTATAGAACAAGGAGGCGCTGGCAAAATATGCGAAATGGACATACCCCGCAGCAGCTTCGTTGCGCCTAAAAACTACTTTCACCATTTTAATGGATGAACATTTGGAATTTTGTTTTATGGACTCCCCCATGATCGGCAAAGTCATCGACAATTACCGCATTCTGGAAATGCTGGGCAAGGGTGGGATGGGCATCGTTTACAAAGCCATAGATA
>QEVD01000304.1 GCA_003576975.1 Candidatus Zhuqueibacterota bacterium
CAGTTTTTGGATTTGCTCGGCGCGACCAACCTCATTCCCGGCCCCAACTCTACCGAGATGGCGATTCACGTTGGCTATGTGAAAGCCGGCTGGCGCGGGTTGGCCGTTGCCGGAAGTTGCTTCATATTTCCGGCGGTTGTGATCACACTTCTCTTGGCTTATCTCTACGTTCATTTCGGCACGGTGCCGCAGCTTGCTGCATTCATGTTCGGAATCCGCGCCGCCATTATCGCCGTCATCCTCGCCGCCGTGTTCCGCCTCAGCCGCTCAATGTTCAAAAAACGCTTTCTCGTCATCAACGGCCTGGCTGTAACAATTCTCAGTCTTTTTCGGCTTGATGAAATTGCTTTGCTTTTCGGGGCGGGAATTTTGAGCATCGTTTGGGAGCATCGCAAACGAATTTGGCAAAAAGCATTATCTGTTTTCAATGCCAACGTACTTCCGGTTTTCGTGATGTTCTTTTCGCCAGTGGGAAACGAAGCGAACGCGAGCCTGACCAGCTTAGGACTCTTCTTCCTCAAGATCGGCGCGATCCTTTATGGCAGCGGCTATGTTCTCGTTGCTTTCTTGCAGGGCGGCCTAGTGGAGAGTTACCATTGGCTCACGCAGCAGCAACTTCTCGATGCCATTGCCATCGGACAATTCACACCTGGTCCTATCCTTTCGACCGCTACCTTTATCGGATACGTCTTGCTCGGTTTTCCAGGAGCGGCCGTCGCAACCATCGGCGTTTTTCTCCCTTCCTTTATTTTTGTGATGCTGAGCAGTCCGCTCATTCCAAAATTGCGAAACTCTCCCATGGCGCGAAGTTTTTTAGATGGCGTCAACGCCGCTGCGCTCGGCTTGATGCTGGCGGTATGTTTCTCCCTGGGATTCGCCAGTTTGACGAGTGTAGCAGGCTGGTTCATCTTTGGGCTGGCGATTATCGTTCTGGTGGTGTGGAATCTCAACGCCGCATGGATTATCCTGGGCAGCGCCTGCCTGGGCTGGCTGCTTTCTCACACCCCGCTGTGAGCGGCGGCGCCGGCTAAAGGTTGTGGTATCAAAAAAGCTTTTGCTTTTTTTCGGGAGTTCAACTTTTGTGGGCGAGGTCCACAAAGTTGCTCGACAAGCTGCGATTTTCGACTTTTCTGAAAATCGGTGTAGGCGTTTAGCTTTTCAAACGCAGTCTCTTTATGTTGAAACCCTTTTGTATTACGGCAAACATTTTTAAACCGCAAGATCTCCTTCGCATCTATTCGCGTTCATTCGCGATTGCCCTTATTTTGCCAACACCATCTTCTTAATTTCGGAATAAGCCTCCCCGACTTTCACTTGATAAAAATAAATTCCAGAAGGGTTGTGGCTGAAATCGATTTCAATCTGGCGCAACCCGGCCGCGGTTTCGGAAGGTTTGAAACTCGCAAGCCGCTGGCCCAATACGTTGAAGATCAAAATTTCTGCGGCGCCGGCATGAAGTTGATGCCAGCGAATGATCGTGGCAGGATTGAAAGGATTCGGATAGTTTTGGAAAAGCGTCACCCTGGCCGGCAACGTTCCTTCCGGCGCTGAGACCTCAAGCGCGTTCTCCGAGATAAGCTTGACATCATCGATCATGCCAAACGCCGAAGCGCGCAGCGCGCCGGCAGCATCAAGGCCTTCATGGTTAACAAAGCGCACCCGCATGTGCGCGCTCGGCGCGAGATAGTCTGCAATGCGGAAAGTTTCTTCGCGCCAATTGAGATCGACACGAGCATAGCTGAAAATCGTTCGCCACGTGACGCCGTTATCGTTAGACAACATCACGTGCAGCGTGTCGTTTGCTTGCGAGGTTTGCCAGGCATAAGGATTGTATATTCTCGCAAACCGCAAAAACGGATTTTGCAGAACCGAGGCGTCCATCATCGGCGAGGTGAGCGTCGAACGGCCAAAGCGCGCGCGTGTGATCGCGGCCATGCCCGCCTCGTCACCGGTGTGATCCGTGCCCGGCAAACGGCCAAGATAAGGACTATCTGCTGCGGGCAAAATTTCCCAGGGATAAAGTGAGTCATCGTTCGGCTCGCTTAACGTCCAGGGCTCGGCCTCCGTGAAGGTTTCAACATATCCATAGTCGGTGATCAAATCAACCGGCGTACCCGCAGTCGTGGATAGGTTGACGGTTTGCACTTTGGGCAAATAGCCCCATTGCCGCAACGCGACGTCATACGTTGCAAACGGCAAGGTCAAACTGGCGATGCCGTTTTGATTCGTTTTCGTTTCGAAACGATTTTCGCCGGTCGTCATAATCACACGCGCATTGGGCGCCGGCTGGCCATTGCGCAACTTGACCGCTACCGCAAGCACGCCACTTGGCTTGGGCGTCATGATGATATCTTGTTCGTGCGTCACGCCGCTTTGAATCGTGAAATCCGACAAAACGAAATCTTCAAATCCAAACTTGCTGAATTTGAAACTGCGCACGCCAGGTTTTGCGCCAAACAAATACCGCTCACTCGAGCCGCCCGCAAAAGTCGTTTTGCCTTCACCCGCAAACGGATGCAACAACTCTACCTTCACGCCGGAGACAGGGCTGCCGTCGCCGGCACGCGTGATTGTTCCGGAAATGAAGCCCGCCTTGATATTGTTGAACTGCACCACGAATAAACCGTATTTGATGTCGGATACCAAAACATTGCCGGAAGGTAAAAACGGATAAGCGCCCCAGGCGCCTTCGTAATCACGGCCGCGCTGCAAATTATCATCCGGATAAGTATCGTAGTTTGCAACCTCGATTGGGATGTTGCGCTGCGTGATATCAATGATTTTCAACCCGTCGTAGTAATAACTAATGAAAGCAAAATCATCGCGGATATGCGCGTTGTGAGCAATGGACCGCGGTCCGGCTGTGTAAGTCGCCATAAGCCGAGGCGAAGAGGCGTTCGACACGTCCCAAAAATTCACCGGCAAATCCCACTCCTCATCGGTTTGCGCGATATATTTGTTATCGGTCGTCATCCAAATATTGTGCGTAAACGCATTGGGAAACTGCGTGCGCGAAATCAATTGAAGCTGCGCTTTGTTGCGGCCATCAACGATATCGATGCCATTCGGGCCGCCCATGGCGGAGCCGTAAATCGTGTCATTTTTTACGATCACATCATGCCAGTAATTGGAGCTCCATCGACCCACTTCCACCGGGCTGATCGGATTGCTCAAACTCAAAATGTTGCATCCACGCGTCGTATTGCTGCCGGCAATATACGCATAACCGTTGTCGATGTATAAATTGTGCGCGGCTTGAAATGTGGCGTTGTAGTAACCCAATGCAGCAGCAGAGTTTGGAAGGTTTTGCAGATCGATAATGTGCAAGCCGCTCGAGGTTTCATTGGTCACGTAGGCATACTGCAAATGGGTTTTAATGTCGCGCCAGGGGGAATTGGGGCCGGGAATGAAAGCAACCTCTTGCGGCGCCGAGGGCGCGGTCACGTCAACGATGCTCGTGCCCGTGGTATGGCCAAGCAGGGCATATTCCCGTCCGTTCGCGGCATACCCCCAAATATCATTATAGCCGTTCAGGCCGCGCGGCGCGAGCTGGCCGAGCAAAACAGCATTTTCGTTTAAGTTTTGGGCAAGTACGGCGGCAACGGCACATATATTCAGAAGAAAACCGAGCCATACTTTCTTCATCAGAATCTCCTAGGTTTTTTCATGATGGGTAACAGGTTGATTTACACAAAACCTCTTCTGAAAAGCAAATTCTTTCTATCGAACTGCAAAATCTTGGCGGCCCGCGTCGAAGAAAAAGCTTGGCGTCTTATCGACTTTTTAGTATAATGCGACAAATACTCAACCTCGAATCGTTTCTGCGCTCACAAAGCAATGCGTACTTTAGCGAAAGACACCTCTCCTGAGGTAGAAGCCCAGTTGATCAGCCTATGGCGGCAACATACACCGGCAAAAAAGCTAAAAAGCCTAACAGGTTTGGGACAATTGGTGAAAAATCTCATTTTCAGTGGCCTGCGTTCACAAAATCCTCAGGCCTCGGAACGCGAATTGTATCACCAGTTTCATATTCGTCGTCTTGGGCGAGAGCCGGCCGATAAAATTTTTGCCACGGGGAAATCCATGTCACAAGGATTGGAGGGAGAAATGACTGAGCCTCAAATTATAGCTTCAGTAATTCAACAACTCGACCATCTCAAAATCCCTTATTTCATTAGCGGCGGCATTGCCAGTATTATTTACGGTGAACCGCGCCTGACCAATGATGCCGATCTGGTCATTCGTATTTTCCCTTTTCATATTCCAAAATTTGTTCAAGCTTTTGGGGGTGAATTTGTCATCAGCGCGGAGGCCGTTCAGGCAGCGTTGTTCAGCCGCCGCGCGTTCAACATGATTCATGTGAACACCGCTTTTAAAATTGATTTCTATCCAATTTCGGATGATGACGATCTTGAGATCGACGCCTTTGCGCGGCGCCGGCTTCACGATATTGGCGCCGGCGAAGCCTGGGTGGCAAGCGCAGAAGATGTAATCCTGGCGAAGCTGCGTTGGTTTCGTCGGGGCGGCGAGGCATCGGAAACGCAATGGCGTGATGTGCTCGGTGTGCTCAAAGTGCAGGGCGAGAGCCTGGATTTTGCCTATCTCTCCGCGCAAGCGCAGCGCTTTGGCCTGAAGGATTTATTTGATCAAGCGCGCGAAGACGCGGGTTAGTTTTCGTGATTCGCGTCGAAATCGAGCCGAAAAGCTTCGGCTTTCTGCGGCAAATCAAAAGCAATCTCTCCCGTCTCCCCAACGATGTTTTCATCCCGCCGCCATTAATTATTGAAAATCGCTTGCTCGCCGGTGTTGAGATGGAAGTGAACACGGAAACAGACAAGGCAGGCAAGGTACGCGCGCTCTCGGTGCAAACAATTCATGGCATGAAACCTGAAGCCTGGCAGGCGCTGTCGCGTTTCGAAGATCTTCCCGCCATTTCCCCCCAAAAACACCTGGCGCTGGAACGCGACCCCAAGGGCAACACCGAACGTCTCATTGATTTGTTCGCGCCGCTCGGCGAGGGCCAGCGCGCGCTGATCGTCGCGCCGCCGCGCTCCGGCAAAACCATGATGCTGCAAAACATTGCTGCGGCGATCGCGCACAATCACCCGCAACATCAGCTTTATGTGCTGTTGCTGGATGAGCGCCCCGAGGAGGTAACGGAATTCCGGCGCAGCATTCGCGGCAATGTTTTTTCGAGCAGCTATGACGACAATCTCGGCAATCACTTGCGTTTGGCCAAGCTGGTGCTGGAATTCGTCAAACGTCAAACCGAAACCGGCGCCGACGTCGTGCTGCTGATCGACTCGCTCACCCGCACGGGCCGCGCCTTCAATGCCGGCCAGCAAAGCAGCGGCCGCATGATGACCGGCGGGCTTGACGCACGCGCCCTGGAAATTCCCAAAAAAATCTTTGGCGCCGCGCGCAAAATCGAAAACGGCGGTTCGCTCACCATCATTGCCACGATTCTCACGGACACCGGCTCGCGCATGGACGATTTCATTTTCGAAGAGTTCAAAGGCACGGGCAACATGGAGCTGATGCTCGATCGCAGCCTCGCAGAGGAACGCCTATTTCCCGCCATCGATATTCGCGCGAGCAGCACACGGCGCGAAGAACTGCTTTTCGGCGAAATGACGGAGGCGCATCAAAAACTGCGGCGTGCGGTGAACGACTTATCTCCCAAGGAAGCGCTGCAGAAAATGCTCAAGCTGCTTGCCATGTTTCCCACCAACGATGCGGTATTGAAAAAGTTTTCGGCGTAAAATTGCAACTGGCTTTGCGTCGCGTTGTTTGTAATCGCTATGAGGAGGAGGAAGAATGAAACTTTTGCGCAAGTTCATTGCCGCGATTGAGGCAATGAACGAAAAGGTGGGCTATCTCGTCTCCTGGCTCACCACGCTCATGGTGCTGATCGTCTGTTATGATGTCTTCACCCGCTACTTTCTGAAGCGCAGCAGCGTTGCCGTGCAGGAGTTGGAATGGCATCTCTTTGCCGTCATCTTTCTGCTCGGCGCGGGTTTTGCGTTCAAACACGACCGGCATGTGCGCGTCGATCTTTTTTATGCCAAGCTTTCTCCCAAAGGCCGCGCGTGGATTGATTTGTTCGGCGCTTTGTTTTTCCTCATACCCTTCGCTGCTTTGATTATTTGGACATCCTACACGTTCGTTCACAACGCATTTGTCATTCGTGAAACCTCTCCCGACCCGGGCGGACTGCCGGCAAGATATATCTTGAAAGCCGCCCTCCCCGCCGGTTTTGCGCTCTTGTTGCTGCAGGCCTTGGCGCACGCCGGCAAAGCCCTGCTCCTCATTCTCGATCACCCGATGCACGCGCAGGAGACCCAATCATGAGCGACGCCGCCGCCCTTCTGCTTTTTGCTGTGTTATTTGTTTTGTTGCTTCTCGGCTATCCCGTGGCCTTCACGCTCGGCGGGGTTTCATTGATTTTCGGCCTGGCAACTTTCGGGCTTGATTTTTTCAACTTGTTGCCGCTGCGCATTTGGGGAGTAATGACGAATTACGTGTTGCTCGCGGTACCGCTGTTCATTTACATGGGCGTGATGCTGGAAAAATCCGGGCTGGCCGACGATCTTTTGGAAACGATGGCGTTGCTATTCGGGCGAATGCGGGGCGGCATGGCGATTTCCGTTATCATCGTCGGCGCCTTGCTTGCCGCCACCACCGGCATCGTAGGCGCAACAGTGGTCACCATGGGGCTTTTGAGTTTGCCAACCATGCTCCGGCGCGGTTACAGCCCCGAACTAACCACCGGCACAATTGCAGCCGCCGGCACGCTTGGTCAAATCATCCCGCCCAGCATTGTGCTGGTTTTGCTGGGCAGCATTCTGAATGTTCCAATCGGCGATTTGTTTGCCGGCGCATTCATTCCCGGGATAGGCCTGGTCTTGATCTATCTCTTGTGGATCGCGATCATTTCATGGCTCAAACCACACGCGGCCCCGGCAATGCCTGCCGCCGAGCTTGATCGTTTCCAGGGGCGGCACATGGCAAAAAAAATTTTGCTCGCATTCTTGTTGCCGGTGGCATTGATGATCGCGGTGCTCGGCTCGATTTTTTGGGGCGTCGCTTCGCCCACCGAGGCTGCGGCGGTAGGCGCGTTAGGCGCCACCCTACTGACGTTGTTCTACAAAAAGCTTAATTATAAAACGCTGAACGCCGTCATGCGCGAGACCACGTTTCTCACCAGCATGGTTTTTATCATTCTCGTCGGCGCTACGGCATTCGGATTGGTCTTTCGCGGCATGCACGGTGATCGCTATCTCACCGAATTGATTATCAGCTCCAATCTTACGCCGCATGCGTTTCTGGCTTTGGTGATGGTCGTCGTGTTCATCGCCGGCTTCTTCATCGACTTCATCGAGATTATCTTTATCATCGTGCCGGTGGTCGCGCCGATTTTTGTCAAAATGCAGGTTGATTTGTTGTGGCTCGGTATTCTATTGGCGCTCAACCTGCAAACTTCGTTTCTCACACCGCCCTTTGGTTTTTCGCTCTTTTATCTCAAAGGCGTGGCCCCGCCCGAGATCAAAACGACTCACATTTATCGTGGCGTTGTGCCCTACATTATCATACAGGTACTGGCATTGCTGCTGGTGATCTTTTTTCCGCAAGTGGCAACATGGCTGCCTGAATTCATGGCGCACTGATCAGCAGTTCAAAGTGTTTACTACTGACAATCGCGAATTGACTTGACAAATTTTAGCCAGTAAAATCAAGGCTATTCTTGTCAAGGTAAATACCGAACATCAGTAAATTCTTTGATCTGTAAAATATGAAGAACCCATGCGCATTTGCGAGGTTTCTTTGTCTGCGCCGGCTAGTACTATGCACGGCATAAAAAAACAAAATCAATTTCTATCTAAGTCCAAGGTTGTCTGCAAGGTCACGCCTCAGGTGCAGAAATGCTTCATGGACGATTTTTTCAAAGTCATCAAATGGTTTGGATACAGAGAATATAAAACTTGCATGATCTCGCCCAATTGGGATGGTATTTGTGTCAATTGAGTTTTCATCAACGAGCCTAACAATTTTCAATCCATTCGTTCTTGCCGTCAAGTATTCGGCGTGTAACCACATTAGCTTGGAATGTTTGTCTTCGCGACGAGATGTCACGACTTCGCTCTCCTTTGCCAAAGGCAGTGCGAGTATCTGAAACATGGCGTGGCTGTTTTTTATGCCAAGTGCGACTTCATCGGTTACAGGTCGAGTAAAAGTCTCCACAGTGGAAATATTGTGAAAACCTAAATCCTTTCCTATCCTTGTTACGCATTCCATCCATTTGTTTTTCATTGGATGTCCGAACGAGAGGGAAACAAACACACGTCCACCGGATATCTCTGTGGCGCAGACTTTTCCTATCTTGATATGGCGCCGAGAATAATCTTGCCCGAGTTCAACATCAAAACGTTCCTTCAGTTCTTGATCCCAACAATCATTCGAGAAACCAAAAAAGTTAGGTCCAGTTGCTTCGACAAGAAGGTGAATAGCGCCCGATTCATGATTTCTTGTAATTTTGAATAGTTGATTGTACATCCTCCATTGACTGAGAAGATATTGAGGGCCTTCATTACTTTTATTGACTTTTTCTAACGATTTCAGTATGCACTCAAGGAGACCGACACTTGAACCAGGACAAGAAGGGTCCTTCCGACTTTTGTAACCACTGATAGTGTCTTTTTCAGGTACTTCAATTGATGGCCGAATGCAATTCTCTGATCCGGGTTCTTCAGGTTCTACTTTTAAGTCGAGTATGTCATTCTTTTTCGTTTCACTAAACCATTCCTTGGAGCACTGATCTGGACATTCCCTTGCATATTCGGCGATTTTAATGCTTCGAAAACGATTCAATGCTCTAATCGGAATCGGGCATAATCGCAACGTGTAGTCGTCCGTGTTGCTGGATGCGATCGCGAGGGTGGCAGTCTTTCGGTCTGGCAAGATGGCGTTCAGAAAATCTGTTGGATGCTCTTTTAAGTCAGGAAAGGGAATAAAACTTTCTTGAGCCTTACTAACAAAATAGCGTGCATATATTCTATGATAATATGCGTGGCTCAGGAATTCCAATGAAGAAATAAGCACAGGATCAAGGTCTATTCGCGTACCGAAATCTGATGGTCGCTTTAGCTCATTTTTGACGTTTTGCAGCTTATTTCGAATGTCGCTGATAATGCTATCAAAGTAATCGTGACTATTGGACAATCTCAAAATGTTGAAACCGAATGTGGTGTTGTCCATTAATCCCCCATAGTATTGCACGTTATACAAGTAGAACGAAAAGAGCTGCAAAGGTTCTTGATTTGGGACCGGGCGCGTTAGAGAATCTTGGATGAGTCGCAATTTGAGGTAGTCACATATTATGTTCTTGTAAATCAGGATCGCATCAAGAACAACTCTTACAGGGAGCGTTTGATATTCTACGTATTGATACGTTTCGTGAGGAGAGCGATGGTTTTCACCAGATTCGTGTTCAATTTTGGCAACTTGAGGCTGAGCTTCTCTAATCTCTGCCTCCAAGAAACCTTCCAATGATAAGCCTGCGTAATGTTTGAAAGATATATACTCTGCCACCTTGTTAAGAAGGCCAATATCTTTGTTTTTCCATTCCAGCTTTTCGTTATGCCCATTCCACTTTGGAATTCCATCTGGTTCCTTCGCTCCGTCTAAGGAGGCATCTTGTATACGAATGAATTCTTCTATTATACCTGACAGCCAGGACAGATACTCGCCAGCATTAGGCCTATGTTTGATGGCTTTCGACTGCCAGTTATTGAGTTTTTGGAATAATTGTTTGACTGTAATTGCCTGAAGATGTTGATGCTCTCCAAGAACATTGAGGGTAATATGATGATGGCCTGATCGGGTGCACTCAGCGAATAGTATATTGATATTGTATTTACGAAAGAATTCGAATGCGCGTTGTATGGTACCCGGTCGATTTCTTAAGCGCAAAACGAATCGAATGACAAATGGCCACATGGAAGGATGAATCGGAGTAACCAAAAGATCATTCGAATAATAGTGACCTGGCTCCGTTTCACGATATTCAAATGTGCGAAGCGGCTGCATATATATTTTCGTATCCGGGAAGATGCCAATTGCTTTAAGGCTCTTATCGCTAATATGGATACCTTCCTTTGTGATTACTAATTCGTCTCCAAAGATCATTTTTACCCCTTTCGATTGTGAGCGACTACAATTAGACTCAATCTTCATGCTCAACCCAGACTTAGCTGAAACAGAAAAACTCAACGTTGTCTGGCTTTTCTATCACCAAGAGCCGTAGCTTTGTAATCGAGAAGAATCTGCATTGCTCCAATTGACAGTACCCAGAAGATAATTTGTATCCATAACTAGTGTTAGAATATTCAAGAAAGGAAATTTCTAATGTTGATGCGTTATGGAACCAGGTAGGTACTCCCCCTGTTTCGCTGCTACGGTATTAGCGTCTATCACCTGTAGCCGCGTAAAAATTAGAAAACTGCCGAGAAGAGTAAATTGAGAATCATGGATTAGCTATGTTCACGGAAAGGAATTGACAGGCTGGGCTTGAAACAAAAACGTCCGGACGCACAAGGCACCCGGACGTTGAAATAGAATTAGAATAAGAATAAGAAAATTAGTTGAACATATACCGCAATCCCACCTGAATCTGCCAGCGTGAATTCAACCCGGCATCGTCGATGAACGTCTCGGACGGCCCGGTGAAATTGAAAACCGGCTCGCCGCTGGTTCCATCAAAATTTACCAGCCGCAGTGGTGAAGTTGCTGAGGCGCTTGCAACTTTGCGCACACCCCAGCTCGAATTGATCAAATTCGGAACATTGAGAATGTCGAAACTCAACTGTATGGTTTGCCGTTTGGCGCCCGCGTTAAAC